>JAAETV010000652.1 GCA_024227975.1 Actinomycetes bacterium
GCCCTGATCCGATCCGTTGTCGGGCGTTGCTCCAAACCCCGCCTCGACATGCACTACCAACACGGCCCCATCTCGACCGTGGCTGGGCACTACGCCAAAGACATCCTCTGGCCCAATGCTGGTGTCGGGCCCGATGAGATCGACGTGACCGGTTCCTACGATGCCTTCACCTTCACCACCCTGCTCCAGCTGGAGGACTATGGCTTCTGCGCCAAGGGCGAAGGGGGCGACTATGTGTCGAGCGGCATCATCGAACTTGGTGGGGCCCGCCCCAACAACACCTCGGGCGGGCATCTGTGTGAGGGCTATACCCACGGGATGAGCATGGTCATCGAGAATGTCCGCCAACTCCGGGGCGAGGTCGACGACTCCTGCCCTGTCGATGGCGGCGGAGCCAAACAGCACACCTACGACTACGGCGTCGGCGGATGCCGCCAGGTCCGAGGGGCCGAGCTGACGGCCAACCTGGGTTGGGCCACCCCAGCCACTGCCTCCGCCCTGGTCATGGAAAGGGGCGACTGAGATGCCGATCGAAGGCGAATACCTAGGGATGCCCTTGGCCATCTCCAATCTCGACAAGGAGAACTGGGCCTACTTCGAGTACTGCGCTCAGGGAGAGTTCCGGCTCCAACAGGGTCGCTCCTCTGGCCTGTTGCGCTATCCCCCGTCGACGGCTTGCCCCTGGAGCCGGGACCGGGAGTACGACTGGGTCCCGGTCGAAGGCAAGGGTGCGGTCCACAGCTACACCGAGGTCCATCACGCCATCCAGCCCGCCTTCCGGGCCCATACCCCGTACCTGATCCTGCTCGTTGATCTCGATACCCAGTTGGGTGAGCCAACCGAACATGAGGCCCTCCGGGTGGCCGGGAACCTGGTAACCGCCGACGGGGAGCTGGCCCCACCCGAACTGGTGGAGCAGGTGGGTATCGGCACCAGGGTCACGATGGTCCTGGTCCCGGCCGGAGGCTCGACTACGGGTGGTTCAACTGAGGGATCGGACCATGGGCCGCCATTGGCCATTCCCAACTGGATGATCGACACCGATGCCGATCAGCCGGCCGACGTCTGGCGCTACCCCGACTAGCGGGCGGTGCGGCCACCGTCGATGGGATAGATACCGCCGGTGATGTATGAGGCTTCATCGGAGCAGAGGAAGGCGACCAGGGCCGCCACCTCCTCCGGCTCACCGTAGCGTCCCAGAGGGATGCTCTCGGACATGAACTTCTTCACCGCTTCGGGATCTTCGGGAGATGATGCGCTCTCGATCGAGCGCATCATGCGGGTCTCGATCGGGGACGGACACACGGCATTGACTCGGATTCCAGATGGGGCCAGCTCCATAGCTGCGCTCTTCGTCATCCCAACCACCGCATGCTTCGACGCTCCATAGGCGATCAGGTTAGGAGTGGCCGTAAGCCCGGCAATCGAGGACGTGTTGACAATGGCACCTCCGCCCCGGCGTCGCATGGCATCAGCACTGTGGCGCATACCGAGCCACACCCCTTTGAGGTTGACGGCGATGACCTTGTCGAACAAGTCCTCGGGATAGGACTCGAGGCCGGCGACGGTCCCCTCGATACCGGCGTTGTTGAACAGCACATCCACACCGCCGAAGGTGTCGACGGCAGCCTGTACATAGCCCTCCACGTCATCGGAGCGGGTCACGTCGGCGGTCACCGCCGTGGCTGGTCCACCGGCGGCCTCGACTGCGGCCACCGTGTCGGCCAGGCCATCTCCGGCGAGGTCGACGGCCACCACCGATGCACCCTCGGAGGCGAACCGGACTGCGGCCGCCCGGCCGATGCCGCCGGCGGCACCCGTTATCACCACC
>JAAETV010000653.1 GCA_024227975.1 Actinomycetes bacterium
CGCACCTGCCGGCCCCACACTCGGTGCGACAGGTCTGACAACAGGCACAAGGCCACATTCTTGGTTAAGTCATCACCGAGCGCAGGACCGAACCGTAACCCCCTGGCAGGAGGCCCGGCGAGCATCAGGATGACACTCGGAAGTCCGGTGTAATTGCCTGTTGGCCTGAGATGCTGAGCCGTTGTGGCTTGGCGGAAAGGAACAGGCAGTGACGAGTATCTCTGAACCGGCGGCTGTATCGCCGGAGGAAAAGCAGCTTGCTGAGGAGCTGGTCGAACGTGCAAGGAATGATGGTGTGGAGCTGGTCGGTCCTGGCGGACTGTTGTCCGGGTTGACCAAGAATGTGTTGGAGGCTGGGCTCGAGGCCGAAATGTCAGAACATCTTGGCTACGACAAGCATGACCCGGCCGGTCGGAACAAAGCTAACTCGCGCAATGGCACCCGCGCCAAGAAGCTCCTGACTGATGTGGGACCTGTGGACATCGAGGTGCCCCGTGATCGTGACGGCAGCTTCGAACCCGTGTTGGTCAAGAAACGGCAGCGACGCCTCACCGGTGTCGATGAGATGGTGATCTCGCTCACCGCAAAGGGGTTGACGACTGGCGAGGTGGCAGCGCATATGGCGGAGGTCTACGGCACCGATGTCTCCAGGGACTCGATCAGCCGGATCACCGACCGAGTGATCGGCGAGATGTCGGAATGGCAGAACCGGCCTTTGGATCGCGTCTACCCGGTGGTGTTCATCGACGCCATGGTGGTCAAGATCCGCGACGGGCAGGTAACCAACCGGCCCGTCTACACCGCCATCGGGGTCACCGTCGACGGGGAACGAGACATCTTGGGGTTGTGGGTGGGTAACGGCGGCGAAGGAGCCAAGTTCTGGCTCCAAGTGTTGACCGAGATCAAGAACCGAGGAGTCGCCGACGTCTGCATCGTGGTCTGTGACGGATTGAAGGGTCTGCCGGAGGCGATCGGGAACATCTGGTCGTTGGCGATAGTCCAAACCTGTGTGCTGCATCTGATCCGCAACACGTTCCGGTTTGCCTCCAAGGCCGACTGGGACAAACTCGCCCGGGAGCTACGACCGGTCTACACCGCGGTGTCGGAACATGACGCCAAGGAACGCTTTGTCGAGTTCACCGAGATCTGGGATGAGAAGTATCCGGCCATCGTCAGGATGTGGGAGAACGCCTGGACCGAGTTCTCACCGTTCCTCGACTACTCACCGGAGATCCGCAAGGTCATCTACTCGACAAACGCGGTCGAATCGTTGAATGCCAGGATGCGCAGAGCCACCCGAGCCAGGGGTCATTTCCCCACCGAACAAGCGGCATTGAAATGTCTCTATCTCGTGGTGCGTAGTCTGGACCCCACCGGCAAGGGAAGGAAACGCTGGATGAACCGATGGAAAGGTGCTCTCAACGCCTTCGCCATCACCTTCGAAGGCCGCATCCTCCCCACCGACAACTAGACATGCCAACGGCAGTTACACCAATTATC
>JAAETV010000654.1 GCA_024227975.1 Actinomycetes bacterium
CCCTATACGCATGTCGCCATACCTACCTAGGTGATAGTCCACGTCAGGACTCGGGATCGGCTACCCGGGCACCGCCACCCTCTCAACCGGACCCGTCACGGCTGGTCGGAACCGACTCTGGCGGGAGGGTGATCGACGGATCGGGGATGGTGAAGGTCGGTTCTGGGTCAATGGTCACGCTCGGCAGGATCGTGATCACAGTGGTCGAGGGCCGGGTTGTCGGCGGCTTGGTGACGTCGGTCGGGTGCGGAATCGTGGTCCCGGTCGTTGGTGGGATGGTGGGAACCGACGATGAGGTCGTGGTGCTCGTCGTCAACGAGGGGGAGACCACGGTCGAGGTCGTGGTGCTGGTCGAAGGGGGAGCCTGGGCCGTGGTCGATGGCTTCGTGGGAGGTCTCTCAGCCGTGGCGCGAACCGGCTGGATCTGGGCGATCCCAGCGTCGGGAGAGAGACCCAGTACAACAGCGTCTGGCTTCGCCGATTGGGTGATGCCATCCGGTACCGACAGATCATCGCCGTCACCGTTCACCACACTGTTGGCGACAGGGTCGTCGGAAGGGCCGATGGCTCGTATCGGCTGGCGGAGAGCCAGGAACGCGGCAAGGGCCAGAACGGCCCCACTGAGGACGGCGACCAAAGATTGGCGCTGTCGGCGGGTCATGGTGAAGCGGGCGTCGAACACATCCTGGTAAACGTCTGCCATTCCGATTCGGATACCAGCAACAATATGCCCGATGGTGATTCTCGTGAGCCTGATGACCGCCGTCATCTTCGGATCCGGGGACTTCTGCGGTGGCTTGGCATCGAAGCGAGCCTCGATAATCCAGGTCGTCGGCGGCTCTCACCTGGTCGGACTGGTGGGCGTCCTCCTCGTCTCAGCGGTCTCGGGTACCTCGGCCGAGCTCAGGGACCTAGTTCTCGGAGCCGCCAGCGGTATCTTTGGCGGAATAGGGGTTGGCCTGTTGTACCGACGACTGGCCGTCGGCCCCATGCACGTCGTCGCCCCTTTGACCGCCATCACCTCGGCCATGGTCCCCGCTGCTCACGGTGTCGTGAGCGGCGAACAGTTGGCCGTCATCGCCTGGCTGGGGATCGGCACCGGTCTCGTGGCCATCGGGTTGGTGTCCTCATCGTCTGTCGACCACGATGAGACCGCTCCCGTCACGCCCCAGGCGCTCATCGAGTCGCTCCTGGCCGGTGTTGGCTTCGGGACGATGTTCATCCTCCTCGATGCCACCGATCCTGGCTCTGCTCCGTGGCCCATTGTCGGGGCCAGGATCGTCACCGGCCTCGGCCTGACCGCAGTGCTTCTCGTCATCTGGGTCTGGGGACGGCAAGAGACCCTATTCCCGACCGACCCCCGAACATGGCGTCTGATCGCGATCGCCGGACTGCTGGACACGATGGCCAACGTCGGCTTTCTCTACGCAACCGGACGAGGGGCCCTGGCCATCGTTGCGGTGCTGACCTCGCTCTATCCCATCGCTACCGTTGTCCTGGCCCGTCTCCTTCTCGATGAGCGAATGACCCGGGCTCAAGGCTTCGGGTTCGTCGGTGCCATTGCGGCCACCGGCTTCATCGCGGCCGGCTAGCTGCCGTTGGGGTTCATTGACGAGCGGTTACGAATTCTGGTAGATCTTCCCCGGCGGTGGGGGAACGGCGTTGGCGCTACTAACCTGCGCAGCTTGATGAAAACGATTGCATTTCATGATGCGATTCGTTTTCGGGGAGACGACCTGTCCAAGTTGGACATGACACGAAAGAGTTAGTCCTATGAGCCATGCCCGTTGGAAGAGCCTATTGGCCCTTCTGTTCGCCTTTGCCCTGGTGGCAGCGGCCTGCGCCGGCGACGAAGATACCGACGACGGTGTCGCTGACGTCTCGACCGATGACACCTCGGAAGCCGACGACAC
>JAAETV010000655.1 GCA_024227975.1 Actinomycetes bacterium
GGCCAAACCATGGTGCTCGACGGTGGCGAGCTGGTTCGGGTCCCACCCTTCGAAGACGAGTAGGCGACACTTCAACCCAACGGACATCAACCGGCCGTGGATGTGCGGCCCATTGGCGGACTGGTTGTGCGAAGCTGAGGGTGATGTCTCTACCCCTACCAGCCCGAGGATCGGGCCAGGCTGCGGCCTGGCTTGTGGTGCTACTTGCTTTGGCCCTGGGCGCGGTTGCCTGCTCCAGCAGCGATAGTGACGCCCAACAGACCGAGACGGGCGACACTCCAGCCGCTACTTCAGATGGCTCCACCACCAGCACAACCACCACCGAGGTGGAGACCGGTGGCGACCTCCTCAACGCCACCACCTTCGAAGGGCAGGCCACGACGGTCCAGGGGGCGAGCTTCGACCTGGCCGGGTTGGCCAACAAGGATCTGGTCATCTGGTTCTGGGCGCCATGGTGAAGCTCGTGCAAAGCAGAGGGCCCTGCGGTCGCAGCGGTCGAAGCCCAGTTCCGAGATCAGATCCAAATCATCGGCATCGCCGGCATGGCCCCCGGCGGCGACTTCGCCGGCTTCATCGAACAGACTGGAACCGGCGAGTTCACCCACCTCGACGACGAAACCGGTGAGCTGTGGACCCGTTTCGGCGCCAAAGGGCAATCGACGTTCATGTTCATCAACGATGATGGCTCATTCGTTCAAACCGGATACGGGCTCATAGGCGAAGAACGACTGGTCGACGAGGTCGAGCGCCTGCTCGGCACCTGATCCCTGGGTCCTAGCCAGATACGAGCTCAGGTGGGTCGAAGGCGGTGATCGGCGGGGGTTCCCCCTCGAAGCGCTCGATGTCGACCAGGCAGGTGTGCGAGCTCGGCCCCTGAGCCAGCTGTGAGGTGCCCTTGTCCCGCGTCAACACGTTGGGGTTTCCGTGCTTGCACATCCCGTCGGGATCGGGGTCATACCAGGCACCGGTGGCCAGCTCGACCACACCAGGAGCGACGGCGTCGCTCAGAACCGCCCCGGCCAGGCAAGCCCCTCGATCGTTGAACAACCTGACGACGTCACCATCGGTGATGGACCTGGCGGCGGCATCAGCGGGATTGAGCCGAGCTGGCTCACGGCCCCCAACCTTGGCCTGCCGGCTCAGCGGTCCATGGTCGTACTGAGAGTGGAGCCGGGTCCGGGGTTGGTTCGATATCAGGTGGAGGGGCCAGCGCTCGGCCTGCTCGGTACCCAACCGCTCGAACGGTTCATACCATCGAGCGTGACCGCGACAGTCGTCATAGTTGAAGCCGGCGATGGTTTCGGAGAAGAGCTGCAGCCTCTTTGAGGGGGTTGAGAGCGGAGCGGCGTCTGGGTCAGCCCGAAACGCCGACAGGAACACCTGATCGGTGGCACCCATCGTGGCCATCTGATGGTCCAACACCCCGTCGGCCCAGAACTGCTCGAAGGAGGGGGCGTAGTCGTTGACGGCCTGGAACTCCCGGTAGAGATGCTCGACCCACTCATCAGCCGTTCGCCCCTCGCTGAAGATCTCCCCGAACCCAAGCCGCTCGGCCAGTTGGCAATAGACGGCATAGTCGTCGCGGGCTTCGCCGCAGGGAGCGATGGCCTGTTTCATCGCGATCAGGATCGTCTCGGCCCCTCCGAGGTCGTTTCGCTCGAGGGGCGTCGTCACCGGGAGGACGATGTCGGCCCGTTTGGCCATCGGCGTCCAGAAGGGCTCATGGACGATGATGGTCTCCGGCTTCTGCCAGGCTCTGGTCAGCCGGTTGAGGTCCTGGTGGTGGTGAAAGACATTGCCTCCGGCCCAATAGATCAGCCTGATGTCGGGAAAGACCCCGTACTCACCGTTGAAGTGGTAGCCCCCTCCCGGGTTCTCCAACATCTCGGTGAGGCGGGAGGCCGAGATGACAGGTGGACCGGGGGGGAGCGGGGGCACAGGCAAGCCGGGGATCCGCTTGCGGGTCTGGCCAGCCCCAACATTGCCGTTGGCCCCGAAGGGGAAGCCAAACCCACCCCCGGGGAGTCCAATCTGGCCGAGGACGGCAGCCAAGGCCAGGGCCATCCAATAGGGCTGCTCCCCATGGTCGGCTCTCTGCATCGACAGGCTCAGATTGATGAGGGTCCGCCCCGAGGCCATCCGGCGGGCCAGGTCGACGATGGTGGCCTCGTCGAGACCACAGATCCCGGTAGCCCAACCAGCCGTCTTGGGCTGGCCATCAGCGTCGCCCGACAGATAGGCCCACAGGGTCGGCCAGCCATGAGTGTAGCGCTCCAGGAAGTCGTCATCGGCCAGGCCTTCCACCACCACGGTGTGGATGAGTCCGGCCATCAGAGCGACGTCGGTTCCGGGACGAGTAGGCAGCCAGCGGCTGTCGAGATCGGCCGGCTCATCGTCGGCCAGAGGTCCGATGTTGACGAAGCGGACACCCCGGTCTCGGGCCTGGTCCAGCCAGCGGCGGGTGTGGTGAGGCCCCTGGCCGCCGAAGGTGACCTGGGCGTTGTTGATTCGGAGGCCGCCGAAGCTGACGAGGAGATCGGTATTGGCCACGATCTGGGCCCAAGAGGTCTGCTGGCCGACCGACCGGCCGTAGGGCTGACCGATCAGGTGAGGGATGATGGCCTCGACGGCCGAAGCCGAGTACGTTCCCCGACCGTCGGTGTAGCCCCCGAACTGGCGGAGAAAGCGGTAGGTCTGGTTCGACGGCATGTGGAACCGGCCAGAGGAACCCCAGCCGTAGGAGGCTCCGTAGATCGAAGGGTGACCATGGTCGTCACGGACCCGCCTCAGTTCGGCCGCAACCAGATCCAGAGCCCCATCCCAGCTCACCTCAACGAAGGGATCATGACCACGACGCCCGGTCGCCGTTCCTGGCCCTCCCTCCAACCATGATTGGCGGATCGAGGGCCGAGCCACCCGGCATTCGGTGACTGCTTTCAACCCCTCGCCGATCGGGGACGGGTCGGGGTCGAGAGGGTGGGGGTGAACGGCTGTCACCCGCCTTCCGTCGGACTCGATGAGGTA
>JAAETV010000656.1 GCA_024227975.1 Actinomycetes bacterium
TCGTCCCGTCGAAGGAACCGGCCCCGATGAAGTTGACCACCACGCCCCCACCCATGACCATCATGCCCATCATCATGAAGGCGAGCATGGCCTTTGCTGAATTCGGCATCTTCAAGGTCTGGACCTGAGCGCTGGCTGACTCCTGGACTTCTCCTCCACCCTTGCGGAACTCGCCCAGGATGCGGGCGATGGCGAAGGAAATGGCGGCGAAGACCCCGAGGAAGCCGATGAACATGAACGCCGGCACCAGATGGCTGAGCGTTTGAAGATCATCGACCTGAGCCCTGTCGGTGGCCGCCTCCACGATGGCGAGGATGAAGCCGACGGTCCAGCCCATGAGGGCCATGGCGAACATCGGGAGCCAGAGGCGGCGCCCCATGACTTGGGGGAGGTTGTAGCCGAGGCTGCGGTCCGAGCCGACGACGGTGAAGCCGTCCTTGCGGGAGACCGCTGATTTGGGGATTGCGATTCGTGCGGTTGTAGCCATTTGAGTTCTCCTTGTCTGATCTGTTGGTGTGATCTCGGGCCTGGTCTCAGGAACCGGTGCGGATGATGGACTTGACCCGGTCGAATTGGAAACCAAGCACATTGCCGATGGTGACGAGAGCCAGCACGATGCCAGCCAGAATCAAGCCGAGAGCAAGCTCACGGAATGGGCCGAGCCAGTTCGACCATGAGGCGAAGCTGGCGGGGTCGCCGGCGCTGCCGAGGGCAACGAGATAGAGCACGAACTGGGCAATCCCCGCCATCATGCCCATCATCATCAGAGCGACGAAGGCCTTGGCCGTTGCCGGCATTTTCAGGGTGGTGACGGGAAGACCGAGGCTCGATTGGACCTCGCCGCCACCTTCACGAAGGCCAGCCATGATGGTGCCGAGCAGGAACGAGATACCCGAGAGGAGCAGGGCCTCACCCAGGAACTCGATGCCTTGGGTGAAGGCGGCGGCCTGACGGAAGCTCTCGGTTCCTGCGGTCTCGTTGGCCCAAACCCACGAGCTGACGAGGCCTGCGGTCAAAGCCATAGCCCCCATAACCAACATCGGACGCCACATGACCCGAGCCATGCGGTGAATGGGGATGCTCTTGGGGACCGAATCGGTCACCACGGCCTTGCCCCAGTCAGTCTTGACCACGCCAGTGGTGGCTCTCGGTGATCCGGTCTGAGCTCTGAGCGTCGGCAGCGATGCTTTCATGCTGTCGACCCGGAACCAGAGCCGGACGATGATTCCCATCAAGATGGTGGCGATGGCAATCTTGATGACACCGAAGGAGAAGATCGACAGGCCGAACGTCCAGGCCAGTGTCTCCCGGTACGAGTTGTCGGCGTCGATCCCTCCGGCGGCAACTAAGTTGCCGATAGCGGATACAGAGGTGCCCATCAAACCAACGACAGCCAAGCCCAAGCCGACGGTTCGATGCCGTGAGGTCTTGGTTGGATCTGCGGTAGCCGACGGCCGCGCTGCGAGTTGCAGTACTGAAGCCATTGCATTTCCTTCCTCTAGGTGCCCCCCGATAGAGGCAGTCAAGAGGTGAAACCGGAGCCATTCCCCAAGGTTTTCTCGATCCCCCCATATGCGGGAATCCAGCCTTTGGGGCCCCGTGCGGGCGGCCATCGGAATCTGCCCGGCTGGTGGACAACAACGGCTTCCAGGTCGTGGCAACGTCAATCACTCTGTGTTGGGAACAGCAACCGCGCTCCGTCATGCGCCAACCCGCTCGCAGGTGCCGCTCTTGCCGCTCGTGGGAGGCGATCGTGCCACGGCGTACATGAAGATTTCCGAGCACCAGGCCCGCTCACATCGCCGGTTGCCGAGCATCGCTTGGCGACGTTGTGCGTGAGTGATATCGAGCGGTCCGTGGGGTGTGAGAATGTGGCGTGGTCCGGACGGTTGTTGTGATAGTTGGCTTGCTTTCCTTGCTCGGAGCTGGATGCACGCCCGGCGAGGACGAGCCCTTAGCTCAACCCGAAACGACGGTGGCGCTGGCGTTAGAGGCGAGCACGACGATGAGCGTGTCCACAACCAGTATCAGCCCAGAGATAGACGAGACCTTGTCCACCTTGGCTCGGGCCCAGTCCTTCGAAGAGCTTGAACAGCGGTGGGCCGATCAACGACAGGTGATCCTTGAACGGGCTCCGAGATCAGTTTGGCGTTGATGCCGCCCAGACTCTCCCGGTCAATGCGAGGCTCGGATCACGACTCCTTGGGCCGCCACGAACTCTTCCGCCCGTGACCGGGCGGTCGTTGGCGTCGAGCTGGTACGAATGCCCTGGTGTCCATCGACAGGTGATGAAAGCCGTGGGGTTGAGAATCCCGAAACTCCCCTATGAGCCCGGCGTCGCAGAGCAGATCGAGAAACGGAAGGCGGGGTCGCGCCTCGTTACGACCGGCCCTCGAGCTTGCGACGCATGGCATCGAACTCGTCGTCGTTGAGTTCCCCCGCTGCGTAGCGCCTACGCAGCACATCCATGGCGTCTTCATCCCCCCCACGGCGGCGGTCAATGTCATCCACTTCGCCGTGGCGGTCACTGTCCATCATGCCCATGGGACCCGTGTGCCTCGGACCCATGCCCGGCTCACGTCTTTGGCCGCCCCCCCACAGGCCCCACATCCGGGACATCATGAGCAACATGCAGGCCATCCCTATGATCGGAAAGATGAGCCACAAGCCAGTGCCATCAAACATTGGCTGTCCTTAGGTCGCGATCCGCCTGTCGGCGCCGGATCCACCTCGCACCGCAGCCACGCTGAGCGCGAGCCGCCGAGTTGACAATAGGTCGATTCCGACGGTAATTCGCCAATCGCCGACCCCGTAGGGTCAAAAGACACTATCCCTCAACCACACCTGCAGCTCCAGATGGAGCGGGCAGCACCGGGGACTACCCAGAAACGTCCCACATCCCCCCACAGATCAGAAGGTTGGAGTTTCGACTACCTCCAAGCGCGCCGAGCACCCCAGATCAGCGCCTGACGAATCGGCTTGACCGACCTCTCGACCCCCTCCCCGAGTGAAGGCACCGAGGTCAGCGCTCCGGGACTCCAGGGGCAATATCTGTATCGCTGAACCCGAGGTGGCCCGGCATAGCCGAGCAACGAGGCCGGACTAGCCCGCCCGACAGCGGGCCGATAGTGCCTGCAGGGCGAGGTCGCCGTGCGTTCAACGCCCAGATGAACAGTTAACTAATCCGGTCTCTCGACTTCAGCCCCCGGGCCGTCAAGCGGTCTCCTCGCCTCGGCTGTGGCCAGGATGCGCCGGCGAGAAGCGGGGCGAGTGACGAAGGAAGCAGTCAGAGCCTGATCAAACCGGCAATCTCGATCTCTGTCGTCCCGCTCGTCCGCCTCGCCTTCGACCAAAGCGAAACCGCTCCATAATGCGCACTCTGAGTAGGCACTGAGTAGGCCACCACACCGGCACTACTGGCCTGACCGGAAATCCCGGCCTGGGGTCGCTACGCGGAGCCGATCGGTGGAGTTGACCATCTGTCCGGTGAGGCTCGTGGTTTCCGAGCGCCTTGAGCACTCGACATCGCCGGTAGTGCCGTACGTCGACCTTGGTTGCCGGCGTGGCACCGCCGAACAAGCGCGAGCTGCAAGGATGTGGCCACCGCGTTCCGACACTATGGGGGTCGATAGCAGTGGCAGAGGTCTTGTTGTTTCATCACGCTCACGGACTCA
>JAAETV010000657.1 GCA_024227975.1 Actinomycetes bacterium
ACCAATAGAGTCGCTGGGGCTCACCCTGCTCCAGGGCGGTGAAGGCGCGCCCGATGACCCAACCCAGCATGGCGGGAGCAACGAAGAAGCCGAGGAAGGCGACACCCCCGAGCCAGAAGTACCGACCCTCATGCTTGGCTGCGGTCCAGGTCAGTTTCCATGTGCTCATCGGATTGGGAGTGTTGATCGGTTCAGCGGTGTTCATGGGTTCACCCCCTCGGCTTTCTCCAGTTCCAGGCCGCTGGCCAGCAACTGGTGGTAGCGGGACTGCTCGTCGGCCACGAGCTGGGCTCGCGGTCCGAGCTCGACGACCTTGCCTCCTTCGACGACGACGATGTCATCAACGTGGCGCAGGGTCGAGAGCCGGTGGGCTACTATCACTACCGTGCGATCGGCCGACAGCGCAGCGATGGCCGCTTCGAGCTTGATCTCGGTTTCTGGATCGACCCGGGAGGTCGGCTCGTCGAGCACCACCAAATCGGGCTGGCGGAGCCAGACCCGGGCCAAGGCCAGCAGCTGACCCTCACCGGCTGAGAGGCCGGTTCCCGCCGGCCCCAGGAGCTGGTACTTGGCCTCCCCGCTGAATCGCTCGAGACCGACCTCCCTCAACACGGTGTCGATCCTGGAGTCACTGATGGCGAAATCGGGGTTGTACATGGTGAGGTTGTCGCGAATCGAGCCTGACAGCAGATCGACCGCCTGGGGGACATAGGCCACCCGCCGCCGCAACTCGGTCATCGAGATGTCGGCTATCGCCACCCCACCCAGCCTGAGCTGGCCCGAAGTGGCTTCGATGAGGCGGACCAGTAAACGAGACAGTGTCGTCTTGCCCGAGCCAGTGTGGCCGACGATGCCAACGGAGCGTCCGGCCCCGATGGTCATGTCGATCCCGTCGAGGACGAGCAGCCCGTCGCCATAGTCAAAACCGACCTGTTCGAAGTCGATCGAGAGCGGCCCGGCCGGAGGTGATGTCTTGCCCTCGTCACCGATGGTGGACTCGGTCGCCAGCATATTCACCACCCGCGACATGGCCCCGTTGGCCTTCTGGACGAGGTCGAGCTCATGGCTGATCTCCTCCAAGGGGTTCTGGATACGGCGGCTGTACTGAAACAGGAGGAAGGCAGAGCCAATGGTCAAGAATCCGAGTTGCATCCCGGCTGCCCCGACCACCAGGGCCAGGGCGGCACCACTCATGATCGACAGCTGGAGCCGGCGCCACATGCGAAGGAAGGCACGTTCGCGGCGCACCACGACCTCGATGTAGCGGCTGGTGTCAGCAACGAAGCGGGCGACAGCGTAGGGGCCAGCTCCGTTGGCCCGCAGGTCTTCTGATGCGGTAAGGCGTTCCTCGATGCCCCCGTAGAGGGCGGCACTGGCACTCATCTCGTCGGCTGACTCGGCCACCGCCTGGTTGCGGTGAACGAAGACGATCAGGGCGACGACGGCGGCGTAGGTAGCCATGCCGACCCCCAGCCACCACTCGATGGTGGCAACCACGGCGACCGCCCCCACGATCAGGAACACAGCCGAGAGGACCCGAACCAACACGACAGCCAGGAAGTCAGAAACGGAGGTGACATCGCCGTCGATGCGTTCGATCAGCTCCCCGGGGCTGTGGCTCCGGTGGAACTCATGGTCGAGACCGAGGACATGATCGGTCAGCTGAAGCCGGAGGGAATTGGCGGTATGCCATGCAGTCGCCGTGGTCATGACCGAGACGCCGAGGGCAGCAAGCTGGGATCCCACCGCCGTCAGCAGGTAAACGACCGCCAGCGCGACGAGAGAGGCCAGGGTTGCCCCCTGGCCGGCGCGATCGATGAGCTCCCGGAGAATGACTGGTCCCGCCAGGGCCGCAATGGCGCTCACCATCACGATGACAGAGAGGGCGGCGTAGCGACCGGCGTCGGGCCGGATCAGCCTCGCGGTAGCCCGCCAGTGGAGCGACCGTGATGTTGACATCGAGCCATTTTTGCCGACATCAACCTTCGACGCCTGCGAATTACTCCCCCAAGCCAGTCGACCCGGTGTTCGATTGGGCTCAGCGACGAGCGCTGACCGAGCCCATTCCTCGCTTGAGAGCGACCAGAGAGACCACGACCATCAATCCGGCGACCACCAACACCAGGATCCTGACCAGGCCCCCCGAACCCGGCTCGGAGGCTCCGGCATCAATGACTCCTGTCCTGCCCTCCAGGAAGGCGTCAGCCAACAAGGCGACGGGGTTCTGGCCATCTCCCTGGTCGACACTCACTGTCAACAGGGTCGACGGGGTGCTCGGATCATCACCCGCTTTGGCTACGACCAACTGGGCGAACAATGCCGTTTGGTCACCACAGCGCCGGTCCCCCCCGGCGGCCGAGCCGGCAACCAAGCCGTCAACCAGAGCCGAGGCCAGATCGGTGTTGGCCCCAGCGGCATCGAGGAACGCAGCCATAGCGTCGTCGACCACTGCCGTACTGACCAGGAGGTTCCCCTGAACCGATACCCCCTCTGCCACCTGATCGAGGGCCTCAGGTGAGTTGTCAGCCCCAGTGGCAGCAGCAACGTCGGATGGGAGCCGGACGATGGCGTGTTGACGGAGGGAAGCCACCTCGTCGAAAGAGGGGGAGGTCAGCTCATCAATGATCTCACGGGGGGTAGCCCCGGCCGCCACCAGCTCCCGGATGCGGGCCGGGGCATCCAGGTTCATCTGGGCCTGGGTGACCCCAATAGCCACCCCCGGGATCACGATGATTGGCGCCAGTGGTTCCCCGACGCGGCCCAGGATTTCGACCGGGACACAGGAGGCGATCGCTGCGCCCACCTCAGCGCTCTCAGGATCGGCGGCCACGATCGACCAGGTGGCCTCAGCCGGTGAGGTCAGAGCCACCATCATGGAGACGACGGCCACCATGGAGACGACCAATACCCTCACCAGGGATGAGAGTCGATGAGGGTCATGGGTCACGGCACCAGTGTGCCAAGGCTCGGCAGCCCCAACGCCCGATAGAGTGGATCGGTGAACATACTCGGTTTCGATCACATCCAGCTGGCCAAACCAGCTGGTGATGAGGCTGAGTCTGACGCGGTCCGCTTCTACCAGGGAGTCCTCGGTCTGGTTCGCCAGCCCAAGCCCCCGGTTCCAGCTGGCCGTGGTGGGTGCTGGTTCGAGGCTATGAACGTGCGCATCCATTTGGGAGTCGATCCTGACTTCCGACCGGCCCGCAAGGCCCATCCAGCTCTCCTGGTAGCAAACCTGGATTCATCCATTGACGCTCTCTCCAACTCAGACACCACCATCACCTACCGTGAACGGGTGAACGGGTGGACGGGAACGTCCAGGTCTACCTAGAGGACCCATTAGGCAATCGGATCGAGCTGCTGGCAGCGTCGACACCCGGGCCCTGATCAAGTCCCGGCCAAGGCCGGCAGAGAAGACAAACCATGCAAGACCAATCCACGTTCGCCGAGCTTGGGGTGCCTGACGCCCTGGTTGAGGTACTGACTCGACGTGGCATCGAGACACCGTTCGAGGTTCAGGCCTTCACCATTCCCGATGCTCTGGCCGGCCGCGATGTTGCCGCTCGAGCCCCGACCGGGTCAGGGAAGACGATCGCCTTCGGCCTCCCCCTGTTGGCCAACCTGGGCCGAGCCAAGCCAAGGCGACCTCGCGGCCTGATCCTGGCCCCGACCCGAGAGCTGGCCGAGCAGATCCGTCGTGAGCTGGAGCCCCTGGCCGAGAGTGTCGGACGATCGGTCCTGGCCATCTACGGTGGTGTTGGCTTCGGGCCTCAGATCAAGCCATTGCGCAAGGGGGTGGACCTACTCGTCGCCTGCCCCGGTCGGCTCCAGGACCTTCTATCGCAGGGAGAGCTCACCCTCGACCAGGTCGACAAGGTCGTGATCGACGAAGCCGACCGTATGGCCGATATGGGCTTCCTGCCCGTGGTCAAGGAACTGCTCGATCTGACGTCGTCCAAACGACAGACACTCTTGTTCTCGGCCACCCTTGACAACGACGTCCGAGTCCTGACCAGGCGCTACCAGAAGGACCCCGCCCATCATGAGGTTGGGGAGACGGAACCCGATCTCTCCCAAGTCGACCATCGGTTCATCGCAACCGAGAAGGACAAGAAGCTGGGCCTGGCTGCCGATCTGATCGACGACAATGGCCCAACCATGGTGTTCTGCCGGACCCGCCATGGAGTGGACCGGGTGGCCCGCCAGCTGAAACGAGCCGGAGTCAAGGCCGGCTGGATCCATGGTGGCCGGAGCCAAGCCCAGCGCAATGCTGCCCTCAACGCCTTCACCACCGGCAAGGTGGCGGTCCTGGTCGCCACCGATGTCGCGGCCCGAGGCATCCATGTCGACGGGGTGGCCTGTGTCATCCACTACGATCCGCCGGCCGACCACAAGGACTATGTGCATCGCTCAGGCCGTACGGCCCGTGCCGGCTCTGGCGGCTTGGTGGTGTCGCTCGTCAATCGTGACCAGCGTACGGCGGTAGCTCGTCTGCGGAAGAAGGTGGGCCTACCAGCCGGTGAGCCCGAGACCGTGCCTCCGCCACGGACCCGAGAGCTCGAGAGCTGGGTCGACCAACGTCCCGGGCGAGACCGTGGCCGCAGGCCCTCCAATCACAAGCGCAAGCCGAACAGTCGCACCAGTAATGGATCAGGCGATCAAGCCGACTCCACCAACCGGTCGGATCGAAGTGAAGCGAGGGTCAAGCCAAGGCCTTCGTCAGCCCGATCCAAAGAAGGTCGGCGGGGGCGCTCGTCGGCCCCGGAGGGCGAGAGGACGGTCTCCAGGCCCAGGCCCGAATCGACCCCGAAGGGCGAGAAGACAGTCTCCAGGCCAAGGCCAGCACCGAAGCCGAAGAGTGTTTCCAAGGCGAAGGCCAAGAATGGGGCCAAGGCTGGATCGAAAGCCAAGACGACAACCAAGAGCAAGCGCTCTGGCAAGCCCCGGGCCAAGAATCACAAACAACGTCGGCGTAGCTGATGGCTGACCCAAGAGGGGTCGAAGAGCATCCGAACGGGGTCAGGACGCGCCCAGCAAGCGCAGCGGATGAGGAAAGCTGTTTCGAGCTGATCGTGGCCCTGACCGGTCGAGAGCCAACCCCGGGGTGGTCAGCGGTGTTCACCTCCCATCTCCTTGGCGAGCGCGGCGCCATGGTCGTCGCCGAGACCGATGACGGCATCGTCGGCTGTGCAACGGTTTCCTACAATCTCGCCATCCGCTACGGAGGTGAATACTGCGAACTGGAAGAGCTGATCGTCGATGAGACGGCCCGTGGCCTCAACCTGGGTCGCATCCTGGTCCAGAGGACGATCGACGACGCCAAGCGACGGGGCTGCGCTGAGATGGGCCTCTACCTGATACCCACGACCGAAGGGAACCGGGGTTTCTACCAGAAGCTCGGCTTCGAAGTCATGGGCACTGAGATGCGCCAGACGTTCACCAACTAGACCCGAGCGCCTGGAACGTGACCCACCCCCCTCTAGCCCAGGAGTTGAGCCAGAACCTGGCTGAAGCGTTCGGCCATCAGCTCCTCCCCGGCCTGGTTGAGATGGAGGCCGTCGGCCAACAGATGAGCCTCGTCGGCTCCGATGATGGTCCGCCCATCGACATGGGTCAGCTGATCATCACCTCGACCGGCGAGCAGGTTGACCACGCTCTCGGTCTCTTCCCTCACTGCCTCCAAGGTCGGCCCGAATAGGGCGTCGACCTCGCTCAGGCGACCCACCCGACCGAGGTTCCGTCGGATCGCTGGCGGCATCAGCCGCGGATAACACGGTAGACGCTCCCTGGGGAGTGACCCGATGGGGCTCATCACCACGATCGGTATCCCCGGATGTCCGGACCGGATCACTCGGATGAACTCGATCAGGTTCGACCGATAGGTCCGAAGCGACATCGAAGCCCCAACGTAGATGTTGATCCCGACGCAAAGCGAGATCACG
>JAAETV010000658.1 GCA_024227975.1 Actinomycetes bacterium
ACGATCAACCCAGTGATCGCCTGCTCCGTCTGGTCAGCGTCACTTACCAAGGCAATCCCGATCACATCGATGAACGGTAGCCGATCAGACCTGGTGAGAGGGGCACGAGTAGGTAGTCCGCCCTCCGATTTCTCGTCGCAACAACTCGACCCCGTCCTTGGGGCAGTGCCCGCCCCGGACCCGGGCTGGTTGGAGCCGACCGGTGTGGGAACCCCCATTGGCCAGGAAGTCCCGCAACACATTCCTGAGATGACGGTGCAGCCTCCTCTCCTCTCCCTCGGCCAACGATCCCGCAGCCCGAGCCGGATCGAGACTGGCCCGCCACAACACCTCATCGGCGATCAGGTTCCCCACTCCGGCCAGCCGGCTCTGGTCCAGCAACCGGGCCTTGAGCGCTACCTCCCCGACCAGCACCCGTCGCCGCAGATCACCCAGCGTTGCCTCGAAAGCGTCAACCCCGAGGGCATCCTCGTCAGGATCAAGCTGCACCCCACCGAGTCGCCGCGGGTCCTGCAGTTTCAAATCCCCACCGTCGGTGAACTCCAACACGAAGCGATCCCACTCCGGCTTGTAGGTGTTGCTGGCGTACTCCAGATCGTCGATGGCCATGACCGAATCGACGATGGGACGGCCCGTCATCCCGAAACGCAGCCCGAGACGAATCCCGTTCGACAGATCGAGGACCAGGAGCTTTCCTTTGCGACGATTGGCCTCGACCCGTTGGCCGACCACAGCCTCGGTCACCTCCCGGGCCGTGAGACCCCCCTTGAGAAACCAGTCATCGCCAGCCCGCACAGCCGCGATGGTTCGCCCAACGATGGGTTCGGTGGCCCGCCGGTACAGCTCGATCTCTACTCCCTCAGGCAACCCAACTCCTTCGATCCCAATCCCAGCTCAGTCCGATTTGATCTGGTCGGCAATGAAGCCTTCGAGCAGGGGTGTCAGCTGTGAATACTCGAGCAAGAAGCCGTCATGGCCATGATCAGAGTGGATGACCTCGTACTCGACGGTGGCGCCCGATGCCACAAGCAGATCCCGGAGCTCAACCTGCTGGCGAGGCGGATACAGGGTGTCGCTGTCGATTGACACCACAAGGCAGGGGCAGTCGACCCGGCCAAGGGCAACCCCTGGGCCCCCTCTCCCCCGTCCGATGTCGTGGAGGTCCATGGCCTTGTTCAGCAGCAGGTAGCTGTTGGCGTCGAATCGCCGGGCCAGTTTCTGGCCGTGATAGTCGAGATAGCTCTCGACTTGGAACCGGTCCCACAGGTTGAACTGATCGAGCCGGTCGACCGTGGTCCGCCCGAAACGGTTGGCCAGCGACAGATCGCTCCGATAGTGGATCTGGGCGACCCGGCGAGCCAGCATCAGGCCCTCGTGGGGACCCTCACCGGGACCGGCATGGTAATAGTCGCCATTGTTCCACTTGGGATCGTGAGCCACGGCCAGCCGGCCGACCTCGCTCCAGCCAATCTGCAGCGGGCTGGCCGCCATTGCCGTGGCCAACAAGACCGTCGAGGCCACCCGCTCGGGGTAGATGATTGGCCACTCCAGGGCTTGCATACCCCCCATCGACCCCCCGATGACCGACAACCAGCGTTCGATACCCAGATGATCGGCGAGGAGAGCTTGCGTCCTGACAATGTCACGAATCGAGACGACTGGGAACCGCGAACCATAGGGCTCACCATCGTAGGGATGGGGTGAAGCGGGCCCCGTCGAGCCTTGGCAGCCCCCGATCACATTGGCACAAACGATGAAGTACTGGTCGGTGTCAAAGGCCCGGCCGGGCCCGATGAGATCGTCCCACCAGCCAGGAGTGGGCTGGCCGGGGCCCGACTGACCGGCGGCATGGGCGTCGCCGGTCAGGGCGTGACATACCAGCAAGGCGTTCGACGCGGTGGCGTCGAGAGTGCCCCATGTCTCGTAGGCCACGGTGATCTCGTCCAACCGGCCTCCCCCCTCCAGGGCGAATGACCGCTCGCTGCAGACCGGGGCGAATCGACGCCCCGCCGGCGGATCACCAGGAATCCATGCCCCTGTGGCCGGGATCAGATCCTGGTCATCGGCCGGTGGCCGGCGAAGGGGAAACATCTGCTCAATGCTACCGAACCCGGCCCGCCGGCCTTCATCAGGCGCGGCCACTGACCCCACTCAATTCACCTCGGCCATGGCCCGCTCCACCTGGGTGAACAGGGGCCGAGCACCTACCAGGAGCGAACCGACCAACAACCCCGAGGCCAGATAGACCCATTCGGGACCCCAGACCTCGGCCACCATCCCGCCGGCCAACGCCCCCAAGGGCTGTAGGCTCCAGGCAACTACCAGGTATGCCGTCATCATCCGGCCGAACACCTCGTCAGGCACGAGACGTTGCCGCAACGTCGAACTGACCACATTCCACGTCGGCTCAGACACCCCGCTCAGCGCCATGGCCACCGCCGCGACGGCCACGATCGTCGCTGATCCCATGATCAGGGCAGACAAGGCGAAAGCCGCGACACTGAACCGGAGGCTTCCGGCGTGTCCGATCCGACCGACGAGGCGAGCCACGAAGAACGACATCACCACCGACACCACGGCATCGAGGCTTATCAGGAGTCCGAACCCGACCGGTTCCAACCCCAGCCTTTCGGTGGCCAGCACCACGAACACGGTATTGCCAGCCTCACTGGCGAAGGCGAACGCGGCCACCGTGAAGGCCAGCGGTCGTAGTACCGGATGACCCCACACGTACCGCAAGCCAACGGTCAGCTCACGTAGCGGGCCCTCGCGTCTCTCGCTCTGGGGTGCCCGGTACTGGCCCGGCAACGCCTGCAGCGCCACCGCTCCCACCGCGAAAGTCACGGCACCGGTGACGAAGGGCAGGCTGGCCCCAAGTCCGAACATGGCGGCCCCGACGGGTGGTCCGATGATGAGGTTGGTGACGGTCTGGGTGGCTGAGATCCGCGAGTTCGCCACCTCCAGCTGATCCGTCCGTACGAGCTCGCGGACGAGGGCAGGCAGCCCACCATCGGTCACGACTTCTCCCAACCCGACCAGGAAGGCAGAAACGATTATGAACACGATCGAGACTCGACCAGTGGCGACGGCCAAGGCCAGGGCCCCCAGTACACCACTCCGAGCGATCTGAGCCAGGGCCGCCAGCCTGCGTCGGTCGAACCGGTCGATGATCACCCCAGCCGGCAACCCGACGAGCACGATGGGAAGGAACCGGAAGGCGGCAACCACCCCCAGCATCCGAGCATCGTCGACGAGCTCAAAAGCCAGCAGAGGGAAGGCGACATAGCTGATCCCATCACCCAGATTGGCCGCTGAGAATGCCGCCCACAGCACCCAGAATCGCCGGCCGAGGGCGCTGTCGCTCATGAGCCGAGACTAGGGCGTTGCCATCTCAGACGGCCGTGATTTACGCCGTGCCGACCACCAGGCCAACACCTCGGGGCCGGCCCCGAAGGCCTCGGTCATGATCGTCGCCACTTCCAGAGCCCGATCCCAGGCCACTACCGGCCCCTCTTCGCCGCTCTCGGCCAGGAGCTCAGCGGCCTCGGCCCAGTGCGCCTCGTCAGCCGGCAAAGGCAACTCAGCCACCTGCCTGGCCGCCAGCTTGAGCGAGTCGACCGACAGGGCGGTGCCGAACCAACGGCGCCAGGCCCACAATGAGATAGGGGGCGCCAGTAGCACCGCAGCCACTCGATCGAGATCCGACGGCTCGCACAGCACCGCTATCAGGGGTGTGGCAGGGACGAGGTCACCGGACCGGTCGATGACGGGTTCGAGGATCTTGGCCTGGGTGGCCAGAAGGATCTTGGGCCGCGCCAGGCGATCGAACCAGCGTTGCACCTTGGGCGGGAGATCGGCCCGATCAACCACCGGATTGGTCCACATCTTGCCCCCGAAGCGGAACTCCTCACGGCCCCAGGCCACGGTCAGAGGATCAACCGAACCGACCGTCACCACCCGCCCCCCATCACCGTTGGACGGCCCGGCTTCACGGCAGGCGCCAACCAACCCATAGTACTCGTCGCGAAAGCCAGCCGTAGCCGACACCAGCTCACCAAGGCTCCGCTCCCCAACCACTTCGAGTCGGGGCGCACCCAACGCATCGGCCGCCGCCGCGCTCCAGCGTCGGGCGATAGTGAACCCGCTGGCCTCCACCAATGGCCCCCGATAGAGGGCGATCTCGTCTGCCCCCCGGCCACCAACCTCGAGGACCGGAGCGCAGGCCCGCACCCCGGCGTCGAACAACAACTCCCGAGCGGCCCAAAGCGCTCGCAACGGGGCTACCCGGCCGAGATGGGTGCGCATGGCCTCGGTATCCCGGCTCGACAGGATCGACTGAGGCTGTACGAGGGCGACGGTCGAGCCTGGATCAGCCGACTCCACCGCGTTGAGCAGATGGATGGCCCCAAGGTCGGCATAGGGGCCGAGCAAGGCGGCTTGATCGAGACGGAAGCGAGCTGCCTCGTCGGGCACCGCCCCCTTCTTCAATGGGCTGGCAAAGGGAGGATTGCCGACGATCAGTACAGGCCCTTCCCACCACCCCGCCCGATCGACCAAAGCATCTCCCGGGCG
>JAAETV010000659.1 GCA_024227975.1 Actinomycetes bacterium
CGACCGCCCTCACCTCGAAGCCGGTGCGCACGTCGATGAGGTCATTGGGTCGGACCCGGTCGATGAGCCGCCCCATCGCCTCCTCGGCATTCTCCATGCGGGGGGTCAAGGCGGCGTAGTTCTCGACAATCGGGGCACCACCCAGAAACTCTCGCTGCTCTATGAGAACCACGCGGCTGCCGAGCTCAGCGGCGGTGGCGGCGGCTTCGAGACCGGCTGGCCCACCTCCAATCACCACGATCGTTTCCATACTCAAACTGCACCCCCAGCTAGTACGAGCTTCGCGCTCTGCTTGCTATGCGTCGGCATCTTCCCAGGTCAGAAACTCTTGCTCGCCGCGCTCGAGCTTGGCGATGTCGGCCTGGAACTCGGCCCAAGCCGCTTCGTGGTCGATCCCCATCTTCTCGAGCAGGGGCCGGTATTCGGTCGAGTGCCAGTGGAGCTGGCACACCTTGTATGGATGGGCGCCCATAGCCAGCGCGGCGAATTGGGCCTCGGACATGACCGGCACCCCGACGTTGGCCTTGTGGGCCTGGGCCGCGAACTGGCTCTTGTCGAGTGTCGTCACACAGCCTGTGTCGTGGGTGAGGACGACATCGGGATCCGCCTCCTCCTTCATCACCTCGATCTTGCGTCGGGTGGCAAAGGAGCGGGTGAAGTCGCGCTGGACGAGGATGTGGCGAAAGCCGAAACCGCAGCAGTCGAACCAGGTGGAGTAGTTCCTGACCTCGGCGCCCAAGGCTTCGACCAGGCCAGTCACGATGGCCGTCCGCTGCCCGCCGTAGATCTCCTGGTCATAGATGGCGTCGCCCTCGACCAGCTTGTAGTAGTGGCAGGCCGGATGGACCGTGACTGCGATTCCGGACAAGTCGAGGACCTGATTCTCGACGATGCGGTCCTTCATGGCGTAAAACCACTCGGAATAGTGGACGAGCTCCTCCGGCATCACCAGTGGCTTGCCTAGCTTGGCCATCACGTCGCGCACCTGGCGGCGCAGGTCTGCGTGGTGGATCAGCTCCTCCCGTACCTCCTTATAGTGGCCGAAGGAGGTACCACAGTGGATGAGCGGGTAGTAGCCCGACTCCTTGGCCGCAGCGAAGTTCCGCATGGCCACGGCCGCTTGAGCGGCCGCGTTGGAGGTGGCGCTGGCGTAGTAGTTCCAAGCGGTGCACGAGGTCTGGTCGCGGGGGTCGACATAGTCGAGACCGAGCTTGCGCATGGCCCAGAAGATCGACGTCGAGTAGCCGGGGATGTGACCACACTGGCCACATGACTTGTGATGCCAAAGGTTGGCCATCGGTATCTTCTTCGGCCGGCTGTACTTGGTGTCGACCTCGATGTAGGGCTCGGGTACCCGATCGATGATCCACTCGCCCTCTGCTTCGAGGCGAAATAGCTCATCGTGGAAATCCTCAGGGGTGTGGTGCTCGTCACGCCGGTATTGCTCTTTCTTCCTCAACACCACGTTGACGGGGGTAGTCATACTTCGATCCCTTCCTCTTCCAGTCTCTCCTCCATGACCTCTTCCAGGATCATGTGCAGCCCCTCATCGACGCCACGGATCAGGTCGAGAGCCCCGGTCTCCAGCCAGATGATGTAGAGCTCGATGAGGGTCCGGTCGGCGACGTCCCAACTCGTCGAGGTCGTGTGCAATGTCTCAGGGGGCAGGGCCCGACGCCAGAGATCGAGGTTGTCCGAGACGTCCTTCACCTCGGGGCCCCAGTCGGGAAATGCATCGGGCTGCAACATGTCGGGCGAGACCTGGGTACCGGTCGACATGATCTTGTAGATGATGCGGGAGTAGCCTTCCAGAGCCTGGCGGGCCGATCCCAGACCGTTGTTGACGGCGACCTCCCGGAGGACGGTGATGATCCCGCCCGGGATGTTTCCCCGTGGACAGCGGACGCACGAGAAACACTGGGAGCACTCCCAGATGTCTTCCTCCATCTGCTGGTAGATGAGCTCCACATCCTCCCGGGCTGCGGCCTGGGTAATCCGTCGAGGGCTGAAGTCGTAGAAGCGAGCCGATGGACACGCCGCGACGCAGATACCGCACTCATAGCAACCATTGAGGTAGTCGGGGTACCGCATGTCGGCCCTGACTTCGTCGAAGAGTCGCTGCTTCTCCTCGAACGGCACGGCCTCGTGGCCCGCAACCTGAGGAGCTTTGTAGAGCGCGCTCATCGTTTCGGTCATCGAAGTCCTTGAGAGGTCGTTTGCGATGCCAGCAGAT
The DNA here is from genome assembly GCA_024227975.1 of Actinomycetes bacterium. The sequence goes on from JAAETV010000659.1 coordinate 2,234, forward strand.
CGGTCCTCATCTGCTTCCCCAAATCAATATTCGTGATCGCTAATATCAGCATGTAGAGCTACCGCAGTCAAGGCCGCTCCCCGTGCTCCGGAACCGGGCCCAGAACTGGGCTCTAGGACCGTGCTCTGGCCAAGATGCCGTCGATGAGCTCATCGGCCCGGGCCCGGTTGGCCGCCGAGTACCTCTCGTGGGTCGCGATCCGGTTGGTCCGAGACGAAGCCAGATAGTTCCGCTCGTAGAGCTCATTGCGACCACCGAACGTCGACCCAACGAAGTCCCAAGCCAACCGGTAGATGGCCGACCTCTCCTCGGCGTCGTGGCCTTCGGCCCCGGGGAGGAACTCATCGATCAGGGGACGCAGCCGCTCATCGTCGAGCTGACCACGGCTGGCGGTAGCCAAGAGGTTGTGGCTGCCCACCGTCTTCAGGATCTCGTTGACTCTCGTGAACCAGACGGGGAGGATCGATCGCATCGGGTGCAGGGCCCGGGCCTCGGGATAGACACCACCGTCGGGCCATGTCTTGCAGTTCTCCTCTGAGATGAGCACGGTGCTCCGGGTCACTTCGATATAGCTGAGGATCTCCCCCAGGGCCTCGAGCGTGCGGGGAGAATTGTCATTGACGATCTCGGCCATCCGAGCAACGAGCCCGTAGGCGAACTCGAGCTTGGTCAAGGCCCGGATCGTCGTCTGCTGCATGATGTTGGGCCACCATGAGCTCGGCATCATCACACTGTTGTAGACAGCGGTGTTCCCGTCGATCCACACGTTCTCCCGTGGCACCTCGACGTCATCGAAGATGCAGTAGGCGTCCTGCTCGTCGAAGCGGGTGGAGAACGGGGCGTCGAACGGATGGGCGTCAGGCCTGGCCGCGCTGTCGCGACACAGGAAGATCAGCCCCGGAGCGTCCATGCGCACCGTAAAGGCAACCGCATACTCGGAAGGAGCGTCGGGGGGAAGGGGATGGCCGGGGTAGACCGTCTGCTCGTCGGCGAAGGGGGCCAGCGTCGCCAACAATCGGGCTCCTCGCACGATGATGGCGTCCTTGGTCTCACCAACCTTGTGGAGGGGCACGGGGTTGCCCTGGAATTGGGCGTCTTTCACCTTGTCGACAACGGGGTGGACGATGGTGTGGGTGAGGGATAGATCGTCGGTTCGCAGTCGTTTCTGGAAGTCGATCAGGTTCTGGCAACCCTGCTCGTTGCTCCCGTCCTTTCCCCGCCAGTCCGTCGGGTTGTCGGCGAAGCCGGCGAAGGTCACGTTCACATAGTCGGGGGTCCGTCCCATGAGGCCGACACTCATCTCAGCCATGCGCCGCAGGCCAATATGGCGACGCTTGAGATCCTCCTTCGAGCGGGGCTGCATATGGCTGACGTTGATCTTCTCTCCGTTTGCCGGATCGCGGATGAGTAGCTCATCTGCGTACTCGAACTGGCGGTCGTACCATTCGGCGATGGCATGCGCCCCCTGCGTGAACTCCGGGTGAGACACGACGTCGTCGACCTTCTCGCCGCCGATCCAGATCTCGCGGCCGCTGGCTGCGAGATCGGTCAGGTACTCGGCTCCCGTGCGTGCTCCCATTGGACTCCCCTCAGGGTCGGCTAGGCCAGACCGGAGATCGGCAGCCCATCAAAACGGATTCCAGTTCATCTCCTCGGCGATAGAGCCCAAAGGCCCTTTCACAAAGGAGGGGGTTCGGTAACAGTGCTTCCAAGTGTCGGTCACAGTACTTTCCAGTGACGGTGCTTTCCAGCGGAGGTATGACGACCATGGCTCAGACGAATCCCAACGGACCGACCGTTCAGCACCTGGCCCTGATGGTGCGCGATATCGAGGCTTCGCACCGCTTCTACACCGAGGCAATCGGCTTCGAGCAATGCGGCAAGCTCGGCGACGACGACACCGCTCGCATCGACTTCCGTTTCTACCGAGGGGCACCGGACCGCCACCATGACCTCGCTCTGGTGCAGATCCCTGATCCTTCCCAGTTCCCCCCGGCCAACACCGACTGGAACATGATCGAGAACAAGCAGGGCATCAACCACTTCGCCGTCTGCTATCCGACCCGCGAAGCCTTCCTCGAACGGCTCGAGGTCTTGCGAGACTTCGGCGTTGAGTTCCGCCAACGGGGCAACCACGGCATGACCCACAGTGTCTATGTCTCCGATCCAGACGGCCATGGGGTTGAGATCCTCTACGAACTGCCCGAGGATGTCTGGATCGATGACGTCAATGCAGCCCTCAACTACTGGAAACCGATACCCACCGACGGAGCGGATTCTCTCGAGGACTCGACCGACTATCAGCGCTTCGCTGCCACCAAGGACTGACTACATGACCGATTTGGACCCCCTGCAGGACGCCCGAGACATCGCTGCCATCATCTTGCCCAGGGGTGACGAGATCGAAGCAGCTCGGCGGCTGCCACCCGACATCGCTGATCTCATGCGCAGTCGCGGAATCTTCCGTCAGTGCATCCCGAAGGCCCTCGGAGGCCGCGAAGCTCACCCGCTCGAGACCCTGCGAGTCATCGAGGAAATCGCGCGCGGCGACGGTTCGACGGCATGGGTGGCGATGGTCGGCTGCACTACTGCGCTGCTATCAGGCTATTTCGATGATCATTGGGCGAAAGAAATCTACGGTCGCGACCTCGATGTGATCTCAGCCGGTGCAACCGCTCCTACCGGCCGGGCGGTGAAGGTCGATGGTGGGATCGAAGTAACCGGTCAGTGGCAATGGGGCAGCGGCTGCGACTATGCCGATTGGCTGGTAGGGGGATCCCTGCTGGTCGACGAGTCCGGAGAGTTGGTTCTCGACGAGGATGGCAATCCACATCATCTGCTGCCCCTGCTCGCCGCGGACCAGGTAGAGATCCTCGACACCTGGTATGTACACGGAATGGCCGGCTCTGGAAGTACCGACTTCACGGCTAGCGGCGCTTTCGTACCCGATGGCCGGTGGCTGCGCTTCGGGTTCAGCAAGCCACGCTTGTCCGGTCTCTACCAATTCCCACTGCTCGGCTTCCTCGGGCTCGGGGTGTGCTCGATCTCCCTCGGTGTGGCTCGCCGTGCCATCGAGGAACTGACCGCCCTGGCCGTGGACAAGGTACCCACCGCCAGCAACAAACCTCTGGCTATGCGGGGCTATGTCCAATCAGCAGTGGCCGAGGCTGAGGCCGCAGTACGGTCGGCCCGGGCCCTGCTTCGTGAGGCAGTCGACGAGGCCTACGACGCAGCAGTCACCGGCGAGCCTCTCACCGTCGAGCACCGGGCCTTGCTGCGCCTGGCGACGACGAACGCGTCGCGTCAATCGGCCAAGGCGGTCGATCTGATGTACAACGCCGCCGGCGGCACGCCGGTCTACAACCGCAGCCCCCTGTCCAGGCTGTTTCGCGACATGCATGTCGCCACCCAGCACATCATGGTCGGCCCACCCACCTACGAGCTGATTGGCCGCTACTACCTGGGGATGCGGATCGATACCAGCGGCCTATAGACCTTCTGCCAGGCATTCTCGGTCCTGCACCAGGAGCTATCGACCTTTGAACTCCGGTTTGCGTTTCTCCATGAAGGCCTTTGGTCCTTCCCGGGCGTCCTCGGTTGCCATCACCTCGCGAGCACACTCGTTCTCGATCCGGAAGGCTTCATCCAGGGGTACACCACTCGATCGGATGACGGCTTCCTTGGCCTTGGCCAGTGCGATGGGGGCACCCTGGGCTACCGCTTTGGCCACCTCGCGAGCCCGGCCGCCGACCTCGCGGGCTGGGGTCGTCTCGGTGACGAGACCATAGCGGAGGGCCTCCTCGGCGCTGATGGGCTCACCCCCGAGGATCACCTTCATCGCCGCCGTGTATGGGATCTGGCGAGCCAGTCGGGCCAGGGAGCCACCGGCCGGGATCAGGCCCCGCCGTACCTCGGTGAGCCCAAAGGTGGCTTCCTCCGACGCAATCCGGAAGTCGGTACCGAGCAGGATCTCCGTTCCGCCGGCGAGAGCATGACCGTTGACGGCGACGACAACCGGTTTGAACAAGTCGAAGCCGCGCAACAGTGCCGTGCTCAACAACTTCCGATTGGCCATTAGACGCTCATCCCACTCGTCCTCGACTTCGCGGCTGCCAGTGAGAAGCGGGATCAACCGGCCGAGATCAGCCCCGGCGCAGAACGCCTTGTCGCCACTCCCCTCCAGGAGCACAACCCGTACCGTTGGATCGTCACGGAGCTCCCCCCAAGCGTCAGCCAGTCGTACGATCATCTCCGGGGACATGGCGTTTCGTCGCTCGGGTCGATTGAGGGTCAGGATGGCAACGCCATCGGCTTGATCACGTAGCAAGTGCGGATGCTGCATCGCTCACTCCAGATTGTGCTCGGGCTTGGTGCCGGTATCAGTTCTTGGCCAGGTCATGAAAGGGCACGCTCTTGTCCGGCCTCGGTTCAGCCGGCAAGCCGAGGACCCTCTCACCAGTGATATTGCGCTGGATCTGGTTGCTGCCTCCACCAATGGACAGCACATAGCTACTCATCAACAGCTCGGCCGCCTTCGCCTGGCGGGGAGCATCGGGCGGGGCAAGGCTGCCCGGAGCACCCGTGATCTGCAGAGCTGTCTGGCCGAGGTGCCAGACGTTTGCCGCTGAAGCCAGCTTCCCGATCGAAGCTTCGGGCCCCGGGGATCGGCCCGATCGCACGCCGGCCCTCACCCGGCGGGAGGTCCACTCGCTGATGCGGTGGGCCGTCACGGCCCGGGCCAGCTCTTGTCGAATCAGGGGGTCGTCGAGACGGTCATGCTCCTCCGCCATCTCGATGAGCAGGTCGGGGCCTCGCCGCGCCGTCGATCCCCCACCCTGGTTTGCTGCCACCATGTCTCCGGCCGGCATCGACAGGTCGACCTGGTCGATGGTCACGGTTGCTCCGCTGCCAAGCGAGCCCGATCCGAGCGACGTTCGTTCGTAGCCCAAGGTGGTGAGGGCGATCTGCCAGCCCTGTCCCTGCTCACCCAACAGGTTGTGGGCTGGCACCCGAGCCTCGGTCAGGAAGACCTCGTTGAACAGCGATCGTCCTGTCATCTCACGGAGGGATCTGATCTCGATGCCTGGCTGTTCCATATCGATCAGGAAATACGAGATCCCCCGATGCTTCGGGACATGATGGTCCGTCCGGGCCAAGAGCAGGCCCCACTTGGCGTAGTGGGCCCCCGAGGTCCACACCTTCTGTCCGGTGACGATCCACTGATCACCATCTCGCTCCGCTCTGGTCGCCAGACCGGCCAAGTCCGATCCGGCACCCGGCTCGCTGAATAGCTGGCACCACACGACCCGGCCGCTTGCGATGTCGGGCAGGAAGGTTCGTCGTTGCGCCTCGGTGCCGTGGGCGATGATCGTCGGCCCGGCGAGCATGGGAGCGATCCCCCCACGAGGGCCCAGGGCCCCGAGTGATCGCCTGACAGCACCGACGGCGCGGGCTGTTCGTGTAGACATGCCCCTTCCAAACCAATCAGAGGGCCAGTCGGGGTAACCCCACCCCGACTGGGCCAACGAGCTCCACCAGTCAATCAGGGACATGTTCGGATCCCAGTTCTCCTGGAACCAGGCACGCGCTTCAGCCTCGATATCGCTCATCTGGGTCCCGGCCAAGGCGTTCACATCGACCTCACCGTGTGGGCCTGGGTTCAATCCGAGCTCACGACCGAAGCGGCGATCTCCTCCAGGTCTGGCGTTGGGGGCTCGGCATCGCGCAGAGCGGGAATGACGTGCTCATGCATCAGCTCCATTGAGCGGAGGACCTTGTCAGTGGCCAGGCCTCCGAGACGAGTCCAACAGAGCATGTCGGTGAAGCCGTACTGCCCCTGTATCTCCGTCAGGTGCTCGATGACATGGTCCGGTGGACCAACGACCACGTGGCGCAGTTCGACCAGAGCGTCATAGTCGGCGGATAGGGCCACATCACGGAAGCGGTTGTATGTCTCGTAGCTAGGAACCGTCTCATCGCCCGGCTTGGCCAGGTACTTGGCGATCTTCTGGTAGTACCAGCTGACCGGTTCCCGGAAATCAGCAATGGCCTGCTCCATGGTGTCGGCAACGTACACCATCGTCAGGCAGCCTGTTCGGCGCCCTTCAGCTGGGTGGCCTCCGGCAATCAACCCCCGGTAGTAGTCGTTGCGCCTCTGGGCCGCCGCGTCCGGCGTCAGCCCGAAGACGCTGCCATAGAGCAGCTCACAACCCATCTGGCCGGCTAGCTCGAAGGTCTCGGGTGACAGGGCAGCCATCCAGATCCTGGGGTGAGGATCCTGCTTGGGCTTGGGACGGACAGGTACGTCGGTGAAATCGTAGAACTCCCCGTGGAAGTTGACGACCTCGTCGGTCCACGCCGACTTGATGATGGCAAGCTCTTCGGCGAACCGACCCCGGGTGGTCGCCTGGTCGACTCCGTAGCGCTCGAACTCCAACGGCTGGTAGCCGCGACCAACGCCCAGCTCGACCCGACCGTCGCTCAACAGGTCGAGGAAGGCATAGTCCTCTGCCACGCGAAGGGGGTGATTCAACGGCAATACGACGATGCCGGTTCCGAGACGAATCCGCTTCGTCTGAGCAGCGACGGCGGCTAGCGACATCCCCGGTGATGCGCAGTAGCCGTATTCGGTGAAGTGATGCTCAGCGGGCCAGATCGAGTCGAAGCTGTAGTCCTCGGCCGCAACCATGAGCTCCGACTGCTCTTTGATGACCTGCTCCTCCGTCCGCCCTCTTGGATTCTCGAACAGGTGCAGCATTCCGAACTTCATTGCTTGCCTCCGGGCTCCTCGACGGAAGTAATTCGGACAGGTGTCCGAATTACTACGGCTACTCTAGGACCGGTGCCCAGAGAAGTCGAGTTGCCAGAATCGAACAAGCGCGAGGAGAAACGTGCGGCCCTGGTTTCAGCTGCGGTGAGGGTTCTGATCAGCGACGGGCTCGGTGCTTGTTCGGCTCGGAGGGTCGCCCGTGAGGCCGGCGTCTCCAAGAGCATCTTCCACTACTACTTCAAGGACATGGATGAGCTGATCCATCTTGCCATCCGAGCAGGAACCGAGCACTTCTTCGACTCAGTACGCAGCGCAGGCGAAGGGGATTCGCTGGCCAGCTTCTGGACGGCGATCGAGTCATACATCGTTCCGTTCCAGGCCCAGATCATCCTCTGGCTCGATTACTGGCTGTACTGCGTGCGCAGCGGCAGCCTCGAACCGATCAGGGACATCCAATCACTGTTGGCACAGCTGTTCGAAGATCTGCTCGAACCCCTCGACGTCGGCAATGTGGAAGAACGTGCCCACTCTCTTGCCTCATTCGCCTTTGGGACTGTGATGCAGCAGAGCATTGAACCGATTCCGATCGCGAGGCTCAGATCAGAGATCAGCCTCGTCTCGGGAGCCCCTCTGCCGCAACGATGAGGCAGGCCCGGCTCGGCGATCGGGCGAGCCTTTTGGACATACTGACGCCATCCTCCGGCCGGGCTGCCCCAAAGATTGGCTACATACCTCAGTTGTCAGTGGCGAGAAGGGTCTCGAGGGCGCGATCACGGATGGTGGCGGCGAAGGCGAAACGGTCCTGGTCGCCATGTTCGCCGGCCTCGAAGGCAGCCAACACCGCTTTCTGAGCGGCATAGTCCGGGTTGGAGACGCCGGCCCGACTCTGCAGCATCCGCCAACCCCGCCGACGCTCGACGCAGAACAGCACCATCTGACACGACAACACGACACGCGTTACCTCGCCCCGCTCGTCCTCGATCTCGGTGAACACTTCCCAGTCGGGGATGTGTGATCGGTGACCGGGGTCGAACACGCGGCGCCCGACCACATCATCCTGTGTAACCAGCGTGAGCATGTCGTGGAGGTCGACGACACCTTCAGTGGATTCAACCGGCCTCCAGTGACGACGGAAGCGGGCCTCGGTAACGGCCCAGTGGGCCGGCGTGTATTGATAGTGGCGACCGCTGGCCTTCGACGTCTTCTGGTACCAGTCACGAGCCAGGCTCGGGTTGCCGGCCAGATCGAGGGCATCCTCGTAGGACTCACCTTTGGACGGGGCGAACACGAACTGTGGCATCCCCCGCGAGTCGCGAATACGAATCGCCTGCTGGGTCGACATGTCATCGGGTACCCCGTGCTCGGGTTGACAGGTCGTGAAGCACTGGAAGAACGACGTACCTCGGTACTCGAGGCCGTTCAGTATGGATTTGTAGAACTGGGCGGTGTTGGCGGCCGATACTTGGGCCACGAAGGGCGAGCCATGCCCGCCGAGGAAGGCCTCAGCCACCCCCTTCTTCTCCGTGAGCTTTCCTTGTGAGGCGTGACCGAATTGATTCATATCGCCGCCGCCGGGCATGGGCGTGGAATCCGAGTTCTGCCCGCCAGTGTTCGAATACACCTGAGTATCGAGCATCAGCAGGTTCACGTTCGGGCGGTTCTGGAGAACGACTTTTGACACATTCTGAAACCCGATGTCACCCATACCACCATCGCCACCGATGGCCCATGCCTTGGGTAGCTCGCGGATCTCCAGCGGGGTCATCTCAGAGTCCGTCATGTGGACCAACAGGTCGTAATCCGCCGACGTCATCACACCAGTGTCCCGATCGAGCAAGGCGTTGCACAGACGCTCGGGGATCACCGACCGGCGGGCGTGAGTCAAGATGAAACCCTCGCCGAACAACCAGGAGATGGTTGCCCCGTCCTGGAAGAGCGAATTCATCCACGGATACGGATGCGGGTTGTTGACCGGGGTCGAGCCGTAGACGGTGTTGCAGCCTGTGTGGGCACCCATCGCCATCGCCGACATCCCATTGGCCAACCTGCCGTCGACCGCCTGGAGGTCGCGATGGTTGAATGCGTCGCGTCGCATCACCTCACCAATGGCGTCGACGATCTCGGCATCAGTGATCTTGCCGTGGGCCTCGATGCGGGCTTCGGTGTCTTCGGGATTGTCGCCCCCGAGACCCATCAGCATGTGGGCAACAGCCCGGCGGTACAGCTCATGCTCTTCGGGATTCTTCTCGGCCAGCGCCGCCAGGCGCTTCTCGCCTTCGGCCATCAAGCGCTCGACCTTGGTCGACAAGCGGTCGGCTTTGGCGTGAAACAGGGGGCGCATGTAGGACTCAGTGAGTGAGGCAACGGCGTGCAACACGGTCTTCTCCCCACAACCGGCACAGGCTCCATCACCGCTGACCAGTGCCTCGTACTGGCTTCGCAACATCAGATGGTTCTTGAGCTGGGCAACGTTCGACTCCTCGGGGTGCTCGGGATCGAACCGGCCCAAGAACTTCGTCGGGGTGTCGGCCAGCATCTTCAGGAAGTTGGTTCCACTCAGGTGATCGGCGTTGAGATCAGCGGTCTCGTCGGCCATGTACAGGGCCTCGTGCTCGCCGCACTCGACGACGCATTCACCGCAGCCTTTGCACAAATCAGAGACCATGATGGCGAACAGGCCACCGCTGCCCGGATTCTTACGTTCGAGCTGGCGGAATACTGTCGGTGTCTTGGAATAGGCGAACGGTACCCGCTCGAACAGGGACAGGAGCTCCCCACGAGCCCGCTGGCCGATCTCGGGCCTGTCGATGATTGCCTTTGTCACCAGGTCGACGAACGGCGTGTCTTCCTTCTGGGCAATCGCTTCGGTCATCTGGGCCCGTACGATCGCCTCGATCGCCGGAATGGCTTCGAGCACGACCCGCCGATCGTCAGGATCAGCGACATAGGCATTGGCCGCTGTTCTGAGGATCGTGTCGATGTCTTGGGCTGTGCTCGGCAGAGCAGTATCGGGGCAAGCGGTGATGCAGTCGAGACACAGGGTGCATTTCTCGGCGATCCACACCGGTGCTTGTCGCCGGGCTCCATACTTGCTCGCCGTGGCACCAGTAGCGGCCGGCATCATGCCGACCGATGCCAGCGCTGACGACGGCTGGTCGTATCCCAGGCCGGCCCGAAACTCAGCGTCAAAGGTGGCCGTGCGGGCCAGCGGCATGCGCACGGGCTGTTCTACCGGAACCATCTGAGCCGGAAGCGGCCCACAGTTGTCGCAGGCCTGGAGGGCGGGCTTGCGCATCGTCGAGTGGTCGGGAGCATCGATGGAACCGTGGGGGATGACCTGGACGCGGTCGAAGCCTTCGGTCATTACGACCATGTTCGAGTCGACGACGGCATCACCGAATCGACCGAACTTCTTGACGTACTGCGCCCGCACCAACTCGTGGAATTGCTCGGTACTCACCCCATATTCTTCGAGCAGCCCCGACACGGCGAAGAACGCTCCGAGGAAGGCGTTGCCCTGCATGCGCAGTTGAAGATCCTCACGAAGCGTCGCGTGCTTGGCGATCTCGAATCCCGACAGCGAGTACACCTTGATCTCATTGTCGATGATCTGTCGACGGGCCTTTACCGGTATTCGCTGCCAGACAGTCTCGGGATCCTCATCGGACTCGATGACGAAGGTGCCACCATGGTTGATTCCCTCGAGGGGGTCGGTGTGGGTGAAGGCCTTTGGATCACAGCACAATACGACATCGACGTGGCGCAGATCACAGTTCACCCTGATCCGCTCGGGTGCCGCCACCAGGAAGTACTGGGTCGGGGCCCCCTTCTTCTCGGATCCGTACTTCGGGTTGGCCGAAACGTGCACGATCTCTCGGGGCCGGCCGAACTCGTCGAAATCCTCATTGCGGCGGGCCAGATCCTCTCCGATCTCGCCGATTATCTCGCTCAGGTTCTTGCCCGTTGTGATCATGCCCCACCCACCGATCGAGTGGAATCGAACGGCGATGGCACCCTCGGGCAGCAGGGACGGAGTCTGCTCAGAGATCACAGCATGCGGGTGGTCGATGCCGAGCACGAAGTTGCGAACACCATCGTGAGGGCCGCTTCCGTCCTGGCGTCGCGTTTCACCGACGGCGAACTCGTAGGCACCGAGCGGGTGCTCGGGGCGGAAATCGCGCGAGCCCAATCCATACGTGCCGGCGAACTGTATGGGTACCTCGGCCGGTGTCAGTACGGGCACATCACCGGCTGGGTGCTCCCGACCGACCTCGACTCCCTTGTTGATCGACGCTCTGATCTCCCGGCCGAGTGGATTGTCCCCCGAGAGTGGATCGTCGGTTCGCTCGAGCACGATGACCCGCTTCTTGCCACCGAGCGCCCTCACCAGCTCAGCCTCCGGGAATGGCCGGAGTACGTTCACGTGGATGGACCCAACCTTGGCACCCTTGTGGTGGCGGAGGTGGTCGACTGCGGCCTCGACATTCTCGGCCGCCGAACCGAGTGAGACGAACACGGTGTCGGCATCTTCGCAGCGGTACTGGCTGATCATGCCGTAGCGACGGCCGGTCAGGCGAGCAAACTCATCGTATGCCTCTTGGAGGAAGCCGGAGATATGGTCAGCAAAGTTGCTGCGGCGGGCGATCACACCGTTCATGTAGTGCTCTTGGTTCTGCACAGGACCAAGCACCATGGGGTTCTTCAGGTCGATCATGCGGGGAACCCGGCGGCGAGTTGGACCGAACAGTTCGCGCTGAGCCGGCGTCGGGGAGTCGATCGTGTCGTCGTGAGCACCGAGGAACTGGCGGATCAGCTCAGACTCGTGCCGGTAGAAGGTTCGCTCCAGGTGCGATGTGAGGAAGCCGTCCTGGATGTTGATCGCCGGGTTCAGCGACAGCTCAGTTACCCGTCTGGCGATCAGGGATTGGTCGGCCGCTTGCTGGGCATCCTTGGCGAACAGCATGATCCAGCCCGTGTCGAGCACGGCGTAGATGTCGTCGTGACCGCAGTGGACGTTGAGAGCGTGCTTGGTCAAGGCCCGAGCCGCCACCTCGACCACGAGCGTCGAGAGCTTTCCCGGCGCGTGGTAGTACTGCTCGAGCCCATAGACCAAGCCTTGGCCCGATGTGAAGTTCACGACTCGGCGACCGGTCATCGACAGGGCGATGGCGCCACCCTGAGCCGAGTGCTCCCCTTCGGTCTCGATCGCCACCTTCTTGTTGCCAAAGACGTCGAGTGCCCCTTCGGCGAAGGCCAGCTGATAGTTCTCACCCATCTCAGTCGATGGGGTGATGGGGTAGAACACGCCTCCCTGAGTGATCCGTGCCTCGGTGTGGTACGAGACAAGCTGATTCCCGTTGGTGGTGATGCGGGATCCTGGAAATGGCGGCGCGTTCATAAACGTAGCTCCTTTCCCTGGAATGCTAGACGGGCTGGAGCCATATTGGCTGTCTGGAGGCCGATGTCACCGAGGGCAGGATCAGTAGACAACCTCGGTTGTCAAGACGCCATCATCACCTCTCACCACGCGGAGCCTGGACATGCATGGCATGCAGTAGAGACGATCGCCCGGCCTCAGCTCGCGCTTGGACCGAACCACGATCTTGCAGACCGGGCACACGATCTCGTTCGGCCCCAGTTCATCGTCTGGCCCCTTCCAGTAGCGGTAGAACCGCCGCCACTTCTTCGGGACCTCGTTGAACCCCAAATCCTCGAGCTCGAACAGCTGACGAGGGGCCTCCTCGTCCGTCGATGTCGTTGCCACTGGTGGCTCGGAGTGGGGTGAAGTCGACGGAGAGCTGTCGACATCGTTCATGTGAGGCCCAACCGCTCGATGGCGTCGAGATAGTCACGGCCAAGCTCAGGGCGATCCTGGCGTTCAATCCCGAGATCGTCCAGCGCCCCCTCGAACGTACCGAGCACGAGTGGGTCGAGCTCGGCCCGGAGGTCGGCCAGCCGAGCTCTAATGTCGGGGCGCTCCTGCACGAGTCGGCCCAGGTCGTTCTCACCAAAGCCGAGGTGTCGCCGCTCGTCCTTCATCACCCCATCGAGTATCTCGGCCGTGATCGGATCGGCCGACTCGGCATGGGACTGGAAGACGGTGTGCTCCATCGTCTCGAGAATCACGTTCTGGGCGAACAGTGCGGCCTCCCACTCTCGCCCGTCGATGAGCTCGTGAAGCCGCTGCTTGAACCGGAGGAGATTGGGGTTCGCCCGCCGTTCGACTTCCGCCTCGGGGTCACTGACCCCGAGCTCTAGCAGACGATGGGAGAACACTTCCAGATGGCGGGCCTCGTCGACAGCCTGAGTGGCCAGGAAGATCTTCGAGTGGCGATTCGGCGCAAAGTCGATCATGCCGCTCGTCCCGTCGAGTGCCGCCGTCTCACCCACGCAGTAGTTGCAGAGAGTGGTGATGAGGTTATCCCGCCGGTCGTCATCGATCGGAGTCGGCTCGGTGTCCTCTCGATAGCCGTAGGGGCGATCGGTCAGATAACCCTCGACTGCCTGGAACCAGAACTCGAATGAATGCACCTGCTCGACGAACTCCTCGCGTTCGAGAGCATGTGGATCGAAATCGGTGCTCACATCCCGGAAGGTGCTTGATACTCGAGACCAATCCGGGCCAGCCGGGTCTTGAACTCGCCGAGCACGGTGTTCTCCAGGACGCCTTGGCGCTCGTCAACCGAGGCCGAGGTCAGATCGGTGCCGTGCCACTCGACCTCTTCCAGCTCCTCACCATGAGCTGCGGCCTCATTCGCTGCCGCCTGTCGGCCCTTCTCATCCAACGCCCGCCCCTCGTCGAACGCGCTCGCGAACGTGGCCAGCATATGACCGGTCATCTCCTGTTGCATCCGCTCGATCTCCGGCTTCTTCTCTGGGTGTTCCTGGAGCAGCGAACCGATCCGGTTCTCGCCGAATCCGACATGGCGGCGCTCATCAGCGATGGTCCCGGTCAGGGTGTTGGCGAACTTGGGATTGGTCTGCCGGCTGAGGGCCTCCATCATCTCGAAGACGCTGAACGCCATACCCTCCAAGACGATATTCTGACCGACCACTCCGGCGACGAAGTCCCCGTTGCCGACCTTCTCCAAGAGCACCTCGGCGAACTTGATCAGATGGGGGTTGGCGAAGTGTTCAATCGTCGTCTCGAGCTCGGCCGGCTTGACGTTGAGGTCGTAGAGCCGCTCGGTGAAGATCTCGACGTGGCGCGCTTCATCGAGGGTCTGGGTGGCAAGGAACTGCTTGCTCGGGTAATCGGGGGCGATATTGATGAGGCCGGAGGAGGCGGCCAGCGCTGCCCTCTCTCCTACAACGAGCTGGACCGTAGTCCTGATGGCTTCGGTCCGAAGATCGTCGTCCTCGATCAGCCCTTCCGGTTCCGTTTCGGACTCACCATGCCCGTGGACGGTTTCATCGAGGTAGCCCTGGGGGCAGAGCTCGAGCCATCGCTGGATGGAATAGGTGGTCAGGAAATCAGCCATTGTCAGGGTCTCCAGTGGTCGTCAACGCCATAAGTATGCCGCGGTCGGGCGGCGTCCTATGACGGTACGGATATGCATTGGTCGCTACAAGGGACCAAAGGCCCTTTCACTTACATCGTAAGATACGCTGGAATCAGAGGCTTCGCTAGCCCACGAGGCCGGAGCCTTCCTCAGGCCAGACCGCAGAGCTTGGCCCGCTCGAGGATGATCTCGAAGATGCGGGCCGTGGCGGCATCGATCATCACGCCGTTGAGATCGGCCGCCCCCGCCCCGGCCTTCTCGGCGTCGTGCACCGCCTTGACGACGGCTTCGGCCCGCTCGATCTCGGCCTGGGTTGGCGAGTAGACCTCGTTTGCGATCTCGATCTGGCTGGGATGGATGGCCCACTTGCCAACCGCGCCCAGCGTCGACGACCACTGGCACTCCTCCCGGTAGCCCTCGGGCTTGCGGATATTGGCGTACGGCCCATCGATGGCGTCCAGACCATTGGCCCGGGCCGCCACGATCATCCGGTTGCGGGCATAGTGCCACATGTCACCGGGGTAGCGGCTGGCCGCTTCACCGCCGGGCGTCAGCCGTATCCCTTGGCTGGCCGACAGATCGCCAACGCCCAGGATCAGGGCTTCCAGCCGCGGGCAGCAACCGGCAATCTCCTCCACCCTGGCCAGGGCCTCGGTCTCCTCGATGAGGATCTCCACTCCGATCCCGCCTTGGGGCAGCCTCAACTCGTCCTCGAGCTGGCTCAACAGGGTGTCTACGAACCAGACATCACGAGGAGCCTTGACCTTGGGGATGATGATGACATCGAGGTTGCCCTTCGTGGCGCTGACAATCTCGACGACATCGCCGTGGCAGTACTCGGTGTGGGTGCCGTTGACCCGCACCGCTCGCGTCTTGGTGCCCCAGTCGAGGCCGTTGAGGGCTTCGATGACCGGAGCACGAGCACCCACTTTCTCGGCCGGGGCGACCGAGTCCTCCAGGTCGAGGAAGACCAGGTCGGCGGTCGACTCCGCGGCCTTGACGATCATGCGCTCACTCGTGGCCGGGGTCGAGAGCTCCGAACGGCGTAGACGGAAGGTGTTGGTCATGACTGGTTCTCCTCCAGTTCAGCCAGGATCTCAGCCTGGTGCTCGGCGAGCTTGGGGGCCCGGCGGTAGATACCGGCCGGGGTTGCCGTGTACTTGATGGGCGAATTGGGATATACCACGGGCCGGTCGGAACCGGGATGGTCGACGGCCACCAACATCTGCCGGGCCGCCACATGAGGGTCGCGGTATATGTCGGGGATCGTGTTGACCGGCCCGACAGGTACCCGGCCGGCCAGCAATTCGACCACCTCGGCCGTGGTTCGGGCCGAGGTCCAGTCACTCATGAGCCCGTGTACGAACTCCTTGTTGGCGATCCGGTCCCGATTCTCCCTGGTGCGGTCGTCATCGGCGAGCTCGGGGCGACCGATGAGATCACACAGGGTCGGCCAGTGGCTATCGGTCGGCGCCGCGATGGCGCAGGCCCCGTCGGCGGTTGGATAGATATCGAACGGGGCGAGTTGGGGGTGGCTGTTGCCGGTGGGAGCGGTCACCATCCCCATATAGGAGTATCGATAGATAGGAGCCTCACACAGCGCAACTAGGGAGTCGTACATGGCAACGTCCATGAACTGGCCCTCGCCGGTTTGACCGGCGTGCACCAGAGCGGCGCACAGGCCGAGGGCGGCCATGGTGGCGGGGTACAGATCACCGATGGACGGGCCCGTTCTCAGCATCTCACCATCTTCGGTGCCGGTGATCGACACGACTCCCGACATGGCTTGGGCCACGACATCGAAGGCCGGCCAGTCCGCATAGGGACTCTCGCCGGTACGAGGGTCGCCGAAGCCGCGGATGGCGGCGTAGACGAGCCGAGGGTTGCGCTCGGCCAGGGTCTCATAGCCAAGCCCGAAGCGCTCCATCACCCCGGGACGGAAGTTCTCGAGGATGCCGTCGGCGCTGTCGACCAGGCGAAGCAGGGTCTCCCGATCGGCCTCCTGGCCGAAGTCGAGCACGATTCCCCGCCGATTGCGGTTGATCGATCCGAAGTAGCCGCCGTAGTACTTGTCGCTGTCGCTTCTGGTGTAGGGACCACTGAAGCGGGTCATGTCACCACCTGGTGGCTCGACCTTGATGATGTCGGCTCCGAGGTCAGCGAGCAGCATCCCACAGAATGGTCCAGCCAGAGCCCGGGTCAGATCAATGATCCGGATGCCCCGCAAGGGGCCCGAACGCTCGCTGGCCATAGGGGCTGCGGTCTCGTGAGCCCGCTCGTGACCATCACTCACTGATTCGACCTCACCGATTCGACCATGCGCTGCGCTTCTTGATCAGCACGATGCGCTCACCCTCGAATACGACCGTGCCGTCTTGGATGGTGCCCCAATGCTTGAACCGGACGGTACCGGCATCGTCGGCGGTGTCTTCGGCTTCGAGCACCTCGGTGAAGGCGTAGACGGTGTCGCCGTGGTGTACCGGCGAGGTGAACCTGAGACCAGTCACCCCCAACTCAGCCAACGCGTTCTCGGCGACATCCTGGCTGGCCAGTCCCATCACCATGGAACCGGTGATGAGCCCGAACACCAGCCGTCCCTCGCCAAGACCCAGCCCGGCGGCGCCGGCCCCGACCATGACATCCTCGTTCCAGTGGCTCTGAGCAGTGTTCATGACCAGCTTCGTCAGCAGCTGGTTCTCAACCTCGTCAACGGTCGCCCCCCGGGCGTGGCGGATCTTGCGGCCGACAGGGAAATCCTCGTAGTAGTTGCCCCCACCGGTGAACGAGGCGAGGGAACGGTCCGAGGCTTTCATCGCACGGCCGGCCGTGGCAGGTAGCTGTCGGAGATGATTCGCTGCTGGATCTCCGATGTGCCTTCGAAGATCTTGGTCAAGCGGGCATCACGCCAATAGCGCTCGAGGGGGAAGTCGGTGGTGTACCCGGCCCCACCGTGGACCTGTATACCTTCGCTGGTGACCCGCTCCGCCATCTCGCTGGCCAGATACTTGATCATGGCCGCCTGGGTGTCGGGCCGCGTGCCGGCGTCGTACTCGTTTGCGACCTGGTACATCATGGCCCGGCACGTCTCGACCTCGGCGATCATGGTGGCGAGCTTGAACCGGATGGCCTGGAAATCGGAGATGGGTTGGCCGAACTGCACCCGTTCCTGGGCATAGGCGATCGAGTCCTCAACCGCTCCCCGGGCCAGCCCGATAGAGCGGGCCGCGGTATGGAGGCGGGCCACCGACAGCCCACTGGCGGCCTGGCGGAACCCGACCTTGTCGTCGACGCCAGCCCGCTCACGACCGAGCATGTTCTCGGCCGGGACCCGGAAGTCATCGAACGCCAGCTCCCAGGTCTTCCAACCGTTGTAGCCGATCTTGCGGATGGGGGTACCGGTCACCCCTGGCGGCAGGGTGCCCCTCTCCTTCTCGACATAGAACTGGCGGATGCCGCCATGGCGATTGTCGGGGTCATAAGGGGTCGTACGGGTGATGATGATCAAGAAATCGGCCCCATCGGCAAACGTGCACCACATCTTCTGGCCGTTGATCACATACTCATCGCCGTCTTCGACGGCCCGGGTGCGGATGGAGGCGATATCGCTGCCGGCGTCGGGCTCTGAAAGGGCATAGGCCATGAGACACTCGCCCCTGGCCATCCGAGGGAGCAGCTTGCGGCGCATCTCCTCGGAGAATCCGCCCATGCCGCCATTGCCCCTGGCGATGATCGACGCCACCGACATCCAGGCTCGGGCCAACTCCTCTGTGACCAGCACGTACTCGAACAGTCCGAGCCCTGCCCCTCCATACTCCTCACCGATCATGACGCCGAACAGACCAAGCTGTCCCATCTTGTCTCTCAGCTCCATGGGGATCTCGCCCCCAGTGGTGTCCAGCTCGTTGGCCGCGGGGAGGACCTCTTTCATGGCGAAGTCGCGCACCGTCGCCTGGATGGCCTCCCGTTCCTCGGTCCAGTAGGCA
>JAAETV010000660.1 GCA_024227975.1 Actinomycetes bacterium
ACTGGCCCGGCACCAGCCCCCTCGCTGGCCAGGTCGAGCTCGACCAGAGGGGTGACGGTGAAACCGACCCCGTCAGCCGCCTCGACCTTCTCGTTGAGATTGGTCACGAGCTCGACGTAGGCCTCATCAGACAGGCCTCGGTCGAGAGCTCGAGTGTAGACATCGAGATGGTGGCGGTACTCGACGAACGGGTTGACTGAGCCATGCAGCATCATCGGAGGATATTGTCGGATCTTGTTGCGTGGGCGATCAGGGAGACTGGCGTGGTTCGATTCGACAAGAGCACGGCCGACAAGGGGCGACAGTACGTGCAGGATCGCCGAAGGTCGACCTCTGGCCCCCGGGCCGGACGACGGGGAGGCAAGGGGATCGCTGTCGGTGGTGGCCTCGGAGCCGTCATCATCGCCGTCCTGGTCGCTGTCCTCGGGATCGGGGGAGGCGGGGGCGGTAGCGCCTTCGACATCGACGCCGCCGGTTTCGACGACCAGAGCGGAGCGGTATCCGACAACGGTCCGATCAACCGCGTCGACCCCGATGCCGACTCGGTCGAGTACATGCAATTCCTCATGTTCGACATCCAGGACACCTGGGATGTCTACTTCGATCAGGCTGGGCTCAACTATGAACCGACCACGCTCACCATTTTCACCGACTTCGTTCAGACGGGGTGTGGAAACGCCAGCTCCAACGCCGGGCCCTTCTACTGCCCGGCCCAAGGAGACATGGGTGTCTATGTCGACCTTGCCTTCTTCGATGACTTGAAGCGCGACTTCGGTGCACCGGGCGACTTCGCTCAGGCCTATGTGATCGCCCACGAGATCGGCCATCACCTCCAGTCCATCCTCGGTATCAGCGATGGGGTCCGTCAGGCCCAGAGCCGTGATCCCGGTAATCACAACAAGTACTCGATCCGTCTAGAGCTCCAGGCTGACTGCCTGGCTGGTGTCTGGGCCCACTCAGCCGGTAGTCGGCTGACCCGCGAGACAGGTCAGCCGATTCTGGAGCGGGGCGACATCAACGAAGGGCTCCAGGCCGCGGCCTCAGTTGGCGACGACAGGATCCAAGCTCAGGCCGGGATGACCATTGACTCCCATACCTGGACCCATGGATCGGCTGATCAGCGGGTGCGCTGGTTCACCGTCGGCTTCGACACGGGTGACCCCGAGCAGTGCGATACCTTCGCCGCCACCGAGCTTTAGCCCTAGCGGGAGGTGCGTCTGCAGGCGCCCACTGACCAGACAGAACAACCGCATCGTGGGGATCGAACGCCCGATGTCAGGTGGAAGCGAGGGCTACGGCGATGTCGGCCGCGACCGTTGCGTTGTGTTCGGCCAGGCTCAGATTGGCCGACAAGACTCGGCCGTCGGTCAGCTCGACGAGATGAGCGAGCACGGCTGGCGTCACTTCGGGACCCGTGATCCCGTCGGCGACCACCCGCCGCTCGGCCTCGGCTGAACTCACCAGCAATTCTTCGAGATCGAGACCATCGGCAGCCGGGACCGGGGCTGCCACCAGCAGTCCCCCACCGCCGAGCTGCCAGTGGGCTCGGGCCACCTCAGCCACCTCGATCGCTGTCTGCACCGTGTGGCCCAGGGGTAGTCCGCTGGAAGGGGCATGAAAAGCGGGGAACTCCCCACACCGCCAGCCGAGTACCGGGACCGATGCTGTCTCCAAGTACTCCAGGGTTCGGGCCAGGTCGAGGAATACCTTGGCACCCGCTGAAACCGTTACCACCTGATGGCGGGCCAAGGCATCGAGGTCGGCGCTGATATCACCGCTCTGCTCTGCTCCCTGGTGCACCCCTCCGATGCCCCCGGTTGCGAACACCCGGACACCGGCGTTGGCGGCCAGGGTGAGCGAGGCCGAAACCGTGGTCGCCCCGTAGGCCCAGCTTTGGGCCAGGGCGACAGAGAGATCGCGTGCTGCCACCTTGCGGGCTGGTCCGCACAGTCGAGGCTTGGCGTCGTCTTCGACGCCGACGCGGGGGACCCCGTCCAGCACTGCAGTCAGCGCTGGCTCCGCTCCCCCATCGACGACGGCCGCCTCGCAGCGAGCAAGAGCTTCGATGTTGTGGGGGGATGGAAGTCCGAGCTCTGAGAAGATGGTGGTCTCGAGAGCAACGACAGGCTGGCTGTTGTCGATGGCGTGACCAACACGAGGGCTACGCACGATTGCTGTGTTGCGGCCCGAATATCTAGCGGCAGCCACGGGCCGCCTCAGCTACCAGGGGCTCCACCAGATCGAGTTCATCCTCCAGTACCTGCGGGTTGTCGAAGTCCTTGGCCAGGCCCTCGAGTGTGGTGTCGGATAGATCGCTAGCCAGAAGAGTGGCTGCGATGCAGCCAGCCTGTTCAGCGGTGATATCGATCGAAGGCTCGGCGCTGGTGGCAACGATGATCGCATCGGTCAGCTCCTGCTGGGAGGGTCGTGATGCGCCGCACCCGGCCAGGACGAGCAGGCAGCAGATGAGCGGGCCAGCGATGCGATGGGGTCTCATGGGGGTCTCCGTGGTTCAGGGCTCGACTCTACCCGGCTCGGCCTCGTGGCTTGCTTTGTCTGACGGCGGTTGGGTTCGACGTATCGCCCGTTGCAGGGGACCGGACTAGGTTTCTGTCATGAGTGACGACGTCCAGTACCTGTCCGCTGCGGAGTTGGTGGCCAAGCTCCAATCGAGGGAGCTGTCGGCGGTAGAGGCGCTCGACGCCCTGGCTGACAGGGTCGATCGCCGCAACCCTGAGATCAATGTTGTCGTGACGACGGACCTCGAGCGGGCCAGGGACCAAGCCAGGGCCGTCGACCAGGCCCGTGCTGCTGGCTATGACCTCGGTCCCCTGGCTGGGCTGCCTATGACGGTCAAGGACTCCTTGATGACCGAAGGGATGCGGACGACCTCAGGGGCTCCTGAGCTGTCAGATCTCGTCCCCGACCGCGACGCAGCCCCCGTCGCCCGCCTCCGCCAGGCCGGCGCCGTGATCTACGGCAAGACCAACCTCCCGATCTACGCCGGCGATGTCCAGTCCTACAACGAGGTGTTCGGTACCTCGAACAATCCGTGGGACATCTCCCGAAGCGTTGGAGGCAGCTCAGGGGGTTCAGCGGGAGCATTGGCCGCCGGGTTCACCCCTCTCGAGGTCGGTAGTGATATCGGGGGTAGTATTCGCAACCCAGCCGGGATGTGCGGGGTCGTTGGCCACAAGCCGAGCTACGGGATCGTGTCAGCCAAAGGCCAGATCCCAGGCCCGCCCGGCACCCTGACCCAGGCCGACATCGCCGTTGTCGGACCAATGGCTCGCACCGTCGGCGATTGTCGGCTCGGTCTCGACCTGTTGGCGGGGGCCGATGATTGGCACCGGTCGGGCTGGTCACTCAACCTTCCCCCGGCCCGAGGGACGAGCCCCGAGGGCCTTCGAGTTGCCATCTGGGCCAATGACGATCACTGCCCCGTCGATCCCGAGATCGAAGCGGCCATCACCGTGGTCGGAACCGAATTGGCCTCGGCGGGGGCAATCGTCGATGCCGACGCCAGGCCCGAAGGATTCGACTTCGCCAAAGCTGACGCCGTCTTTGGCCAGCTGCTGGGTGGGGCCATGTGTGGTGGCTATCCCCTAGCTGAGATCGAGAAGATGGCCCGACGCCTCGGCGAAGGAGACGAGCTGGTGGGCGACCTCGGGGTGGAGGCCGCAACCCAACGGCATCGGGCCTGGTTGACCAACAACGAACGTCGCCTCCAGATGCGGGCCCGCTGGCGCCAGTTCTTCGAGGATTGGGATGTGGTGCTGGCTCCCATCTCACCGACGGTTGCCATCCCCCACGATCACAGCGCTCCGATGACACTGAGGGAGATCATGGTGGCCGGTGAGACTCGGCCCTATCTCAGCCAGACCCAGTGGATGGGGCTCTTTGGTGTTGTCTACCTACCGGCAACAGCGGTACCGATTGCCGTTCACTCCAACGGTCTCCCCATCGGGGTACAGGTCGTCGGGCCCTTTCTCGAGGATCAGACCTGCCTCGCCGTTGCCGAATGCATCGAGACGATCAGTGGTGGGACCAGACGGCCCCCAGGCTGGTAGGCGGGGATTGATGACAGGCCGGGCGGAGCTCAGGCCGAGGATGATTCGGTGTCAACTGCACCGAGGAGGCGATCGACGAACTCCATGGCACCCCCGGAGAGGTTGTTGCGCTTGATAGGGAAACCACCGACCACGTCTCCGCCTCGGCGGGTCACGATTCCAGCCAGCTTGTCGAGCGTCTTGCCGGCCTGAACAGCATATGTGCAGTAGACGGCAGCCAACTTGCCGTCGATGACGGGGAGTGTTGCCAGCCGGCCCACTCGGCCCGGCCGTTGGCCGAAGAGGAACAACCCGTCGACCCAGCTCCCCACGATGACCAGATCGGCTTCGGACAAGGCTTGGAGTTGAACTTCGTCGATGGGGCAGGCCAGAGTCTCCACACCGGACCGGGTCAGCTCGTCGGCGATCAGGTGTCCTGCTGTGCGGGTATTGCCGGTCAGGCTCTCATAGATGACGATGGCTTTCATTGGGCTTGCTCTCTCGTGGTTGCGACCCGGTTGCTGGGCTACGACCATAGCCGGTTGTCGAAGCGGAGACGGTCAGCGATTGGCGGTCGGGTTGGCCGATAGCCTTGTTCTCATGGGTCACCGAATCGAAATCACATACTGCGTTCCCTGAAACTATTCCGATCGCGCCGTGAGCGCGACCAGCGACCTTCTCAGCAACTACCAACACGTGATCGATGAGCTTCGGCTGATCATGGGTTCGGCTGGCGCCTTCGAGGTGGTCGTCGACGGAAAGAACATCTACAGCAAGATCGACACCGACCGCCACGCCGAGGACGGCGAGATCCTGGACCTGTTCACCGACCTCGTCGGACCGGATGTTCCCCGATACGGCACATGACCCGACAACCAGTTGGCTGAGCGGCGGTGCGAGTCTCCGTCGATGATCCCGACGACAAACGGATCGAGGTCTTCCAGGGGCTGCGTGACCATGTGCTGCGGCGCAAGCGGGAAGAGATCGGCGGAGACATGGCCGGCTTCTTCGTTGCTGAGGGCGACCTCGTGGTCGATCGGGCCCTGCGGGCCGGCTACCAGCTCCACTCGATCCTGATCGATGGGAAGCGGGCCAAGGCTCTGCCTCCGGTCATCGGAGAGGACATCCCTGTCTACGCCGCAGCCCCCCAGGTTCTTCAGCACATCACGGGATACCACCTTCACCGGGGCATGCTGGCCTGCTTCTATCGTCGTCCCCTCCTCCCATTCGCCGAGGTTGTCTCGGGCTCGGTGACCGCGGCCATCATCGAGGGCGTCAATAATCCGACGAATCTCGGGGTCATCTTGCGCTGCGCCGCCGCCCTTGGAGCCGACGCCTTCTTCCTCGATCCAACCTGTTGCGATCCCCTATACCGGCGGGCCGGCCGGGTCTCCATGGGTGAGGCCTTTGCCCTCCCGTATGCGTACCTCGATCCGTTCCCCGGTGGTCTCCGGCCGCTCAGCACAACCGGTATGAGGCTCCTGGCCCTCACCCCCTCGCCCGACGCCGACGACATCAGTGAGCTTCGACTCGACGCTGAAGAACCGGTCGGCCTCCTCCTCGGAGCCGAAGGTCCCGGCCTGAGCGAGGCCACCCTGACCGCGGCCGACCAGCGGGTGCGGATCCCAATGGCGGGGTCGGTCGATTCCATCAATGTTGGCTCTGCCGCCGCCGTTGCCTTCTATGCCGTGGCCCAAGCTCGTTCCGGCCGGAATAACCTGGAACCCAAAGATGAGATCGGGGTGGCGGGAATCTAGCGTGACCCTCGGACCGCCAACCGATGAGGGGACAATGCCATGACGGAACGAGTAGCGCTGGTGACCGGAGGCGGCCGAGGTATCGGTCGCCAGATTTGCTTGGCTCTAGCCGCCGACGAACGCAAGGTGGCGGTTGCAGATCTTCGCCATGAGGAAGCAGCTGAGACAGTGGCCGCCGTCGAGGCCGAGGGCGGGACCGCCATCTTCGTGCCTATGGACGTCACCGACAGTGATTCGGTGGCAGACGGTTTGCTCCAGGTCATCGACGAGCTGGGTTCGATCGAGATCCTGGTGAACTGTGCCGGCTGGGATGACCTCAAGCCGTTCGTCGAGACCGATGAGGCCTTCTGGGACAGGGTTGTCGAGGTCAACTACAAGGGCGTCCTGCGCACGACCCATGGCTGTCTGCCGTCGATGATCGAAGCGGGGTTCGGACGAATCGTCAATAT
>JAAETV010000661.1 GCA_024227975.1 Actinomycetes bacterium
AGTCAGGTCGGTGGCTCGATCATCCGACCGGCCGGGTACTGCGGCAATGTCGCCCTCAAGCCGAGCCAGGGCGGCATCAACCGGGGTGAGCGCCAGGCCACCAGCATGAGCACCCATGGGGTACACGCCGGATGTGTGGAGGATACGTGGCGAGTGGCCATCGAGATCGTCAACCGGGTCGGCGGTGATCGGGGGCAGCCTGGCATTATCGGTCCCGTCGAACCCCCCACCCCGACCAAGCCCCGGCGCCTAGTGGTACTCGAGACCCAAGGATGGCCCGATCTCGACAACACCACCCGGCGGGCCTTCGACCAGATGCTCGATGGGGCGGCCGATGCCGGCATCGAGCTGATCACCCGTCGCGATGACCCTCTCGTCGAATCACTCGAGCACAGCGTCCGCGACGCCCGCTCTTTCTGCGGCGCGATCACTGTGTTCGAGAATCGATTGGCTCAGCGAGCCCTCATCGACGAGCACCCGGGCAAGGTGAGCCGCCGGCTGATCGCCGGGGTGGAGTACGCCGAGCGTCTCACCGTCGATGACTATCGCCGGGCCCTAGAGCGGCGCTCGGTCACCCAGGCCTGCCACCGGGCGGTGGCGGGCATCGCCGACGCCACTGTCACCCTGTCGTGCCCGGGTCCCGCACACTTATGGTCACCCGACGACGACCAGTCGCCGAGGCCGACCGGCGACTTCTTGTTCAACGCCCCAGCTTCGCTGATGTTCGCGCCAGCCGTGTCGGTGCCGATGCTGGCGGTCGACAACCTCCCGGTTGGAGTGCAGGTCGTCGGGCAACGCGAGGAGGACTATCGGACCCTCGGGATTGCCAGATGGCTCCACGAGGAACTGACCCCGGTCGCATTGACCAGCTGAGGGGAACCCCACGCTGAGCGAATGCCCTGTCCCCTCAGCCGGCAGCGACGAGCCCACCTAGAATCCGAAAGCCACCGAGTGCTTGGTCGATATGGTTGGTTCGGTGCCGCCGGCGGCGGCTGATCGTACGATCGGAGCGAGGATGCTGCTGTTGGTGCTCGGGGTGCCCTTGATCGGGATCGCGCTCTCGCTGCTGTGGTGGGCCCGACGTCATGCACGGCTTCACGCGCCACGGTCGAGATCGCGGTGGGTCGTCAGCATCATCGCCGGAGTAGTCCTGGTGATCGGCTCCGGCGCTGTCGGTGTGTACGTGTGGGCCACGACCGCAACCGATACCTCCCAGTTCGCCCGAGCCCTGCTGTGGGGTGAATCGGCGTTCGGTGACCAGGATCGTTTCCCATCACGGACAATGAGTGCGAGCACAGACCCCGTCATGTTCCATCCGGTTGCGGACTCCCCGGTTGGGGAGTATGCACCGGACGGGTCGGGAGACTCACTCGAACAGATCCTCGCGTCGGCCGACACAACCGCCTTCGTGGTGGTGCACGGCGACGACCTG
>JAAETV010000662.1 GCA_024227975.1 Actinomycetes bacterium
CGCTCCTCGATGGCCCAGAGGCCGAAACCATGAGTTGCGTAGTTCTCATTGTTCCAATCGATCCAGCGCCGAGCCTGGTCGGGCTCACTATGTGTCGGGTACCACTGGCGTGCCTCGGGGTCGTCGAACATGGCGGCCACCGCCCGGACGTCATCGAGCTGGTACTCCCGGAACCGAAGTCGCTCGGTTGGCGGCGGGCACACCCTGACGTTCACTTCTCCAACCTAGGGTCAATCCACGAGCGTTGGGTGATACAGATGTAGCCGCCGGTATGCGTGGCCTTCGAGGTGGCCTTGAGGGACACTGGGATCGATGAGCGACACGAAGTTCGTGATCGGTCGACGCGTCGTCACTGGGCTAGCGGGGTCAGGCAAGAGCACTTTCTCGCGCTCCCTCGGCGCGAAAACCGGCTTGCCGGTCATTCATCTCGACCAGTACTTCTGGAAGCCAGGATGGGTTGCTCCCACGCCCGTCGAATGGCGAGAGAAGCAGCTTCGCATGTTGAGCGGTGATGCATGGATCGCTGACGGCAACTACCACGAGACGCTCGACCTTCGACTGGAGCGAGCAGACACCATCGTCGTTCTCGACATGCCCTGGCCGGTTTGTGTAGGGCGTGCACTCCTGCGCAGCGTGAGGAAGTCGGGCGCCGAGATGCCCGAGGGTTGTAGTGATTCGGCTTGGCGGCGGCTGCGCGGTGAGTTGCCAGTCGCTGGACGAGTCTGGCGGAAGCACCGTTGGGAACCGGAACTTGAACGCAAGATCATCGCACGGCATGGGCAGCACGCGTCCCTTCATGTGCTCCGGTCCAAAGCGGCGGCCGTCTCGTTCCTCGACCGGCTCAGCGTCGCCACGTCGCCGGCTGACGACGACTGACAGGGAGGGAGACCGACGAAGCCTCGGGGCCACGCACTACCGGCTAGGGCGGGTCGTGTCCACGGGTACGACAGCGGGAGGTGTTCGCCCAGCTTGGCTCGGGATCTAGCAGCACTCTCGTTGTGACGCCTTCGGGTGGCCCGATCGACTGGCCAGCCGCAGCGTTTCTGGATGGGATTGTGTCGGCCGGGGTTGTCTGTGTTTTGGCTACGATCGGCCAGTGGTTCAGGTTGCGCTCTTCGACCTTGGCGGCGTCATCGTGGATCTGTCCGGCCTCGACCAGTTTCTGACGCGGCATGGTCTGGACACCGATGAGTTCATGCCGCGTTGGCTCGGACTGGGCGCCGGCAACGACTTCGAGAGTGGAACCACCTCGGCCGACGAGTTCGCTGGGGCCTTTCTCGACGAGTTCGCGCTGTCACTCTCACGCGATCAATTCCTGACTGAGTTCGCACAGTGGCCGAGTGGCCTTCTGCCAGGGGCCAGCGAGCTAGTCGATGATCTCGACGTGGTTACAGCAACGCTCTCGAATACGAATCCGATTCACTGGAATTCGGACTTCACACAGCGTGTGCTGATCGAGATGTTTGATCGGCACTTCCCATCGTTCGAGTTGGGCCTAGCCAAACCCTCCGTCGAGGTCTTCGAACGGACTGTTCAGCTCCTAGATGTCGAACCTGGAGAAGTCGCCTTCGTTGACGACAACGAGATCAATGTCGAAGCCGCTCAACGTGCCGGCCTTGTCGCGTTTCATGCCCGGGGCCCACGCGAGGCACGCGCTGCTCTTGCCACGCTGCCCTCGTTGTGTGAGGGCTTGGCCGGGTAGCCACTGTGTGCTTGGCGACTCCAGGCACACTTCTCCTCTGATGCCACGAAGAAACCGTCTTCGTCGTGCCGATCTCGGACGGCTCTATGGGAGTGAGATTCTTGATTGTGTGGTGGCCCGGTCGTGGCGACCTGGGCGACTATCGATGCCGGGTATGCAGTGCCCGCTTGGTCGCTAGCAGCCGGGATTATGGTGGGTCAGTTGGGAGGCCGCCAACGCAGAATTCGTTCCCTTCAGGGTCGGTGAGGACGACCCATTTGATCCCGTTCGCTTCGCGAAACTCCGGTTGGGTGATGTCTGATCCGTCGACGAGGCTTGCACCAAGCCCAACCAATCGGCGCACTTCGTCCACGATGCTCGGCGCCGCGAGGTCGAAGTGAATCGCTCCACCAGGCTGCGTTCGAGTGTTGACCTTGAGAATCAGGAGGTCCGGAGCGCCGTCCGCATCCGGGGGAGGTCTGAGTCGGACCAGTGAGTGGCTTGCTTCCTTGGTCGAGTACCCGAGAGCCTGGGCCCAGAACGCGGCGAGCGAGACCGGAAGCGCCGCTAAAGTGACGCTTCCTGAAGCCGATGGCCAGTTGGCACCGCGTGATCAACTCACCGAAGAGGACCTCTGAGAAATGACAATCATCAGTGTCAAGATGAAGAGAACAACCAGGTTGGTCGGAGCACTGATCATCGCTGGTGGATCGATCGTTGCGTGCTCACAGGATGACACGAATGATGCTCAGCCCGACCAGACCAGCGAAACCACCGATCCCGCTGCTCAGAACACCACCGTTCCGGACACCGCCGCCCAGAGCCCATCCAGCACCCAAGCTGACCAGAGCTCCACATCGGTGGAGTCATCGGTGGATAGCTCATCGATCCATGAGCATTTCTCACACTTCGAAGGAGTGAGTACACGTGAGGAGGGTGAGTACTTTCGGGTCTCTTCGGATGGGCTGGCGCACCACACCATGATGGAAGGCATAGTCAGCTGGCAGCAGCAAGTCCCTCTCCCACAGGACTACACCGGCAGCAACAGCTGGAGCATTCCGCTAGAACCGGTGTTGGCCGACGACCCGATCTCAACCACGGACCATTTCCACAGGGGCGCAGTCGCGATCGCGGTCAACGGCATCCCGATGTTCAATGCTCTGAACAATCGAGGCGAGTTCGCGGCCGATGTCGGAGAGTTGGACGAGTGGGGAGGCCACAGCGGGAGGGCGGATGACTATCACTATCATCTGGCCCCAGAACACCTCGAGGACACAGTGGGCGAGGGTAATCCGATCGCCTACGCGCTCGATGGTTTCCCTCTGTTTGCGCAAGGTTCCGAGACGCTGGACGAGTATCTGGGCAGGTTCGACGAAGACGGTGCCTACCGGTATCACGCAGTTGACTATCAGCCCTACTTCATCGCGGGCTTCCGAGGAGAGGTTCAGATCGATCCGAGCTCCGAAGCGCCTGAAGACCAAGTGTTTCCCCAGGCAAGGACCACTCCGGTGCGGGGTAGCTACGGTCCCTTGGCTGGGGCGGAAATCACCGGCTTCGAGCAAACGGGAACCAACGCATATTCACTCGAATATTCAATCGACGGCGAAGTGAGCAGCGTGAATTACAGCTGGGATGCTGACGGGCTCTACACATTCGAGTTCGTCGATGCGAGTGGCAACTCGAGTATCGAGACCTACCCGAGCTAGTGAGCTAGTCATCCTGCGAACTACCTGTCGTGGGCAGAAGCGCATGTCGACTCCAATGTCGAGACTCGTTTCGCGACGATGGAAAGGCCGTTCTGTCCGGGATTCTGTGGTGTTTTCGTTACGGATGCCCGGACAGAACGTCTGAGCGGACCCACACCCGTCTGCGTGTGTTCTGATTCAATCACCGGTGGTGATGTCGTCAGATCGCCCGGTCCTCGTTTCGCGGGTATGTCGCGCCGGCGCCGCTTGGCATATGAGACACGCGGTTCGCGTTGTCGTACCGCTCGGTCGTGGAACGCGAGCCGCGGCTCGCTGCGTAGGTTGCGGCGGCGAGCACCAGGGCGGCGCCGGAGATCTGGATCGACGACAGTTGGTTACCCATGAATAGCCAGCCAACGCCGACCGCAACCACGAACTCGAGGCTGCCAATCATCGCGGTCACCGCGTCGGCAGCGATCGGCATGAGGCTTCCGCTCGTTCGCCAGATCGTGAGCGGGAGGAGGGCGACAACTCCGCCGCACGCCCCAGCGAACACCATCGGGAGCGTCGGCATTGCAGCAGCAGGTCCACTGAGAACGAGCAGGTAGATGGCCCACCCGATGGGCGCGGCGAACGCCGGGGCGAGTGCGGTGAGCAGATCGAGCGACATCCCGATCGGGCCGACCGCCAGCACCACTCCCGCAAGTACGACAGAGCAGACTGCCGCTTCCCACAGCCAGAGCTTCCGACGCCAAAGGGTCGAGGACAGCACGATCACGACGACGGGATAGGTGTAGTAGACGACCGTTGCTGCCGCGATGGGCGCTCGGTCGAGGGCAACGAAGAAGCCTGCGAAGCCGATCGCGCCGCCGCACGCCACGGCTGTCGCCTCCCGGGCCCACCCGCGCAGATGTCGAGCCCACGGCGAAAGAGCGAGCATCAGCACCGCCACCCGCATGAACGATGCGGCGAACGGCGAGAAGGTTGTGTTGTACAGAACTGCCACTCGCACAGCCTGGCAGTTTCGGGGGACACGGCGCGCTGCGATATCAACCCTCGAATTCCCGATCCTCACATTCCGAGGGCGTCACGCTTCGGCCCAAGCCGAGCACCCGGCAACGCTGCTCAGAAGGAACGGATACCCATGCTCGGAAACCGGCGATCCGGGTGCCCTGAGTGCACCACAACGACGGTCTCAGGCGTTCGCCCTGGTGGCGGGAAGGTCGTCGAGCACGCTCGTGATGCCGAAACAGGTCTGTCAGTGGCCAGCGCGAATTGCCCGCTGACGGCCAACTCACACCGTACATCTCGACCACGGAACGTGACCGCACCGTGAGGGCGTAGAGCGCTACAAGATGTCGGATCTCGAGCGCTTCGGGACGTCGATTGCGAGACGGGCATCCGATATTTCCCGGTGCTCGGCAAGTGCCGAACCGGCGTGCCCGGCGGAGCTTGGCGGCGAGCATTATCGGGCTGTCGGTCGGGTCGTCTTGACCTGGGACCTCGTTACCCGGGCCGATCGAGATTGCTGGTTCTCGTGCTGTTCGGAGGCTGGTGGGGTGGGTGCAACGATGGAGTCGATAGCGACCCCGGCTCTGACAACCGATAGTGGCACGATGAGTGGGCTCGATTTCGTCCCAGCGGCAGAGCGTTGTCGTGCTCGTGACTTTTTGCCCAGGGTGCGCGGCTGGTCACAGCCCGGAAGAATCGAGCAGCCGTTCGGCGAGGTCGTGGAGCTCTTGCGGGGCCAGTCTCTGTTTGGGGGGTTCGGGTACTTCCAAGGTGCTACGTAGCCGACGGTATTGTTCGTAGATAGGTGCGTAACTGAGAGGCTGGCGGTGAATCGCCGCCACGAGTTCGGCGGCGGCTTCCCGTTCATCGTTCTGTACTAGAAGACAGGAGATAGCGATGGCGATGTCCGCAACGCCGGATACGTTGGATGAACTGACGTGAAGGGCCTCGGCAAGTAGAGCGCGAACCACGCCGATGTCACCCTTGAGGGCCGCGACGAAGGCCTGACCAGCCTGGGACACCTCCCAACTCGTCGGCGCCAGAACTCCAGCACGGTGGGCAGATCCGAAGGCTTCCTGTGCTTCGCTGTAACGACCCGCTGCGGCGTAAGAAAAGCCCAAACAGGCGAATATGTGCTCTTGGGCGACAGATCGCAGTTCCAGGTCCAGAGCCAGCGCATTCTCGCACCTGCCGATCGCTTCTGTGGGGTCGTCTCGCGCAAGGTAGCTAGGCGAACCCCAGCACAAGGCAAGCGCTTGGATCTGGCGAGCTCCGGACCGTTCAGCATGGGAGTGGGCCTCGTCGCACAGTGCGAGAGCGTCATCAGGGGCAATCACAGCGGTAACGAATCCCCTCAACGATTGAGCCGCCGCCAAGCTCTGCAGGTCTCCTTGGGCTCCGGCAGCGTCGATGGTGTCGTTAAGGCGCGGTTCGATCTGTGCATGAAGGCCTGCGACCAATGCAACGAATGCTCTGGTCAGCAGAAGCTTCGCGCTCGCTGTGGCCCCAAGAGCAACGCACCGCTCGACCAAGTCTTCGAATTCACCCACGACACCCATCCCGGACCACCATGCAACGAGTCCAGCTGTGGTGAGGTCGGCAGCATCATCGACGCGGCCATGTTCGAGAGCCCACCTGATGCCGGCTCTGACGTTGTCCAGATCTCCTACGTACTCGCTACACCAACTGCCACTACACAGGTAGTCGTCGACAGGACGGGCCAGTACCCACGACAACAGCCAATCCAGGTGACGGTCCCGGTATGTGGCGGTGCCCTGCCGCTCCGCAAGTCGGGTCTGGGCGAATAGCCGCACCGATTCGAGCATCCCGAAGCGAGTGGTGTCGGATCCGGCGATCGGCTCGATCAGAGACTTCGATACCAGAGACCGCATCAGCACAGGCACCGAGCCGTCAACCTCACACACCTCTGTAGACGCAGCGAGAGTCCAGCCACCAGAGAACACTGACAGCTGCACCAATAGGTCCTGCTCGGTCGCAGTCAACAGATCCCAAGACCAGTCCAGAACCGCTTGCAGGGTTTGCCGCCCACGGCGCCCGCGCCGCCCTCCGACCAGCAACTCGAACCGCTCGCCGAGATGCTGCTCTAGCTCGGTAGGGCTCATCACCGTCGACTGAACCGCAGCTAACTCGATAGCCAGAGGCACACCATCGAGCCCGTCACAGATCCGCCGGATCGCGGGATCCGAAGCATCCACCTCACCACCGGCAGCCAGCGCTCTTACGACAAACAGCTCGACTGCGGGCCCACCACTAGGCTGTGTCGGGTCAACCTGTAGACGCGGAACCCGATAGGTGTGCTCCCCATCGATATCCAACGCTTCGCGGCTGGTCGCCAAGACTTTCGCCATCTCCCCAGCTCCGAGCACAGCGTCCACGAAGTCAGCTGCGTCGTCGACGAGGTGCTCACAGTTGTCCAACACCAACAACAGGTCGCGACGACCCAACAGTTCTGCCGCGAACTCCGCAACAGTTTGGCCTGAGCCCCCATACCCGTCCAACGGCAGCCCCGCCGCCTTGGCCGCCATGTCGGGGATCGATGAGCCATCCAACAACGATGACAAGTCAACAAAGAACACCCCATCGGCGAACCCATCGACTAGCTCAGCGGCCACCGCCAACGACAAACGCGTCTTACCGGCTCCCCCACCGCCGGTCAATGTCACCGCCCGCTGGCGCGCCACCAGGTCCTCCACCGCAGCCACATCGCCAGCTCGGCCGAACAGTTCAGTTCGCTGCACCGGCAGATTATGGCGCCGCTGATCCAGCGATCGCAGTGGCCCGAAATCGCTGTCCCCTAACTGCCACACCTGCTGAGGGGCAGCCAGATCCTTCAACCTGACCTCGCCCAACGCGACCAGGGCGTCGCTATCGACCTGACCCGCCAGTAACTCATGAGTCGTTGACGACACAACCACCTGTCCGCCGTGCCCAGCCGACATCAACCGGGCCGCCCGATTCACCACCGGCCCGAAGTAGTCGCCCTCACGCTCCTGACACACCCCGCTATGCAACCCCATCCGCACACAGATCGACACCCCATCGGGCCACACCTCACCGGCCAGCACCATCTGAGCTTCCACCGTAGCTGCGGCCGCGTCGCCAGCCCTGGCAAATGCCGCCGCGAAGGAATCGCCCGCAGTCGAGAACACGTAGCCACCATGACTCTCGATCACCGACCTAACAATCTCGTCGTGGCGTTCCAACGCAGTTCTCATGCCATCGGGGTGCTGCTCCCACAAGCGCGTTGAACCCTCGATGTCGGTAAACAGAAAAGTCATCGTCCCCGACGGCGGCGCGGGTTGATCGGCCATGAACACAGGCTCGCACAGCTTGCACCAGCCCGCTCGATGTCACGCCATCCGACCAGCGGAGCAACACACCGCAAGCCGCCCCAGAGTGCCGGGAGTGGCTCGCTTCGCTAGACAGCGGCAATCGCTCGAGAACGTCCAGATTCCGAGCAAGATCAGACCACTCCGCGTCGTCCGACGCCGTACTCCCGATCGGTACCGACGAGCGGGTCTTTGGCAGCCAGGCCCAGTCGCCGGCCTCGACTCCGCTCGATATCATCGCTCGGAAACGTCCGATCGCAGAACTCGGCAACCGGTTGTGCGTGGTGCCGATGTCCTGAAATGCTCACCTCGGACCACGGACGGTGAGATCAGCCATAGCCCGTTGAAGTGTGAACGTTTAGCAGCGCTCAGGTGGTGCCGTC
>JAAETV010000663.1 GCA_024227975.1 Actinomycetes bacterium
CGGTATCGCTACACTGCTGTACAGCTATGGCACGACCACTCTCAGCTGAAGCCAGGGACAAGATTCTCTCAGCGGCCGGCGAGATCCTCCTCGACACTGGCGTCAGCGGATTCACCGTTGATGCCGTGGTTCGCCGTTCCGGTGTCGCCAAGACAACGATCTACCGCCACTTCGACAACAGCGCCCAGCTGATACTGAATGCCCTCGATTCTGTCGTTGCCCCCTTTCCCACCCCCAATACCGGCTCGCTGCGAGGCGATCTCGATGCGTACTGCAAGATCACGTCACAGATCACATGCGACGCTCGGCTACGCCTGCTGATGTTGGAGCTGATAGCGGCCGCAGCACAGAATCAGGAGCTGGCCGAGGTCAAACGAGCGATGTTCTCCGAGCGGATGGGACCCGTCCGGACCGTGATCCAGCTCGCTATGGCCCGGGGCGAGATCTCGTCCGATCTCGACCCCGATCTCGCGGTGGAGCTCGCCGAGGCCCCGTTCTTGTCCCACCTGATGATCCACGCTCTCGAGCCGCCGAGCGATAGCCAACTGGAGAAGATGATCGAGTTCGTCGTAGCTGGACTCAGCGGGATGGGCTCGGAGGCGGCAGACCCGTCGTCACAGTCCCAGTAGGGCCTTCGTCTCCCGGACAGCTGAGACCGCGTTGGGTGCATAGCCGTCCGCTCCGATGGAATCGGC
This sequence comes from Actinomycetes bacterium, assembly GCA_024227975.1. The sequence continues at coordinate 696 of JAAETV010000663.1, forward strand.
GTACTCCTGGTTCACGGGTGCCCCACCAACGAGGATCCTCGTGTCGGCCCGGAGCCCAGACTCGGTGATGGCGTCGATCGTGGTCGCCAACTCGGACATGGTCGTGGTCAGGAAGGCGCTCAAGCCAACGGCATCCGGACGATGCTCTTCGATGGCCGCAACGAAGGTCGAGGCCGCCACATTCACACCGAGATCGACGACCTCGAATCCAGCACCTTCGAGCATGACCGTGCAGAGGTTCTTCCCGATGTCGTGAATGTCGCCCGCTATCGTCCCCATCACGAAGGTGCCGACAGAGGTCACGGCACCATCGGCCAGGAGAGGTCGTAGATGCTCCATGCACGCATCCATGGCCCGGGCCGCAACCAGCATCTCGGGGATGAAGATCTGGTTCGACTCGAAGAGGCGGCCCACTTCCTCCAGGGCCGGGATCATCGAATCGAACAGCATCGACATCGGTTCGATTTCGACCTCGAGGGCACTCCTGGTCGAAGCAACCGCTTCATCAGCTTGGCCGCGCAGGATCGAGTCATAGAGCCGGTCGAGGATCTCCTCCCCTGGCTGGTCTGCGCCTTCGGCCATCATCGGACTCCCAATGGGTAGCGGCCGTGCTCCTCGACTGCGTCGACCATGGCCAAGATGTTCTCGGCCGAGACGTCGTTCATCACGGTGTGCACAGACGAGACGAGGTATCCACCTCCAGGACCCAGGATGTCGATGACGCGGCGGACCTCGGCTCGGACCTGATCCGGGGTGCCACTAGGGAGGATCCTTTGGGTGTCGATGGCCCCACAGAATGTGATCTTGGAGCCGTACCGGTCGCGGAGCGCGGCCAGATCAGACATCCCGCCGGCCGAGGTCTGGATCGGGTTCAGGATGTCTATGCCCATCTCAACGAAGTCGTCGATCAGGGGGAACACATCGCCGTCGGTGTGGAAGAACAGCTTGGCATCGGTCCTGGCCTTGATGAACTCGATCCAGTCGGCATGGATCGGCTTCAGCACCCGCCGATACATGTCCGGCGACATCAGCAGGCTCTCTTGGGTTCCCAGATCGTCCCCGACCTTGATGATGTCGACATTCGGGCCGAGCGCCTCCAAGAAGTTGCCCATCAACTGCTTGCAGACCCCCTGGATCTTCCACAACAGTGCCTCGGCGAAGTCTTCGTAGAGCGCCATGTTCATGAGGAACGTGTCCATGCCCTGCATGGCGAAGGCCCGCTCGAGGGGAAACAACAGCCATGGTGTGGCCACGATGGCATATTGATCAGTGTCCGCCAGTTCCTTGGCCTGTTCGGCCACATGAGCGAAACGAGTCGGGTCGCCCATGTCGGGCCACGGGTGGGCCTCGATTTCCTCGACCGTTGTAGCTCCGGCGAGAGGGTGGATCATGGGGAACCACTCCCCCGGCTTCACCTCGGATGACCCCGAGCCCCAGGAGTCGATGAAATCGCTGTGGGGTGGGCGAGTCCGGTTGCGCTCCATTACCGAAGCCGGTTCGAGGTCGAGCACTCCCCGCACATCACTGTGGAGCCGCTCCATGGTCGCCTCGTCCATGTCCGCAGTACCGAGCTCGGGCCACTGATAGAGGTAGTGGTCAGGGGCATCGATGCCGAGCAGCTCCTTGATGGCCCGGTAGGGCTTCATCTTGATACCAGTGGCGTTGCTGACCCCCATCACGATCGGCACTCGATCAGGCTCTTCGTGCTCGATCGCCATCAAGACCCGTTCCCGGGGTGTGATCGTCATGGACACGCTCCCTGCTGACCAACAAAGTTGGTCAATGATAGGGCACCAACGGGAGGGAACAAGGTGTCGAAGGGCGAGGTGAGCGGCACCAACCCCGGTGAGGATTGGTGCTACTACACGGTTCCATCGATATTGGGGCGGAAGTATCGGTTCACGGTGCGGTGCCACTTGTTGGCTGGGAGGCCAGGGTTCAGAGCGGCGAGGCTCGTGCCGAACTTGGAGACCTTCTCTGGTCGTCGCCCGTTGGCCCAGAGCCAGCGGTCGGCTGCGCTCGGTGGACCGGCGGTCTTGGTCTCGATGATGTAGTGGTTCTGGAGTGACAGGCTGCATCCATGCCGATCGCGACTCAGGAGATCGGCGTCGATGGTGAGTCTGGCGATGTCGTCCAGGTCCACGAGCGTGGCTCGCCGGTAGCGGGTGATGAGCACGGGTATGAGAGAGCGGGCCACTGTAGGGGTGCAGTCGGCAGCGCCGACGATGAAGGCTCGGCCCGCGGGGTCGAGGTCACCTCGGTCCTCGTACCGGTGAGGCTGGCGCTGCTTGACCGTCACCTTCCGCCCCCCCTTGGTCTTGACCTCGAGCATGGTGGAGGCCGCATCACAATAGGTCCGGGTTCGGACCTTGAATCGCCGGCGGCGACGGTGGGCGGCGGCCCGAAAGCAGTCGAGCTCAGGAGTGTCGAAGTAGACCGACTCGTAGGTGAAGCTGCGGTTCCCGTCGATGTCGAGGGTGCTCAGACGAGGGGCCAGGCTGTCAACCATCTCGATGAGCTCGAAGTCGGTCAGTATGTACTTGCGATCGACCCGAGTCTGGAGCGCAGCTACCTCGTTCAGCTCCTGGAGCGAGATCGAGGTGAGCCCGTTGACTCGATCACCCAGCTGCGACCGAGGGATCGTCACGGCGGTGCTCATCGTCCGACCCCTTCGCCGACGGCGAAGGGAACATCGTTGCCGAGTGCCGTTGCCGGGTCCAGACGGAAGCGAACGTCGACCGTGGTGGTGTCGTTGACCAGGTCGACCCGCTTGACCTTGATGCGCTGGACGTCGGCCCCCAGCAGGGTCTCGAGCCGGGCGATGAGGAGGGTCTCGTCGGTGATGGCGGTGTCGAGATGTACGGTCTGGCGCCGGTTCCCGGAGAAGAGCCGCGGGTGGTCTGCGGCATAGAGGGCTCCGACGATCGCCACCATCAAGACAGGGCTGACCCAGGCCGGGCTGACCTCGAAGCCAGCGAGGAGACCAAGGGCCAGGGCGCTGAAGTAGTAGGCCACTTCTTCCTGGTCCAGTTCGGAGCTCCGCAGCCGGATGATGGACAGGACCCCGAACAGGCCGAGGCCGATACCAGCGGTCACCTCGGCTGAGGCCAGCGCCGTGGCCACCGCCATAACGCCGATATCGAGACCGATGATGGCCACAACCATGTCCTTGCGCCGATAGCGGGGGAAGTACAGACCGAAAGCCAGAACGGCGACGGCGGCCAGGTTGGCCACGATGATCAGTGACTGGGACATGAGTTGCTCCTCGGGGTATGGGTTCCCCCTATCTGACCGGACCAGGTTTGGAGTTCTCTGTGAATCAGCTCCGGAGGTTCTGGGGCACCCAAGACGGGCCGGCGCGACCGATCCCGACCAACTCGGTCATTCACAGAGAACTCCCAGACGACTCGCAGGGCTCATTGGAGTCGATGGCGTTTGCTGGAAAGCACTCTCCGAAACAAGGACGACGCGATATGTCACTCAACCGAGCATCCCTCCGAGCCCGCCTGGCGGCTCTGGCCGTCTCCAGCTCCCTATTGGCCGCGGGCTGCGGGCTGGCCTTGGCCGCCGAATCCGACCCAGATTCGTCGGCCAGCGGGCAGAGCAGCGATGCCGACTCTGGCCTTGGCACCGGGACCACAGCGTTGTTCGACAGCAGCGTCGTGCACGACATCGACATCACGTTCGACACCGATGCCTACGATGAGATGATCGTGACCTACGAAACCAGCGGTGAGAAGGACTGGATCGATGCCACCATCACCATCGACGGGACGACGTTCGTC
>JAAETV010000664.1 GCA_024227975.1 Actinomycetes bacterium
CCCCTAGGGGCTGACGTCGAGGCGCTCGGCTTCGTTCGGGCAGAAGGTGAAGACGGCGGTGTTGATGACGAGGGTGAGCTGGTCTGGCGACAGCGCACTCTTAGTGGCCGCAATGGCCGTCTCCCGAATATCGTCGAAGTCGTCAGGGTCGGATGCATTGCCTGCGAGGCGACAGAAGTTGGTGGCAAAACTCTGGATCTCGTCGTCGCTCAGGCTCTCGCTGGTGAGATCGTTCTCTTCGAGGATTGCCCGGAAGTCATCGACTCGAGAGGCGATTCCGGCTGTCGTCGATGTCGTCGACTGATCATTGGTTGTGGAGGGTGGGGTCGATGCGTCGGGGTCAGCGCTGCTGGTTTCCGTTGCGCCATCGGAGGCAGGGTCTTCAGCGGACGTTGAACTAGTTGTGGTCTCGCTTGGGTCGCCCTGTTCGGGCGCCCCGTCTCCGCTCGCTTCCGCGGCGTCGCCCTCGGTGGCATCAGCCGAGAGCGAGCTCTCACCACCGGTTGCGGCGCCCTCGGTGACACTGTCTGATGTGAAGTAGAAGTAGGCGAACCCGCCAAGCGAGACGGCAGCCACCATGCTGACGATGATCAGCAGGGCCTTGCCAAGACCGCCCTTCTTCTTGGCTTGTTGGCGGGAGGGTTGGTCTGCTGGCTGCCTGGGAGGAGTGAAGCCGACGCCGCTCGTGGGTGGAGGTCTCCCAGGGGCCGCCTCCTGCAGGGCGGCACCCAGGGCCGAGGGGGCACTGAGCGAAGGGTCCGCCGCGGGGCTGGCGTTGGGGAAGCCGGTGGTGTTGTCAGGGCTGAAGAGCGACGTTGCCTGATCTTGGGGTGAGGCGTTCTGTGGCTCGAACTGGCGGGTGACGAGTGGGTCGGTATCGGGCGATATCTGAACGGTGTGCAGATGGGCTTGGTCGACGGCTTGTGGAGTTGCTCCTTGTATCGGGGCTCCGCCTCGTATTGGGGCTCCGCCTTGCGTTGGGGCTCCGCCTTGCGTTGGGGCTCCGCCTTGTACTGGGGCTCCGCCTTGGGGAGAGAGGGTGGTGGGCTGAGCTTGGGCCGCTGACTGGGGTGATGTGGGGGCTGAAGACGAGGAAGGGGGATTGGGGCCCGTGTCCGGGGCCCACCATCTACCATCTGAGGCGTGATACCAGCCTTCGGGGGGTGGCCAGGGATACGACTTGCCATCCCAGCCGATGTAGGTGTCGCTCATTGGACCTAGCCTCGCACATTCTCGGCTTCGATGGTGGCCGCGACGGCGACGGCAGGCAATTCTCGTTCGAGGCGGGGGCAGAGGGGATAAGGTGGCTTGACTCTGCGCGGATGCCCGAGTGGTCTAAGGGAGCGGCCTGCAAAGCCGTGATTCGCGGGTTCAAATCCCGCTCCGCGCTCGCGACGCAGCTGGTGCTCAATTTGCTAGCCTGTCGGAAACCGGGGCCATTAGCTCAGTTGGCTAGAGCACTTGCATGACGCGCAAGGGGTCGGGGGTTCAAATCCCTCATGGCCCACCACA
>JAAETV010000665.1 GCA_024227975.1 Actinomycetes bacterium
CCCATGATGGCGGTGTAGCGCCCCGCCTCGAAGGCCACGTCGATGGCGTCGAGGGCCCGGACCGTGGTGTCACCCTTGCCATATATCTTGGAGACGCTGACGGCAGCGGCCGCGTTGGTTCGGAGCGGTGGGGCGAGAGAAGCGGGGGAGTCGAGGATGGTCATTGGTTGGCCCTTTTGGGTTGGATCAGTGGGGCAGAACAGCAGGGCTGCTCCGTCTCCTCACAACGCTACGAAAACGGCCTCGATCCGTCGTCGGGCAAAGGGCTGATCATGGCTCATGACTCAGGTGGACCTAGCGACCCCGGACCATCCTCCTCGAGGAGGACCCGACCCTGACCCACCCCAGGGCCCCACCCTGAGTCACCCGTCAGCTCTGGCCGGGTTGGACGAGGCCAGATTCGTAGGCGGCGACGACGGCTTGGACCCGGTCTCGGAGGCCGAGCTTCATCAGAACCCGGCCGACGTGAGTCTTCACCGTCGTCTCACCGACATAGAGGTACTCGGCGATCTCGGCGTTGGACATGCCCCGGGCCATGGCTCGCAAGACGTCGGTCTCGCGCTTGGTCAGGTCGTCAATCCCCGGGGCTGCGGCAAGAGCCGAGCCGTTCATGACGAACTCCTCGACCAAGCGTCTGGTCACCGAAGGAGCCAATAGGGCCTCACCCCCGGCCACCACCTGGACCGCCTCGATCAGGCTCTCTGGAGGGGCGTCTTTCAAGAGGAAGCCGGCGGCCCCGGCCCGCAGGGCACCGTATACATACTCGTCTAGATCGAACGTGGTGAGGATCAACACCCTGGTCGTCGCCTCAGGGGTCGACATGATTCGTCTCGTGGCCTCGACCCCGTCCATCTCGGGCATGCGGATGTCCATCAGCACCACGTCGGGCTGCAAGCGGGCCACCAGATCAATGGCCTCGACCCCGTTGGTGGCGGTCCCAACCACCTCGATCCCATCGGCCGACTCCAAGATCATGCGGAACCCAGTCACCATCAGGGCCTGATCGTCGACAACGCCGACCCGGATGGGGTCCTTCATCACAGGGCCGATGTCGGGAAGCACGCAGTCACGCTATAGCCGCCGCCGGGCTTGGGCCCCACGGTCAGATCACCGTCGAAGGCTTCGA
>JAAETV010000666.1 GCA_024227975.1 Actinomycetes bacterium
CGGGATCTCCTGGCCAAGGACACCGGCCTGACGGGGGTAGGAGTGACGGCCTATCCCGACAGCCACCCCTTGATCGAGCCGGCCGCACTCCACCACAGTCTTCACGCCAAGCAGAGCCTGCTGGCCGAGGTCGGGATCGAGGGTTATGCCAGCACCCAGATGTGCTTCGACGGGGCCAAGATCAGTGACTGGCTCCACACCGAGCGAAAACAGGGTCTGACCCTGCCCATCCATCTCGGGCTGGCCGGCGTCGTCGATCGAGCCAAGCTCATGTCGATGGGGGTCCGCCTCGGGGTCGGAACGTCGCTACGCTTCCTGCGCAAGAATCGGGCGGCCGTCGGTCGCCTGCTCACCACCTCCAGCTACGACCCCGGTCTCATACTCGAAGAGCTGAGTCCGATCCTCGAGCCTTGCGCGGTGACCGGGATCCACTGCTTCACCTTCAATCAGGTGGAAGCGACGGCCCAGTGGCAGCAAGCGGCACGATAGCCACCTCGATCAACTCCCACCCCCGGAGCCCATGAGCTCGTCGCTGATGGTGGGGTCACGGACGGGGGAAACCTCGACCGTCTGATCATAAGCCTCGGTCGTCGGGTTCTCCTGACGCAGCCACACCGTTCGCTGGGGGAACGGGATCTCGATGCCGGCCTCGTCGAACGCTTCCTTGATCCGCAGACGAAGCTCACGGGCAATCACCCACTGCTCGGCCGGGTCGGTCTTCACCACCAGGCGGAGGGCGATCCCATCGGCCCCGAGATTCTGGACCCCCCATACCTCGGGCGGTTCGAGGATGTCACCGGAGGTGAAGTCGGAGTCGTGCCACAGGTCGTCGGCTACCCGCTGAATCACACCCTCGGCTCGGCGCAGATCAGTCTCGTAGGCAACGTCGATATCGAGAACGGCCCGCGACCACAGCTGAGACAGGTTGCCGACCCGGCGGATCTCCGAGTTGGGGACATGCCAGACCGTCCCGTTGACGTCGCGGATGGTGGTGACTCGCAACGAGACCTTCTCGACCCCACCTGTCACCTCGCCGACGTCGATGACGTCACCCACCCCGAACTGGTCCTCCAACAGCATGAAGATGCCAGCCAGAAAATCGGCAACCACGCTCTGGGCCCCGAAGCCCAACATGATGCCGAGCACCCCGGCACCAGCCAAGACCGGGGCCAAGCTGATGCCGAGCTGGCCCAGGATCATGAGCCCGGCCACCGTCCACACCACCGCCGTGACCAGCGACACCAATACCGACGTGACCGTCTTGGCCCGCTGCTCGGCCCGACCATTGATGACCTCGACCGAAGCACCTCGTTCCCGGCCGCGCTCGAGCTGGACCCGCTCCCGCTCACTGCGGGCGGCGGCCTGGTCGCCAAATCTGGTGACCGACCGGCGTAGGACACGGATGATGATGAAGGCCGTGGCGAGGATGAGGCCTACCCGGAGAGGCCGGTCGACGACCCACTCGGCCAGGCCGGCCCAGGCCTCAGAATCGGTCTGCTCGAAGACCCAACGGCAAAGCCGTCTCGGTTCTTCACCGCAGGCGCTGGTCAGATCAGCTTGAGCTAGCACGGCTCTTTACCATAGGGCCGCCTCACAGGCTCGGGCTACGGAAAGGGCAGCCGTCGGGTCGACGGGCTGGCCGCTCTCGTCGATATCGGGGGTCGTGATCTTGCCAACCAGGTCGAGGATCTGGACCTGGGCCTTGATCTCGTCCTCCAGCCATTGGTGGATCGAGCCGAGCTCAGACCCATCGGCTCCGTCGTCGACACAGACCAGACGGACGGCCGCCGGCGGCGCTCCCCGTCGAATCCCAGCCTCGACGATGGCCCGACGGACCCGTTCCTCGAGAGGAAGGGCATCGGCTCCACTTCTGGAAATGAGGAAGGTCTCGGTGATCGTCCGACCAACGGCGACGGCGGCATAGTTGCCGCAAGGCAGAGCGTCAATCCCCAGAACGTATTGGCCGCCGAACCTCATGAGAGGGTATCGACGCGAAGGCCGGACAACCTGAGCCGTTCGACCGCAGCTGCTTTCCGACCGAGACCATTTACCCCAGCAGTCTTCCATGATACGGTACGGTTCCGCATCGTGGCACGGTAGGGAGCGTATGACTGACAACGAACCGCTCGAGGACGAGAACGTCGATCTCACCTCACTCAATGACGAAGATCTCACGGCCCAGATGCACGACGATCTCTACGACGGCCTGGCCGATGAGATCGCCGAAGGTACCAATCTCCTGCTCGCTCGCGGCTGGTCGCCAGAACAGGTGCTGAACAAGGCGCTGGTCGAAGGTATGCGAGTCGTTGGCATCGACTTCCGCGAAGGCATCCTCTTCGTGCCCGAGGTGTTGCTGGCGGCCACCGCCATGAAGGCGGGGATGGTCATCCTGCGCCCCCTGCTGGCCGAGACCGAGGCCGAGCCCATCGGCAAGGTGGTGATCGGCACCGTCAAGGGCGACATCCACGACATCGGCAAGAACCTGGTGGCCATGATGCTGGAGGGCGCCGGGTTCGAGGTGATCGATCTCGGCACCAACACCGACGTCGAGGGCTTCCTGGCCGCCTTGGATGAGCACAAGCCAGACATCCTCGGTTTGTCAGCCTTGCTGACAACGACGATGCCGTACATGAAGGTCGTGATTGACACCATGATCGAGAAGGGCCTGCGCAACGATTACAGCGTGATCGTCGGTGGTGCCCCTCTCAATGAGGAGTTCAGTCAGGTTGTCGGGGCCGACGCCTACTGTCGGGATGCCGCCGTTGCCGCCGAGCTGGCAACCGCACTGGTGGCGGCCCAACGGGCATCGGCCTAGCTGGCGCTGGGGCTAGAGCACCATGGACGCGAGCCAGGGGCCGTCGGTCCTGATCGTGGCCTGTGGTGCCCTCGCTCGCGAACTTGGCGTTATCCTCGAGGCCAACGGGCTCGATTGGATCAGCGTCGAGTACCTGCCAGCCATGCTCCACAACCGACCCAGCGGGATCCCCGATGCGGTCGAGGCCAGGCTTGATCGGGCCGAGGGCCGCTACGACCAGATCCTCATCGGCTACGGCGACTGTGGGACTGGTGGCCGTCTCGATGAAATCTGTCGCCGCCGAGGGGTCAGTCGGCTCCCTGGGGATCACTGCTACGAGCTGTTCGCCGGAGAGGAGGTGTTCGCCGCCCTGCACGAGGCTGAACCGGGGACCTTCTACTTGAGCGACTATCTGGCCACCCACTTCCAGCGGCTGGTCATCGACCAGCTCGGTATCGAACTACACCCTGAACTGGTCGAGGCCTACTTCGGGAACTATCGCAAGCTCGTCTACCTGTCCCAGCGCCACGACCCGGCCGTGGTAGCCAAGGCGGAGGGGGCAGCTGAACGCCTGGGGTTGGAATTCGAGCACCGACCGACCGGCTATGGCGACCTCGCATCCACGATCGTCGAAGTGGCCAGCTATGTTGCCGAGAGATACAGGGTCGACGGGCCAGATCCGAGTGAGACCGCAACCCAGACAAGGGGTGAGCAATGACCGAGACCGTGATCAGCTCAGCAACCAAGGAGGTGGTGATCGGTTTCGATCGACCCTTCGTCATGATCGGTGAGCGCATCAACCCGACGGGGCGCAAGCTGCTGAGCGAGGAGATGGCGAAGGGTGACTTCAGCCGAGTCGAAGCCGACGCCATCGCCCAGGTGGCAGCGGGAGCGCAGATGCTCGACGTCAATGCCGGCATCCCCCTGGCCGACGAACCGGCCCTGCTGACCAAGGCCGTGGAACTGGTCCAGTCCGTTACCGACGTCCCCCTCTCCATCGACTCCTCCATCATCGAGGCCCTGGAGTCGGCCATCGCCGTATACCAGGGCAAGCCCCTCATCAACTCCGTCACCGGCGAGGAAGAGGTGATGGAACGGGTACTCCCCTTTGTGGCTCGCTACGGGGCCGCGGTGGTTGCCGTGTCCAATGATGACAGCGGCATCTCCGAGGATCCCGACGTACGCTTCGAGGTAGCCAAGCGGATCGTGAACCGGGCCGCCGACCACGGGATCGATCGGGCCGACGTGGTCGTCGATCCTCTCGTCATGCCCATCGGGGCCTTGGCCGGGGCCGCCCAACAGGTCTTCCGTCTCGTCGGTCGCCTGCGTGACGAGCTCGGGGTCAACTCGACCTGTGGGGCCAGCAACGTCAGCTTCGGTCTCCCCTCCCGCCATGCCATCACCGGCGGATTCTTGAGCATGGCCATTTCCCATGGGTTGACCTCGGCCATCATGAACCCCCTCCACGCCGAGGTCCGCACCGCGGTCATGGCCGCCGACGTGATGATGAGCCACGATCCGAACTGCGCAGCGTGGATCGCTGAACACCGTCAACCGGCTGAAGGCGCCGGGACCGGGGCCGGAGCGGGTGGCGGGCGACGCCGTGGCCGCCGGGCTCGCACCGGCCAAGCTGGCCCCACCGCCTGAGGTCGAGGCTGTGTCCGAGCCAGAGGCTGTGTCCAAGCCAGAGCCCACCATTGTCTTCACCCCTTCTGGCCTGTCGGGCCAGGTGGAGCCAGGTGTGACGGTACTGGATGCGGCCCGGGCCTTGGGGGTCGACCTCGACTCCGTGTGTGGGGGACGGGGCCGTTGTGGCCGTTGCCAGGTGACCCCCACCGTCGGGGAGCTGGCCAAGTGGGGCATCGTAGGCCGCCCTGAGCACCTCAGCCCGCGGGGGTCAGTGGAGAACGCCTACCGGGGCCGGCGCCTCATCAAGGAGGGCAACCGACTGGGTTGTGCTGCCACCATCATCGGCGATGTCGTGATCGATGTGCCGCCCGAGAGCCAGCTTCACCATCAGGTGGTTCGCAAATCAATCGATATCGGTGACCTGGTCGTCGATCCCCTGTTGCGGTTGCACTATGTCGAGCTCGGAGCGCCGTCCAAAACCAATGGGACCAGTCTCACGGGCCGGCTACTGGCTGGGTTGGAAGACCAGTGGACACAGGGTGGGCTACGGGTCGAGCCCTACCTGCTGGCCGAATTGGGCTCGGTGATCAGTGCTGAGGAGGGCTGCCTCACCGTCGCCGTCAGAATGAGCCACGCCGATGACGCAGCCATGGGCACGATTGTCGGTCTGTGGCCAGGTTTGGTCGATCGGGTGGTCGGGGCCGCCATCGACATCGGTTCGACGACGATTGCCGTCAACCTGGCCGATCTGGCCAGCGGGGAAATCGTGGCCAGCGGGGGCCGCATGAACCCCCAGATCCGTTTCGGCGAGGACCTGATGAGCCGGGTCTCCTACGCCATGATGAACGATGACGGGGCGGCTGCCATGACCACCTCCATCCAGCAAGCTCTCGATGATCTGATCGGCGAATTGTTGGTGGCGGCCGATGACCTTGACCGGTACCACCTGCTCGACATGGTGGTCGTTGGGAACCCGATCATGCACCACCTGGTCCTCGGCATCGACCCCACTCCTCTCGGTCAGGCTCCGTTCCCGCTGGCCACCGACTCCCCCGTCGACGGACCAGCGTCGCTGATCGGGATCAACGCTCCCTGGGCTCGGGTCCATGTCGGGCCGTGCATCGCCGGCCATGTCGGGGCCGACACGGCCGCCGCCATATTGTCTGAGGGTCCGCATCGCAGCGACAAGATCCAGCTCCTGGTCGACGTTGGCACCAACGCCGAGATCGTGCTCGGCAACCGCCAACGGCTGTTGGCAGCGTCGAGCCCCACCGGACCCGCCTTCGAAGGGGCCCAGATCACGGCGGGGCAAAGGGCGACGACGGGTGCCATCGAACGGGTCAGGATCGACCGGGTCACCCTGGAGCCCCGAGTCAAAGTGATCGGTATCGACCCATGGTCGGACGAGCCTGGTTTCGACGAAGCGCTGGTATCGATCCCTGTCACCGGCATATGTGGCTCGGGGATCGTTGAGGTCATCAGCGAGTTGTTCCTCAGCCAAGCCATCACCAGCGACGGGGTCATCGTTGACCCCAACGCAGCCCAGATACCGACGATCGGGTCATCGCCCCGTCTGGTAGCCGACGATCGGACCTTCGCCTACGTCTTGACCGACGAGGTTCGCATCACCCAAGCCGATGTCCGAGCCATCCAGCTGGCCAAGGCCGCCCTCCGGGCCGGCATCGAGTTGTTGATCGACGAAGCAAGCGAGATGGGTGAGGCAACCCCGATCGGTGAGATCCGCCTCGCCGGCGCCTTCGGGGCCCACCTCGATCCGGTTCACGCCATGGTCTTGGGCCTGATCCCGGACTGCCCCATCGAAGGGGTGACCGCCGTCGGCAACGCCGCCGGCTCCGGTGCGGTGCGCGCCCTACTCTCCTACTACCAGCGCCAGGAAATGGCAAACGTGGTGGCCACCGTGACCAAGATCGAGACCGCAACCAAGCCCCGGTTCCAGGAGCTCTTCGTCGCCGCCCTCCCCTTCCCCCACGCCACGGCACCGACCCCGAACCTCGCTGCCGCCGTTGAGCTCCCTCCACCCAGTAGTGGCAAGGCCTCGGTGAGCGGCCGACGGCGACGCCGCAGCCTGTTGCCGACACGATCCCAGGAGTAGACCATCATGAATGAGCAACGTCGATCCCGTCGATCGGGTGGCCGGGCCGCCCGCAAAGCGGCAAGACAAATCGCCGCCATCACCTCCCAACCCTTCCTGACCCGGGCCCTGAAACCGCTGGAGATCGTGAGCGACGAGGGGCTCACCCTGCTCGAGGAAAACGCCGACACGATCCTCGAACAGGTCGGCGTCGACTTCAAGGACTACCCGTCGGCCCTGAAGCTGCTGGCCGAGGCGGGAGCCGACGTCGATGGGGAACGGGTCCGGTTCCCCCGGGGCCTGTGTCGCAAGATCGTGACCGAGCACGCCCCGTCGACCTTCACCCAACACGCCCGCAATGAGGCCCGGTCGGTGAAAGTCGGTGGTGATGCAACCGTGTTCGCCCCCAGCTATGGGTCACCGTTCGTGCATGATCTCGACCGGGGTCGTCGCTACGCCACCCTGGAGGACTTCGAGAACTTCGTGAAGCTGGCCTATGTCTCGGGGCCCGTCCATCACTCGGGGGGAACCGTGTGCGAACCGGTCGATGTACCTGTCGGCAGGCGCCACCTCGAAATGGTCTACGCCCACCTCCGCTACAGCGACAAGCCGTTCATGGGATCGGTCACGGCAGGCGATCGGGCCCAGGATTCGATCGAGCTGGCCCGGATCGCATTCGGTGGCGATCTGGCTGATCGGACCGTGATCACCAGCCTGATCAATGCTTCGTCGCCCTTGACCTGGGACGCCACCATGCTGGCGGCGACCGAGGCCTACGCCCGAGCCAACCAGGCCTGTGTCATCTCCCCCTTCATCCTGGCCGGGGCCATGGCCCCAGTGACGGCGGCCGGGGTGGCGGCCCAGACCTTGGCCGAGGCGCTGGCCGCAATGACCTACGTCCAGCTGGTGAGGCCGGGGGCACCCGTGGTGCTGGGGTCGTTCGCCAGTTCGATGTCGATGCAAACGGGGGCTCCCACCTTCGGCACCCCCGAACCGGCTCTCGTGTTGTTCACCGTCGGGGCGTTGGCCCGCCGGCTCGGGGTTCCTTTCCGCTCGGGCGGGTCGCTGACCGCGTCCAAGGTGCCGGACGCCCAGGCCGCCTATGAGAGTGCCTCGACATTGTGGCCATCGGTTTTGGGTGGGGTGAACTTCGTGCTCCATGCTGCCGGCTGGCTCGAAGGGGGCCTGGCCGTCGGCTACGAGAAGTTCGTGATGGACAGCGACCAGTTAGGCATGATGGAGGTCCTGGCCCAGGGCGTCGACCTGTCGAAGAACGGTCAAGCCATCGATGCCATCATCGCCAACGAGCCGGGCCAGCACTTCCTGGGGTCCGAACACACCCTGGCCAACTTCGAGGGGGCCTTCTACCGCTCGGCTGTAGCCGACAATTCGAGCTTCGAGCAGTGGGAAGAGGAAGGGTCGATCGAAGCCGCGGCCAGAGCCAACGCCCTGTGGAAGCAGAAGCTGGCGATCTACGAGCCACCCCCGATGGACGACGCCATTGATGCCGAGCTGCGGGCCTACATCGAACGGCGTGAGTCCTCGATGCTGGACACCACCACCTGAGAGTGGTCAAGCATCAAGCGGTCCAGAGCCATCCAAGATGGTGCCACGGTGGTCGATCTCCCGGCCGAAATCAGGCCCAAAGACCCCTAGACCCCCAAAAGGGTGCCTAGGGGTCTTTGGGGGATTTGTAGAGCAGTCAACTCGACCGTTGTGTGTCTGAATAGGCATTAGACACACGCAAACGGATCTACACCATCCGTGAAGTCCGATCCCCCACTCAGGTCGAGGACATATCCGCTCGGGCTTGTTCAGCGACAAGCCCTCCCTCGACCATCACAAGATCGGACCACGGCAGGGGTTCGCCACCACTCAGGTGGCGAACCCCACGTTCGCCACTCGGGGGAGCTCGGTTTCGCCCCTTCTCTGGGTTCCCACCATTGGACATAGGTGGCTAAGCTGAAGCCCTAGTTGACGATCGTTGAGCAGCGGGTCGAAGGCTCATGAAACGGCGGATGGCGAACTCCCATGACGGCGAACGAGACCTGGCTGACGAGGAATGTTCTCCTGCTGGCGCTCGGGATCGCCGTCTTCACGCTTGGCTATCGAGGCTTCATGGATGAAACTCATGACGCCAGCATCACCGCTGATGTGACGACCCCCGTGACCGAGGAAGCCATCGGTGCCCTGGTCGACGAGGCCGTTCCTGGCCAAACCGAAGGGGGACCGTCGACACCGGGCAACAACACCGATGATCCGTATGCCACCGACGATCACCCCTCGCTCGAGGGTGATGCCATGGCCGGGCGGTTGACGGAGGCCGTTGCCGAACAGCGCAGCGACGTCATCGATTCAACTACCCCCGACGGACTGACCGAGCCTGATTCCGACCTCGGCACCGGTGTGCTGAGATTCGTCTACTTCATCGAGGCCGATGAGAGCACCGATCCAGAGGCCATTGCCCTCATCGACCAGCAAGCCGTTGAGCTCCAACAGTTCTGGTACGACCAGTTCGGTGGGACGTTCCACCTACCCGTCGGCGGTGTCGACGTCGTCTATGGCCAGCACCCGGCCCAGTGGTACGACGAGGAACCCAATGGCGATGACCCTCGCTGGTACCGACTGATGAACATCAGAGCCGAAGTCCGAGCTGGGCTTGGTCTCCAGCCCGGCGACGATGTGCGGATGGTGGCCTATCCCAGTGCCCGCATCGACGGCCGGGTGGGGGCAAACCGGTACGGGGGCGCCTGGATGGACGGTGACGATCTGACTTGTGTCAGTGGCGAGGTGGAGACGATCCCCTACTCCCTCGACTACCCGGCAAGCTGCTTGGCCACCGTGGCCCACGAGTTGGGCCACGTCTACGGACTCGGACATCTCGGCGAGGACGCTGACTGCATGCAGTTCGGGTTCTACACCTACGTCATCGGCAATGACCGATGCTCCTTCTCGGCCGAGAACCGGGAGATGGTGGTGAGCGACCCCAACAACAGTGGTTGGCTCGACGCCAAACCGGGTGACAGGCGGTAAACCTCCTGGCGCCGCCGAGCGTCGGACATGATGTGGACCTGAACAGCAAGATCTCACAGTTCGGTCGGTGGCCGATCGTTGCTGGTGTGGCGGC
>JAAETV010000667.1 GCA_024227975.1 Actinomycetes bacterium
AGAGAACTCGGGTGCGACGTTGGCCAGGGATACCTCTTCTCACCAGCAACACCACTGGCAACCACCGAGACCACCATCTCACAGATCGAAGCTCACCCCGCCGATGCGAGACAGCAACAACGCACCTGAGCTCACGAGAAGGCGGACGCCAAGCAGTAGGCCGTACGGCCCGTTCAGGCCTCCTCTGCTCCCCCAACCTCCAGACACCCCCAAAGAAACCGGCGTTGGAGAGTGGTCGAGACGATCGTAACGCGACCACGCAGGGTGCGATGAGCGTTTCCGGCTCGTCGACGGCCAGGCGGTCACGGTCGGTGGCGAAGGGAGTCCAGCCGCCGTCGTTGTCGAGCGCGCGACAAGCCCGTACCCGGGCGGGTGGTGCGACTGCCCGGGTCACTGGCCCTCTGCTGGGTCCGTAGGGCGCTTCTCGATGTAGTAGGTCTGGTGATGCGGGTAGCCCGACTCGAATCGCTCGACCAGCTCCTCGGCCTCGGTCTCGAATCCCTGCACGTCGAACCGAGTCCCGTGGGTGTCCTGTCGGACCACCATCCACCTCACGCTTTCGAGTCTGACAGCCCGGGGCGGGTGATGCCCCGTCGCATGCTCGCACCCTCGTAGTGGTCGTTTAGCTGTGCTCTGGCCGGGGCAGTGCAACGGCATCTCGCACCGGGTCTGGCCGGGGTCGACGAGGTTCCCGCACGCCGCCCGGTGTCCCTGGCCGTCGAGCAGGATCGATCACGCAGCTGCGCAGGTAGCGGCTGTCCACAAACGGGTGCGGCAGGTACTGACGGCTATCGACGGCGAAGAGTCGCTGAACCTGATCAAGCAGGACCCGGAGCAGCTCGACCTTGGGCTCAGGGCCGTCGGGTCCCATCTCGAATCCGACTTCGACGTGCACCATTCGGCCTGAGAACGCGTGGTCTGCGGCTTTGGCCAAGTCCTGGTCGTCGTCGAGGACGATGTACTCCACGTCTCCGACGCTACTCGGTTGGGCCCGGTTCGGCCGTCGTTCCCGGGCACGGCAATTGCCGGTATGCGTGCGTCCTTGTTACAGCTCCAACGGCCGATACTGACTTGCCAACTCCACAATCAGCTCAGGTGTGAGGTTGTGGTCCTCGACCTCCGCTGAGAGCGGGTGGTTGGCAGGCCAAAGGATCAGGTCGCTGACGCCTGGATCTGGGACAAGGCGCTCCAGCTCTCGCATGGCCTCGTCCCTCTCTCCTTCGCTGATGGCACCGTTCGTGATCTTCAGCACGAGTTCGACTGCTCGTCGGCGAGCTTCGTCGTCCATCAACAGACGATGGCAGGGCTCCCAAACGGGTTCACTGGTTCCGGCGCACTGGCCCGGGTCGGGCGCTCGAGTACGCCGGCCGGACGCGTCGCCCCTGGTCGGTTGCGCGTCTATCCACTCGAAAGTGGTACCGAAGTGCGAGGGTCCCAGTGGCCGGTCAGGCCCGGAGTTATCGTGCGCCGAGTTCACTAGCTTCAGGGGGGATGGACACCCCGCTGGAGGCAACGATAACCGGACTCTGGCAGCACCGCTCGGGCTTGTTGCCCGATGCAAGCAACCTCGAAGCGATTCGTGAGGTGGTCGGGCTCCTCGACACCGGCCAGGTCCGAGTTGCTGAACTAGTCGATGACCAGGTGGTCGTCCACGAGTGGCTGAAGCAAGCGATCTTGCTGTACTTCCAGACCCAGCCGAACGAGCGAATCGAGATAGGGCCGTTCGAGATCGTCGACAAGGTTCCCCTGAAGGCCGGCTTCGAAGAGGCTGAGGTGCGAGTGCTGCCGGGTGCGATCGCACGCTGGGGATCGTTCATCGAGCCCGGTGCCATCCTGATGCCGAGCTTTGTCAACATCGGTGCCCGAGTCGGCTCGGGCACCATGGTCGACACTTGGGCCACCGTCGGTTCATGCGCGCAGATCGGCCGCGACGTTCACCTCTCGGGCGGGGTCGGCATCGGTGGCGTACTAGAACCACCACAAGCGGCACCCGTTATCGTCGAGGACAACGCGTTCATCGGTAGTCGCTCGATGGTGACCGAGGGAGCACGAGTCGGTGAAGGAGCGATGCTCGGAGCCGGGGTGATCCTCAACCCCTCGATACCTGTCGTTGATGCCGAAACCGGTGAGGAGGTCGCCCGAGGTGTTGTGCCTCCGTGGTGCCTGGTCATCAACGCGACACGGCCCCGCGACTTCGCCGGGGGGACGTTCGGGCTGGCCTGTGCCCTGATCATCAAACGCTTCGCTCCAGGGGAGCGACACGACAA
>JAAETV010000668.1 GCA_024227975.1 Actinomycetes bacterium
CGCAGGAAACCCAAGAAAGAACAGTCCCAAAGGCATCCCGTTTAGATATACAGACTACCTCGAACTAGTAGACTGGACAGGACGCATACTCAGAGAAGACAAGAAAGGTGCAATACCAAAACACACACCAGAAATCCTAACCAGACTAAACATAAACAGCAAACACTGGATATACCTAACCAGAGACTTCGAAAGCCCTTTCAAAACACTGGTAGGCAGTGTGCACCACATCAGACAAGCCTGCGACCAACTCGGCAAAGCCTGGGTGCATGGGTTGAGGCAATGTGCTGAGGTTTTTCCTGAGACGTAGATCTAAGCAACCTTAAAAAACCACAAACTTAACCTTAAACTACCGTTTCACGGGCGGGTATGTTTAGGCTTCAGAAACCCACCAAAGTAAGTACCACTTTTCCAGAAAATATCCGTATTTTGAGAGACATCGAGCCTGATTGTGTGGGGTATAACCTGTATGCGGCTGATTTTGAGTGGATAATAAATAATGGATAATAAATATGGCTGTCTAATATACTGTTCAGTGAG
>JAAETV010000669.1 GCA_024227975.1 Actinomycetes bacterium
CATCCTGGGTCCCTCCAGCTAGCGACAGGGGAGTCCGGGCGCCTTCCAATGAAATCTGAGTTCCGGTGGCGCGTTCGCGATGTCGGACCTATGGTCGGCGCATGTGAGCGACCCGGGGGGGTGTGCGGCCAGTGTTTGCCAGCACGATTACTAGCGTCATCATTGGGCTGATCTTCGTCTTCTTCGTTTGTAGCCTCGCGGTCTCCGGTATGAACGAGGCGGTCCGAAAGGCCCTCAATACGAGATCGAAGACGCTTTGGACGGCCATCCAACGCATCCTGAGCGAAGACGTGGCCCTGCCCCAGGAACCCAAGCTCACCGCCCGGATTGGTGGCGCCCCCAAGCGAAGCGAACCGCCAACCAGCCGATCGGAAACCACCCCCTCAGCCTCTCTATTCGATCAGCTATTCAACCATCCGATCATCGGCCGGCTCGACCCGGCTCGCCTGAACCGGCCAAGCAAGATCAGTCACATACCTCCGGCCGACTTCGCCCGGGCGCTCGTCGACATCCTGACTCCGGAGGAAGACGACAACAAGGTCTGGGGTCGGCTCCAGGAGGGCATCGATGGGCTACCTCGTCCATTGAGGTCGCAGTTCCAGCTGCTCTATGAGGAGGCCGGGCACGACGTCCTCAAGTTCCGCGAGGGGATCGAAGGCTGGTTCAACAACTCGATGGAGCGCGTCTCCACCTGGTACAAGAAACGGACGCGTTGGGCAATGCTCGTCTATGGGCTGATCGTCGCCATCGGATTGAATGTGAGCGCGGTCAATGTCACCGCAGAGTTGTA
>JAAETV010000670.1 GCA_024227975.1 Actinomycetes bacterium
GGTGGGCCCGCCGGGGTTCGAACCCGGGACCGAGCGATTATGAGTCGCCTGCTCTAACCACTGAGCTACGGGCCCAACTGCATGTACCTGCTCAAGGTTTCTATCAAACTAGTCGACCGGTGAGACGCCCATTCGCGACTCGAACCCCTGCGCGATCCCGTTCACGATCCGCTCGATGCAGTCGCAGTCGGGGGCACCACCATCACAGGACCGGTACAGAGAACCGGCCAGGTGGCCAACCGGTCAGTGTTGCGCCAACCTTGGAGCCAATGACTGAGCAGACTTCGCCAGGACCACTCGCCGGTATACGTGTCGCCGACCTGACCACCTTGGTCATGGGGCCGATGGCCTCGCGGGCCATGGCCGATCTCGGGGCCGACGTCATCAAGGTGGAGGCTCCCGGGGGCGACATGATGCGAGATTTTGAACCCATGCGCTCGGAAGGGATGAGTGCCTTCAATCTCGCCCTGAACCGCAACAAGCGCAGCGTCGTGTTCGACCTGAAGACCAGCGCTGGCCGGGCGGCCCTACTCGACCTGATCGCCACCTGCGATGTGTTCGTCACCAACATCCGCCCAGTGGCCCTGGCCAAGCTCGAGCTCGACGATGCCGCCCTCCGAGTCCGCCGCCCGGATCTGATCTATTGCTCAGCCACCGGGTTCGGTAGCGACGGCCCCTACGCGGCCAAAGCAGCCTACGACGATGTCATCCAGGCCGCTTCGGGGATGGCTTCGATGTTCACCTGGCGAACCGGAGAACCTGCCTATGTCCCTAGCGTGATCGCCGACAAGGTGGCCGGCCTCCACATCACCCAAGCCGTTCTGGCTGCTCTGTATCGCCGAACGACCACGGGCGAAGGCGAGTTCATCGAGGTCCCTATGGCCGAATCGCTGGCCACCTTCAACCTGGTCGAACATCAGAGCGGCCACACCTTCCGGCCCCCGATTGGCGACTTCGGCTACCTCCGACTCCAAACCGAGCACCGCCGCCCCCGCCGTTCGGCCGACGGCTGGGTTTGCGTGCTCCCCTACACCAACCAGAACTGGCATGACTTCTTCGCCCTGGCCGGCCGTCCCGAACTGGCCGACGACGAGCGCTTCGCCTCGGTCAACAGTCGGGTCGAGCACGTCGATGCCCTCTACGGGTTGATGGACGACATCATCGCCACCCGGACCACGGCCGAGTGGATGGAGTCGTGCGACGCCCGCTCCATTCCTGCCGTACCGGTCATCGATCTCGAACTGCTAGCCGATGACCCCCATTTCAACGCCGTCGGGCTTCTCGTCGATCACGAACACCCGACTGAGGGGCCGTACCGAGCGGTCCGCGATCCCATCAGGTACCGATCGGGTTCGCCTGGACTATTCCGTCACGCACCACAACTCGGTGAACACACCAGAGAAGTACTTCATGAGCTTGGCTACGACGACGCGCGCATTAGCATCATCATTGGTGACTGAAGGCACTCAATGGCGCCGCCACACCAAACACAGCCAATAGGGGATGGGGATGGTCGACGAGACCGACAATGAGGGTGAACGACCGACCCCTCCGGCTCCCGTCATGTCGGGCCCTCGACATGACCAGACCATCAAGCTCGACCTGGCCATCGCCAATGGCAACCTCAGCCTCCCCTCCCACTTCGGTCGCTACCAGGTCTTGAACCGGATCGGGATCGGTGGTTTCGCCTCCGTCTACTCAGCCCTTGATCCCGAACTCGACTCAACCGTTGCCATCAAGGTCCTGGCCGAGAACCACAGCGCCAACGTCAACGTCCGTCGCCGCTTCGTGACCGAGGCCCGGGTCGCCCGCCGCCTTGGCAGCGATCGTCTCATCGGAGTCTTCGATCTTGGTGAGACGGACGACGGTCGCCCCTTCGTGGTCATGGAGCTGGCTGAACGAGGCACCCTCCGCCAGCGGGTCGTGAAGACGGGTCGGCCCTCCATAGATGACCTGATCCGGCTCATCACCGAGCTGGGAGCGTGTATGGAGGCCGTCCACGCTCAAGGCATCGTTCATCGAGACATCAAGCCGAGCAACCTCCTGTTCCGGGCCACCGAGTATGTCGATGAATTCGCCCCGACCAGGCTGATCGAAGACGGTGAACGGCTGGTTCTGGCCGATTTCGGGTTGGCCCGTGATATCTCAGACGGGGCCTCGGCATTGACCGTCGGAGGTGGTACCGAGGGCTACATGGCCCCTGAGCAGGCCGACCCCCGAGGCAAGGCCGACTACCGGGCCGATATCTTCTCGGCCACCGTGGTCGTCGCCGAGTTCACAACGGGCCGTCATCCTGAGCGCCTGGATCTGACTACAGCCGATATCTCGACCGACATGCTCGAAATGCTGAGCGTCGGTATGGCCATAGACCGAGAAACGCGCCCGCCCACGGCGGCCGAGTGGACGGCCAGGCTCCTCAGGGCCTACCGCAGCGAAGCCGCCACCAGAACAGCCAACTCCGCGACCGGTGCCCTCAACTCGGCCGTTGACCAGACCGAGCTGATCGACCCGACCAGGGTCCAGGCCCCATACCCGTACAACTCTCTGACCGATGACATGACCGACATCCCTGAGACTGGGCTGGGCCAGCCCGTCTCTTTCGTTGCCGGACCCGACCGTATCGCTGGTGGACCCGGATCTGGAACCGACGCCCCCGCTCCCCCACCAGGCCTACCTATCGATCCGGCTCTCCAACCCCCACCACCCCAACCTCCAACCCCTGAGCCATCGCCACCCGCCTCCAGCCGGGACCTGACTCCTCCACCGGTGGGGTCACCCCAGGCCCCAGGCAACCGCAGATTCCAACCTCACCAACCGGCACCCGGACCCCCGCCTGCCCCCGATCCCGAACCAAGACCTCGAGCTCAGCCGGTGCCGGCATCCCACCCGACTCCATTGACCCAACGGGCGTTGGCTCGGTCAACTCCGGCCACCCAACCAACCCCTGCTGCTCCCCTCCCCCGACCACACACCCAGTACCAACCACCATCGTCACCCCCCGTCTATCAGGCCAGCCAGCAACCGACGACGCGACAGCCCAGTCTTGCCCCCCATCAGCAGGAGGCTCGCCACCCTGGCCTT
This sequence comes from Actinomycetes bacterium, assembly GCA_024227975.1. The sequence continues at coordinate 3,082 of JAAETV010000670.1, forward strand.
GTGGCCTTCGTCGAACCGATCTCTCGTGAGGTGGCGGCCGAGGAAGCGACGACGAGGAGCAAGCAGCACCTCCGCACGGCCAAGAAGTTGGCCAAGCTGGAGCTCAAACAGAATCGCAGGCGGGCTCGCAAGGCCAGACGCCGCCGACGGCGACTCCGCGTCGTCAATTTCTTCCTGTCCCTGATCCGGGGTGTCCTCGGCGCCGCCAGCATCCTCCTCATCGCCGCCATCATCGCCGAGATGGCTACTGGCGACCTCGACAGCAATGAGGGGGCAAAGGGCGCCGTGCTCGTTGCCACCATCCTCGGATTCCTGTGGGGTGTGGCCTATTTCCCGATTCCTCGCCCGCGCGAGATCTGAGGCCCGCACCCCGTCCGCCGGACGACCACAGCTGAACCCTGCCCCGCTTCTTGCCTTCCCCGCCACGACGTAGCACCATCGGCAGACGACCAGAGGCCGCCAGCCGGCCATCAGCAGGGAGAAGACGTGGTGACAACTCGTTCGTATGACTGGATCGGCCATCATGCATTGGTCCGAGGTGACCAGCCGGCAATGGTCGATCTGGCCACCGACCGCTCCTTCACCTACCGCGAGATGGACGAGCGGACCTGCCGTTTGGCCTCGGCCCTGGCCACCGATTTCGGGATTGGGCACCGCGACCGGGTAGCGGTGTTGGCCAACAACAACAGCAACTTCTTCGAGGTTCAATTCGCCTGCTGGAAACTGGGCGCCATCTTCGTGCCCCTGAACTGGCGTCTGGCCATACCCGAGCTGGAATACATCGTCGGTGACTGCTCACCAAAGGTGATCGTGCACGACAACGACTTCGCCGAAGCTGTCGACAAGCTGGCCGCTACCAGCAGCATCGTTCACCGGATCAGCTGGGAAGACGCCGACGGTGACACCGCGGCATACGAGGAGGTGCTGGCGGCGGCCAGCCCGACCGTGGAGAACTATCCGTCGACCCATGACACCGTCCTCACGATCATGTATACCTCGGGCACGACGGGCCGCCCCAAGGGAGCCGAGATCACCCAGGGCATGACCCTGTGGAACGCCATCAGCTGTGTCGAGTTCTTCAGCCTCCACTCGGACATGGTCAACCTGGCCTTCCTACCCCTGTTCCACACCGGTGGCCTGAACGTCTTTGCCAATCCCGCCTTCCACTTCGGCGGGTTGAATCTGATCATGCGGACCTTCGATCCGGCCGGAGCACTTTCTCTGTTGAGCGACCCCGAGCTGGGGGTCACCCACTTCATCGGTGTACCGGCCAACTACCTCTTCATGAGCCAGGTCCCCGCCTTCGCCGAAACCAGTTTCCCTACCATCACCGCCGCCGCCGTCGGCGGGTCGCCAACCCCCCTCCCCCTGATCCAGGCCTGGGACGCCGTAGGCCTCCCCCTCCAACAGGCCTTCGGGATGACCGAGACCAGCCCCCTGGTCCTTGCCCTCAAGCCCGAGGACTGCTCGACCAAGATCGGCTCAGCCGGTCTGCCCGCCATGCACACCGAAGTCCGCATCGTCGACGAGGACGGCAACGA
>JAAETV010000671.1 GCA_024227975.1 Actinomycetes bacterium
CCGAAGCCGCCTTCTTCGAGCCCTTTCGTTGCCCAGCTCAGGGTGTTCGCGCTAGTCCTGCTATGTAGGGCTCAGGAGGCCCACCGGGAGTCGGCGATCGGTCAGCTCTTGGTAGCTGGTGAAGTTCGGGTACGCCGCGACGAGCAATCCCCAGCATTCCTCACGCTCCTCGCCTTCGGGGACCTCCACAAAGGTGTAGTGGTGGCGATTCCCGTCCGCTTCGACGTAGGCCTCCTCCGCAGCGACCAGGTTGCGATACCAGTTCGGCACGTCCGGATTGCCGCCGTTCGAACCACAGACGACGAACTGATCGCCGCGTTCCACCCTCATCAACATGACCGGCCGGGGCTGGCCGCTTGCCCGCCCAACGACGTCCATCAAGATGACAGGCTTGCCGAGGAAGCGCTTCCACAGTCGCCCGCTGGTCTTTCGGAACACGGACGCCTGTAGTCGAGAGTACCGCTTGCCAACCGGGGCCATTCGTGTGGCCATCACGTGAGTTGCCTTGCCGGTCATGCTTGCCACGATCGCAACCTACACGGATTCCCGGCCGGGAGTGGAGCTCCCGCCCATTCATCGAGGTCGCAGCTCCTGTTCTTCTCGGGCCCACGCGCTCTTCGCTGAGGAGATGAGCATTGTCGGACAGGTCCCAGCTCTTGGCCAGGAGTGGTAGTGCTTGGGATTGCGGTTATGGAATGTCTTCGAGAAGGCACTTCGGAGATGGTTGAGGATCGGGTCAGTCAGGGGCGGTAGAGACGGCCTCGCACAATGGTGTGCCGTCCACGCCGGGGTTGAAGCCACACTCGGGCTCGACGAACCCGACCTCGATCACTTCTCCTAGACCGGTGGCACTCGTAGCCGCCTCCCACTCCTCCATTGTGGTGCACGACGTGAGGGTCGTGAAGCTCCTGGTTGTGATCGAACATGTCCTCGGACCAGCTGACACCGAGGTCATCTCAACCCTTCGTCGGCACGACGGCAGGCCTGTCGAGGTCCAGCTGAACGACGGCCGACGTTGCCGCGTGTTCAACACCGCCTGGGCTACGACGTCGGTGACACTCACGCCCACGTCACGACGAACACCAGCCCGTTCGTCGAGGGTGAACCGATCGACTTCTTCTACACGAGCGAGATCGTCTCGATCTACCCTCTGGATGGCCCTACGAAATCTGTCGAGCTGGGCGAGGGAAAACGGCACGAATGCCGAGCACGGAGAAACGCTCGACCTGTACAGGCCACGGTCGCCCTCGGTGGCGGACATCAGCGCTCCCGGACGGGTGACTCTGCTTGGTTCCATTTCCGATCACTCAGACCGCTCGAACACGCCGGGCCGCGCGCTCGGGGACGTTGGACCCTACAGCAGCTGTCCACGGAGGGGGAGCCTTGAGCTACAGCAGTTGGCCCGGGTCGGCCAGACAGCGACCGTATCTAGCGAAGCGAGCACCCAATGAGTACCGAAGCACACGTGGGTACAGATCGGCGGACCGCGGTGATCGTCGGTGTGCTCTTCATCGTCGCCCTGGTCCTTCATCTGGTGGGAGGCGTGATCTATGGCCCAGCCACCGGTTCCGAGGACTTCCTGGAACGCGCCTACCCGGACAGGACGGTGGTGACACTGGGCCTGCTGATCGAGTTCATCGCAGTCATGGCGATCCCCCTGATTGCCTACTTCATGTTCCCGGTGCTGAGACGGTTCAGCGAGGCGTTGGCTCTTGCCTATGTCGGATTCCGGACGGTGGAGGCGGTCTTCCTCATCGCCATCGAGGGCAAGGTCTTGGCCCTGATCGACCTCAGCGAAGAGGCTCAGACCGCCGATGCGACCGACGGCCCCGGCCTTCAGGCCATCGGCGACTCGCTCCTGGCCGAAAACGACGGAACCTTCGGACTGTACGTCCTCGTCTTCACTGCGGCGGCCCTGATCTTCTATGCCATGCTCTACCGCACGAGGCTGGTCCCCCGATGGCTGTCGATCTGGGGCTTCGCGGCCGCAGCGTGGATGTTGGCCGGAACCGTGCTGATCATGCTCGATGTGTTCTCAGGCACCTCGGACTCCGTGCAGGCCATCTTCGTCATTCCTGTTCCTCTTGGAGAGCTGGCACTCGCTCTCTGGCTGATCCTCAAGGGCTTCGACGACCTATCCCTTTCACCACCAGTGATACCGAGCACCCCGGCCCAGCGATCCGCGTAGCCGACATGTCGAGCGCCGGAGAGCTTGATTGATGGAGTGAGCGCGACGCCCGCCAGACCCGGATGAGAGCGTTCGATGTACGGTGGTTTCATGGCTTCTGACTCGGCGGCGGTCCGCCCCGCTCGCCCCACCATCGAGGAAGGGCTGTTGTATGCGCGCTATCTCAACGAGGCAGCCGAGGGTGCCTTTCGAGTGCTGCTGGGCAAGGGTTACGACCGGGTTATTGCGGAGGCATACCTGAGCCCCGGTCACGACTTGTCCTATGAAACTGCCGTGTTCGCCGAACGATCAGGTCGGATCGCTGGAATGGCGTCGGGGTACACGTCGCAACAGCATGAGCAGTCGTCGGACGAACCTCTGCGCAGGGCAGCAGGGTTCCGGATAGCGCGAATGGCTGCTCTCTCGATGCTCGGGCGGCGCATCAAGAGATTCATCAAAGCCGTCCCTGACGGCGACTACTACCTCCTAGCCGTCGCGGTGGACGGCCAGCACCGAGGAGCCGGGATCGGTTCGACACTCCTCGACTACTCCGAGGGCAGGGCTTCCGCTGCGGGTTGTACTCGTATCGTTCTCGATGTTGGGGAGAAGAACGCGGGTGCCCGTCGGCTCTATGAGCGCCGCGGGATGAAGGTCGAGGCCAGATCGCCGTCGATCATCTTTGCTCCCGGCTCCCGTGCCTGTCGGATGGTCAAGCCGCTCTGATCGAATCCGTCCGTATCCGGCAACCTCGATCGGCAGGTTGGCGGTCGGCGTTCGATCTGCGCCGCCCCCAATTCCTGCCGACATAATGCTGCTGGCCAACGACCTGCGAGCACCCGGGGGCGACTCACGACCCGAGTGCTCGACAACACCGACCCCAGGGAGCTGGCCGGTACGTGTCTCGGTGTGGACCTTCGACGGGTCGGCTGTTGGGCTCGGTGGATCCGATCAGCCGACCCCAAGGAGGTGTGGTGGGTTGTCAGATGTCGTCGATGATCGCGGCGTCTGGGGCGTGGCGCTTCACGGAGTCGATGCCGTTTCGGGCTGATGCTTTGGTTTTGTAGGGCTCACCCACGGCGATGATTTGACCGTTGCTTGCCTTCAACCGAAAACGGAACTTGCCTGCCTTGTCCTTGTAGAGCTCGAACTTGCCTGCCATCAGATGCCCTGCCTCTCGTCGCTTCAGCGTAGGAACATAGCCCAAACACCAGGGCCCAGGCTGAGAGTCACCGTAGCGTTGCCGACGGAATGCTGAGCTGGCCGACCATGGTCCCGGATGACCGCCGGAGCTTGTCACAACCAGAGCAGCGAGAATCCCTCTGAGGTCTCCCGACGAGATCACTCGGGTGACAACTTGGACCTGCAGCGGTCGGGTTGAGTCTGGTCATCGTCGCCTCTCCGACTAGGCGAACTGGAGCAGCTGCACTTTGATGTCCGGGTGCCAGGGCGCATTATGCGACGCCCGTTATAGGGCACATCTTCCGCAACTCGGCGCCGGTTACGAGCGGATGGACCGACATGATCAGTAGTGTCGTCGCATGACGATTGAGTCGCTGGCCGGATTCGACTTCTCGGCGTGGGAGCAGCCAGATACCGGCCTGGAGTCGAGGGAGCTTCTGGAGGCCTGGCTGGGATATCAGCGCCATGAGTTCCATCGCAAGCTGCGAGACCTCAACCGCGATCAGCTTGTCGAATGGTCGGTCCCGCCTGTCCAGTTGTCGGTCCTCGGTCTCGTTCGGCACATGACACAGATGGAGCACGTCTACCTGGCCTGGGGCCTCGGCGGCGGCGAACGATCACTCCGCTACGGAGACGACGACTATGCCGGTGGTTCCCCGACGACCGTCGATGATGACCTGCAGTGGTACTTCGATGAAGTCAGCAAGGCCGACGCGGCGATCACCGCGATGCCTTCACTGACGGCCGAGGGTTTGGGTCATGGACGGCCCCTCCAAGCGGCCCTGATCAAGATGATCGACGAGTACGCTCTCCACGCTGGACAGGCCCACATGCTTCGATTCGCTGCACTCGGCGAGATCATCCGCTGACCGTCCGGAAGCGTCACCACCCGAGCGCTGTTAAACGCGCGGCTGACCTGGGCGAACTCCCCGGGGCCGGCGTAACGGTGCACGGCACCCGATCGAGATCGCCGGTACGTGAGCGCAGCTCAGCGGCGGTCCGAGATACGAAATCGCGCGGCGCCGTAGCCTGTCAAGATGAACGTGTGCGAGCTCTCGTTGCCCTTCGTCGCGAGAGGGCTTCCTGGCATGGTGAACGTAGAGGTCTACCCGAACTCGCAACCGGCATCCGTCGGGAGCGCCGACTGGGCGCAAGGATTCCCAATCTGCAAAGCATCGATCGACTGGGAAGCCGAGGGATACAACGCCCTGCTCGGCTGGGTACAGCTCGTGGGTATGCGGGCCGCCGGCACTGACGACTCGCGACACTGGGTGACTGACCCACTGGAGATCTACAACGGTCTCAACACCCCATTCGGCTTCTACGGTCTAAGCCCCACGCTGTTCGATGCACCAGCCCGAAGCGATCGAACGCGGTCACTGGACTGGTGTGCCGAGAGCTTCCTGTGCTTCGCACCCTCCTCCCCTATGGCCCGTGAGGCCCATCCGGTTGGGGGGTTCTCCTGGGGCTTCGTCCTGAGCGGCGATGAGATCAAGACCATTGAGCCGAAAGCCATCGAGCGGGCGGCATGGACTCGACACCTCGATCTACTGCGATCTACCTACTCAGGCTGGACCTTCCCGGACCAGCCCTGAGGAAGCCGCTACGGCGTGTGCCCGATATCGGCACTCCTTGCTCGCATAGAAATGTTCACGCAACCAGGGCAAACGCATCCGGTCTGCATACCCGAGCACCGGGACCCTCGCATATCGCCGGTACCCGAGCACGGGTGTCCGCAGTTTCCGAGCGGCGTTATCGGGTACTGCACTTGGGCCGTTCCCGAGTGGCTGCCCTGAGCCGGTCGTTGGGATTATGCGCTCCCGGTATGAGCGGGTCTTCGAGTATCGACCTCACGACGGCTGCCGATCAGAATGCCGGATATGGGCGAGCCCTGGAGTGGAGTTGTGGACGATGTGCGCTGCTTGTGAGAGGCGGCCTGTTGCCCGTCAAGGTTGGCAGTTGGCGGGCTGGTAGTCGCCGGTGCGTTCGAAGTCGGTACAGGTCAGGAAGCGGTCGTTGGCAGTGCCGACGTAGAACCCTGCGAGCCCGAGTGCGGCCACGACGATGGCTGCGATCAATCGCTCGCGATGGGGAAGGGTGAAGTAGTCCTGGTCGAGGAGCCGGGCGATGACGTAGAGGGTGTAGGGGAAGCTCGCAATGATGGCGATGCCGAGGATGTCGACAACTGTCTGTGATGTCGTGAGGAACGTCAGATCGGCGATCAGATATGCCAGCGGGAGTCCGAGGACGATACGGCTGAGGATCGACGTTGCGAACGTGTCGTCGTCTTTGACGATGGTGGCGATGAGGACGACGGTCGACACGACGAACACCGTGAGGACCCGACGATACGAGATCGTGTCGAAGGCTCCGTATTCGAACCCGATGTCCCATGCCACGAGCGCTCCGGCGATAGTGATCACCACAAAGGTGCGAGTGATTCCGGTGTCATCGTTGTTGTTCACGGTCAGCTACCGCTGAGAGTGGATGAGCTGATGGACGCTGGCGTCGGCGAAGCAGTCGGCTCGGAGTTCGCCGTCGATCGGGAGCCCGACGGATGCCGACGGCATGCGGCGAAGGTCGGGGAGGTTCATGGTCGGAATCCTGGGGCCTGGTAGACGGTGGTACCGCCGACGACGGTGAGGAGCACCTCGGTTTCGTCTATGGCGGTGATGTCGATGTCGAAGAGGTTCTGGTCGAGGATGACGAAGTCTGCGTACTTTCCGACCTCGATGCTGCCTGTGGTGTCGTCGTGGCCGAGAGCGTATGCGGCGTCGATGGTGACCAGCGAGATGGCGGTTTCGAGGTCGGGAACGGCGTTGGCGTCACGGGTGAGTGACCGTTCGATGGTGCCCACGGGTGGGAGCGGACCGGCATCCCAATCACTGGACAGTGATACCGCCGCGCCAGCATCGAGTAGCTGAGCGGTGGGGATGAGATCGAACGCTCGATCGCCGATGAACCCGGCGAGGAACTCGTGGTAGTCGGTGGCCACGATATCGGCGCTCTGCTGGAAGTCGGCGACCACACCGATCTCTGCGAATCGGCCGAGGTCGTCGATGTGGACAAGGTAGGTGTGGGTCGAGCGGTGACGCCGGTCGGCGATCGCGGACGCCTCATCGTCGATCGCTTCCACTGCGTCGAGCGCGTCACGAACGGCCTGGTCGCCGATGGCGTGGAAGTTGATTCGGTAGCCAAGGGCGTGGAGCTCGTTCACGTACGTCGTCAGTTGTTCGCTGGTGAAATAGCTGAAGCCGTTCGGGTAGTTCGCGTCGACCGGGACGTCGTATGGGTCGATGAGCGACGCCGTGCCGAGGTCCAAGATCCCATCGACATAGACCTTGGCCGTGTCGAACCGCAGCATCGAGTCCGGGTCGTTTCTGAACCGCCTCGCAAACTCTGCGAGCTGCTCTTCCACGTCGAGATCGGGATACACGTACAGACTGTTGTGCGCCCGGACTGTCAACGTGCCTGTGGCTTTGGCGCGTTCCCACGCCGCTGGGTGATTCTGCCCCCAGTACCCACCAGCGTCGCTGATCGTGGTCACGCCGTTCCGGGCCAGTTCGTCCAGCGCCGTCAATAGGGCGCGGAAGTTGGACTCATCATCAGGCGCGGCTGCGTTGCGGACCAACTGTTGGGCGTCTTCTTGGAGCTGCCCAGTGAGACGTCCCTCATGGTCCCGCTGGAACACACCACCCTGCGGATCAGGATCGTCGGCGCTGATACCAGCGGCCTCCAGCCCCGCTGTGTTGGTCCACACGGCGTGCCCGAGGTTGTCGAGCACCACGATTGGGCGGTCCGGCACAGCACGGTCGAGCGCATCGATTGGCAACTCGCCACCGTCGCTCAGTTCGAACAATGGTGCCCCCACCGCCCGAATCCAATCCGAACCCGCCTGCTCCTCGGCGCACCCGACCGCGGACTGTTCGTAGTCGGCCAGAGAATCACCATCGCCGAGGAAGCACAACTCGAGGTTGATCCCGGCCTCTGGCACATGCACGTGGGCGTCTTGAAAGCCAGGCA
>JAAETV010000672.1 GCA_024227975.1 Actinomycetes bacterium
CAGGACGATCTGGCGCCAGTCGTGGTCGCGCTCCTGAATGAACCAGAGCCGTTCATGACCCACCCTGCGTTCGGGACAGAGCCACCGGAGGGGGTTGACGCCGCGGCCCTGATCCTGTTCTCCTGGCTCCATTACCTGCTTCCCCAGCTCCATTCGATGGTTCAGCACGGCACCGGCCGCTACTGGCTCGCCCGCAATGTGCAACCGGTCATGGCTGTCCTACCCCGACCGGCTCCGATAAGCCGATGACCGGGCTGGGCCAACGCATCCGCCGGGGTTGGAGTCGCTCAGACTCCCTTGGACGGCTGGTCATCATCGTGGTCGGCTCAGCCTTGCTCACTGTGGCCGCCATGGGAGCCAGGTTGGACACAGCCAGTGGGGTGCTCGCATTCGTTCACCTCGGAGGGCTGGTCGGGGCTCCCCTGGGCTTGGTCCTTCTGCGCAAACTTCGCTCGGTACCCGTTGCCGTCGCCATCTCGATTGCGCTTTCAGCGGCCATGACAGCCCTGGCCGCTCAACTCTTGCTCTTGTTCGGGTTCACCGAGCGACCTCTGCTGATCGCAACCGCAACTGCCTACGGACTCATCGTCTCGGTCCTGGTCTCAGATTCATCGAGGCCTTTTCGGCCGGCGCCTGGCTGATGGCGGCGACGCGGGTCTTGTCTCTGGCCGCCATCCGGCGTCGATCCTTCGCCTTCGCAGGGGTGTACACGGCCGCCCTGGTGGCCGCCTTCTTGGGGAGTCTGCGGGTCCGGCCATCCGATGTCGACGGGTATGGACTGGTCGCGGCCATGCCTGTCATGTATTGGGTCGGTGCCGCCCTGGCCATCGTCGCCAGCATCATGGTCGGGGTTGATGCGGCCAAGGGTGACCATGTTGTCGGCTTCCATATCCCGGTTCTGTGGATCGGGATCTTGCACACCGCTCCTGCCTTTGCTGCTGACAACGCCCGGTTCGTGCCCGTCTATCAGAACCTGGGTCTCGTTCGCTCTCTCAGCGAGTCCTCGGGCGGAGACTCACTGCCCGAATCGGTGCAGGGGTGGCCCGGTTTCTACGGTTCGCTCGTGCCCGTCGTTGCCGGACTGAGCCCAACCATGCTCGACGGCCTGCTCCGCCTCTGGCCCACCATCGTTACTGCCATCCTCGCTGTCCTGACCGGAGCCCTGGCCCGCAGGGCGTATCCGGCCAAGCCCCTCATTGCCCCCCTTTCTGCTCTGGTGTTGGTGGCCGGTTCATGGATGGGGCAGGACTACTTCTCGCCTTTGAGCGTGGCTCTCGTTGGCCCCTTGGCCATCATCGTCGTGTTGGAGAGCGGGCCCTTGCGGCCTCGCGGCTCATTGAGCTCGGTTACGCCCGCTCTGAGTCGTTTCGCCAGTGCCGGTGGCGACCGCTCCGAGGCCAATTCGACGGCTTCCTACGTCGCCATGCTGATCATCGGCTTCGCCATCATCGTCTCTCACCCCGTCGCCCCACTGTTCGTCGTTGCCGCTCTCGTCATCCTCGGCCTGCACGGCCGCCGGGTGGCCTGGAGGCTGCTGTTGGCCATCACCATTGCCTACCTGTTGTGGAGCTTCATCGTGGCCGAGCCGTGGTGGTCGGTTCCCTTCGACAGCCTCGCCGTCAACTTGGGCGGCAACTGGCCAGAGGGGCTGACTCTCGCCGATGCTGGATCTGTATCGGCGTCAGCTGGTCATCAGTGGGTGACCAGGGTTCAGATCTGGCTCACGGTGGCAATAGTTGGCTCCATCTTGGTCCTGGGTGGGGTGATGGCCTCACATCCTCTGCGCCATCTGCGTCCGGCTCTTCCTCTGGCACCACTCGCTCTGGCTCCATTCGTCATGGCCGGGCTCGTTGGCTACGGGAGGGGTACCGTCATCAGCGTTGCGGCCTTTGCCCTTCCGATGGCTTCAGTGTTGGTGGCCCGAGCCCTGTTGGCCATGCCCTCATCGTCAGTACCGGTGGCCGTCACGGTGGCCACCATCGTCATGGTGCCGCTGTTCCTAATGGCTCGATTCGGCAACGAGTCCTTCGAGATGGTCACCAACGCCGATCGTCACGCGGTCGATGTTGCCTATGCGGCGGCAACCAAGAGCTCACTCCTCGTGGCCGACAACCCCTTCCTACCGTGGGCTGATCGTTCGACGGCGGTCCGAGCCCACACCTACCTGCGGGCTGAGCCCACGACAGCCTGGGTCGATGCTCTGGTGGACGAGGCGGCTGGGAGCAACGCCGAGGAAGTGGTCGTGGTGTTGACCCCGAGCCAGTCGGCATGGCGGACCAACTTCGAGGGGCTTCCTTCCGGTTCGCTCGAGCAGATCGGTCGGTGGGCCAGTAGCCGTACTGGCGTACGGGTGTTGTCAAACCAGGACGGAGCCTGGGTGCTGGCCATCAAGGTTGACGATGTAGTAGCAGGTGGGGGTGGGTGAGGAAGACATGCGGGAAGCCCTGAGACAGATGCTTGGTCTCGCCCTGCTGGTAGTCCCCCTGGCCGCCATCCGATGGAACCTGGCGGGCGTGGCTCGCAAACGGCCGACCCTCCTTGCTCCTGAAGCCACCCGATCTCGCTGGCGACTGGAGATCTACTCCAGCCAGGAGGACATCGAGGTGGTGCTGTGCGACCCGGTCGATGTCCCGTTCCCGGTCAAACGGGTCCGCTCGACCAAGGCCGCCAAGGCCACGACCTCACCCGAGGTAGCGTGGACCCTCCCTCTGGTCGAACTCGATATCGAGGTCGACGACCCCTTCAGCAATGCCTCGATAACCGGCCTCGTCGGGGTCGAGCACCGGGTTCGATTCGTGACCGGCAACGAGGCCGTGATCGACATAGGGACCCGCCGCCTCCGGATCCGTCGGATCCGCTTCGACTAGGCCCGTTGCCCCTCTGGGTTGCCGCAAACCGAGCGGTCCCTATTCGCTGAACCCCCTGGTGTCTCTGGCCGGCCAGCGGTGGCCCGAGGTTGTGCCCGATCGACTAGCTGGTGTTGCCGGCCTCGACCAATTGAGCTAGATCCTTGGCCGAAATCTCGATGAAGGTCGCGGTCGCCGAGGCGAAACGACCACCAGGTCCGTGTCCCTCGGCCTGGACTGTGTGCTTGCGGCCCTCGGTCTTGGCTAGCCAGGCCTTGAACTCGAGAGCCTGACCGATTGGGGCCGGGGCCTCGAAGCGCACGGTCAGCGACCCGGTGAATGCCAACCCGTTTGCTCTGACCCGGAACACCGTTCCCATGACCTCGTCGAATGTGGCGGCCAGGGCCCCGCCGTGGACCCGATTGGGTGGCCCTTCGTAGGCCGAGCTGAAGGTAACGCGGCCGACAGCGGACTCACCCCTTCTGTAGTAGCGGACGCCCGCTGACAATGGACTCAGTCGGCCCCCGATGAACGACAGGGCATCGAAGGTCAGCTCACCCCCATCAGGTGGGGGAGGGGGCCACGATCCATTGGTCAGGAAGTACTCGATGCGCTGCTGGCCCGTGTAGCGGCCAGAGGCTTGGGTCTTGGTTCGAGCTGAGCACGCCTCGACCCTGGCTGCCAACGCCGACAGAGTGGCCGCTACCTCATCTGACAAGTCCAGGGGTACGTCATGGCTCAACAAGGCGTCGCTCAAACGGCGAACGCCCGCCGCCGCTTCGATCTCGGATGGGGGGAGCGGGGATGGGTCAGCGTTCACGTGGCCCTACCGGCATCGCTGGCAGGAGCATCGTCCAGGGGGATGAACAGGCAGGTGCGTGGCTCACCATTGACGCTGCGACTGATGTGGCCTTGGCCGTCGTCGCCGGTGTAGACCCTCACGAGCTCCATGAGTTGCAAGCTAGCGACTGGTCTGAGGTGATACAGCATTGGCCTCAGCTTGCATCGGGCCGAAACAGCGTCGAGTATCGAGACGCCATCGCCTGTGCCAATAGGGCACCCTGACACCGAGAAGGAATGATCATGGCTCGCTCATTCGATACTGGTTCCGACGACCTGACCTGTGAGATCGGAGACGATGGCGTAGCCGTCATCACCATGGACCGCCCGGAACGTCGCAATGCCTTCAGCGACGGGATGTTGGCCGGACTGGCTGCCTCCCTGGATGAGGTGGAGACCGCCAACGACGTGCGCTGTGTCGTGTTGACCGGGGCTGGTGGTGCTTTCTGCGCCGGCGGCGACGTCAAAGGATTCGCTGAGAACGACTGGGCCGGGGGAGAGGGTACGCCATGGGATGTTGGTGTCCACGAGCAGCGTCTCAACCACCGGGCCACCTCGGGCGCCTTGTTCTCCATGCCGAAGCCAACACTGGCTGCCCTCCCCGGCCCGGCGGCCGGAGCCGGGCTGTCTCTGGCCCTGGCTTGTGACATACGAGTCGCGGTCGACACCGCCGTCATCACCACCGCCTTCGCCCGAGTGGGTCTGGCCGGTGACTATGGCGGCACCTGGTTCCTGACCCATCTCGTCGGCCCATCCAAAGCCAAGGAGCTGTACTTCCTCCCTGAGCGGATGACCATGGACACAGCCCTCGATCTCGGTCTGGTCAACAAGGTCGTGGGTCCCGCCGACTACGAAGCAGAGTGGCGCGACATGGCCACCCGTCTTGCCTCCGGTCCCCCGATTGCTCTCCGCTACATGAAGGAGAACATCAACCGTTCAGCGGCAGGCGATCTGGCCACCTGCCTGGAGCTGGAGTCGACACACCATCGCCATACGGGACAGACCGAGGATCACAAGGAGGCCTCCAGGGCCTTCGTCGAGAAGCGCGAGCCCGTCTTCAAGGGCCGCTGAGGAGGATACGGATATGTCACGACGAGATGAGCTGCTGGCCCTGACCAATGGCTTCATGGAAGCTTTCAACGAGAATGACCTGGATCGGATGATGTCGTATTTCGCCCCCGACGGGGCCGTCTACGACGAGTTCAACGGCACCGCAAACCAGGGCGTCGACGCGATCCGGGCCGCCTTCGCCCCCCAGTTCGACGGGGCCTTCGGTGAGATGAAGTTCCTCGATGAGGACCTTTTCCTCGATCCCGAGGCCGACAAGGTCATGGTCTCTTGGCGCTGCACCCTGGAGGTCAAGGGTGAGCCGGTCGGCTGGCGCGGCCTCGATCTCCTCCATTGGGACGGCGACAAGGTCACCCAGAAGATCACCTACGCCAAGGCCAAAGCTCCCCTCTTCAGCTGATAGCTGGGGGACGGGGCGAAGCTAGAGCGACTGGCCGTCAGGGCCCAGATAGTCGAGGCTGAGGTGGCCATCGGCGTCCAGAGCTTCGTACTCCTCGGTCGAGAGGCCGAGGAGATCACCGAACACGGCCTCATTGTCGCCGCCGAGCACCGGGAGCTGGTTCCAGCGCAAGTCGGGTCCATCCCAATGCCAGATATGGGCTGGATGTAGGTGTTCGCCGGTCTCGGCATTGCCGTTCGGTCTGAACATATGGCGGGCCCGCAGATGGGGATCGTCGAATGCCTCGAGCTCGTGGAGCACGGGAGCGGCGGGAACCCCCTGAGCCTGGCAGGCAAGGAAGACGTCGTTCGGTAGTTGGGTCTTGGTCCACCCAGCGATCGCCTCATCGAGCTCATCATGGTTGGCCCGACGTCCGCCTGTAGTGGCGAATCGCTCGTCATCGGCCCATGAGGGATTCCCCAGAGCGCTCTTGAGCCCCTCCCACTCACCGTCGTCGCCGACCGAGATCACGGCCCAAGCATCATCGCCCTGGCACGGGTAGCAGCCTTGCGGGGCCCGGGTCGGGTGGCGATTTCCAATTGGGCCATGCTCGATCCCGGTCCGGTCAGCATCGATCAGCAGCTCACCGATGTGGTTCAGCATGTTTTCCGACTGGGCCACCTCGACCAACTCTCCTTGGCCGGTCAGCTCCCGTCGTCGGAGGGCAGCCAGCGCGGCGAAGGCCCCGGCCGAACCCGAGGCCGCATCCATATGGAATACGGGCTCGTTCTCGCTCAGATCAGTGTCGGCGTAACCCCGGATCGCCCCCAACCCGCACAGGGCCTCGAAGTTGACACCGAACCCGAGGTATTCGCGGTATGGCCCGGTGAGGCCGACGGATGGCAAGCGGATGAGAATCAGCTCAGGATTGCGGGCGTGGAGGGTGTCCCAGTCGATACCGAGCTTGGACAGAAGATCGACCGAGTTGTTCTCGACCATCACGTCACACTGGTCGATGAGTTTCAGGAACGTCTCGCGACCGAGCTCCTTGCGCAGGTCGAGGGTGACGCTTCGCTTGTTCCGAGCGTGGGCATTGAAGAGAGCCTTGCGATTCCACGGACGCTCACCGGGGTCACCATCGGGGTATCCACCGAAGATGCCCCCCAGATCCGGCACCAACTCCTTCGGGGGGCGGGGCAGGACACCTCGGGTGGCCGACGGGAAGACGTAGGGGTTGTCGACCCTGATCACATCGGCCCCGAGGTCACCCAGAATGCAGGTGGCGTATGGCCCGGCCCACACCACGGTCATGTCGAGCACTCGCACCCCGGCCAGGGGCAGATCCACATTGCTGACAGCGTCGCTGGTTGTCTCGGTGTCAGGGCTGCCCGCCCCACCATCAGTGGTAGTCCAGGTCTCACCATTGTGTTGGCCAAGGGTGGGAGCGGGGCGGTTGAGCTGCCAGCCCTCGTCCATCCTGATCGGGGCCCCGGCTTGGCGAAGCGATCCAGCGATCGGATGATCGACATCGGTGAAGAAGCCCCGTTCGGCGAAGTGCTCGTCACTGAGGAGATCGACGGGGCGATTGACGGCTGTAACCGGCCAGCCTGCGGGTTGGGCTTCTTCCATGGCCTCCTGGCGCCCGCGGGTCAAGGTCCAGGCCAGAAGGAGGGCATCGGCCTGGTCAGGCAGGTCAGGGTTGAAGATCCAGCCTGGATCGTCGTAGAGCGCCTTCATCTCCGGCTCTTCGAGAACGCTGAGCATCCGTGGGATCCAGTTCATCAGGGTCGACACCATGACATGGCCATCGGCTGAGGGGCGGCAGCCCCCGGGGAACGGGCTGACCGCATAGCCCCCGACGCGTTCGACGTCCTCCCCCAGGTAGGCGGCGAAGAGGAGGTAGGTCATTCGGCGATCGATGGAGGCCACCTGGGTCTCGGTGTTGGCCAGATCGACATGGGTGCCCTGCCCCGACTGTGCTGCCATGGCCAGCCCGGCCAGGGCAGTCACCGCGGCCATGGTTCCGCACTGGTATTGGCCTATTGAGCCACCCATCTTGAGCGGTTCCCGTTCCGGGGCGCCTGAAGCCGACATCGGCCCGCCGTATGCGATATGGATGATCTCCTCCCCCTTGAACCCGGCATAGGGTCCGGTCAGGCCGAAGGCGGTTACCGTCACCACCACCAAGGCCGGGTAGCGGGACCGAAGCTGGGCCGGGTCGGGGGTCGGGTCGGACTGAATGACGACGTCGGCCTTGGCGATGAGGGCCTCGACCGCTGGGTCGTCGACGTTGGCCACGATTGAGCGCTTGTTCGTGTTGAGGTGGAGGAACATGGCGCTCTGCTCAGGATCCGATTCCTCGGTCGGGAACGGTCCCAGTCGGCGGCTGCGGTCCCCGTCCGGGGGCTCGACCTTGATCACGTCGGCCCCGAAGTCAGCCAAGAGCTTGCCGGCATACGGGCCGGCAATCCCTTCAGCCAATTCGAGCACCCGTATTCCGGCCAGTGGCTGGCTCATAGCTGGGATTCTCTCCGTTCGAGTTCGGCCCTGATCTCGGGCCCGTGTTCGTCTAGTTGGGGTGACCAGCTGGGTGGCCCCCCGGCGCCCCCGATCAGCTGGCCGTAGATCACCAATGGGCCGAAGACGGGATCGGTGTCGGTGGTCACCAGGTCGTTGGCCTGGGCCAGCTCGCTGCTGGTCAATCCCACCCGACAGACGGGTGTCTCCAGCTCGCCATCAGTCCATACCGGTTCATCGTCGACCATGGACCAGGTGTTGTCCTCATCAGGACCTGGGTAGTCGAAGCCGCCGATGGCGGTGGGAGGCCGACCGGCAAAGCGGGTGTACTCGGCCGCCTGGGCCACCATCGTCGAATGGGCCAGAGAGGTACGCACATGCTGGCCCCCCCCTTGGTGGTGACGTTGCCAGAGGGCCATGACCAGTCCCAACGCCCCGACCATGGGGGTCACGACATCATGGATCGGGACTGATAGGAAGACAGGCTCAGTCCCACCCGGTTCACGATCGTCGCTTTCGTCGACCAGCCCTCCCTGGGCGGCCATGAATCCGCCGAGAGACTGGATCAGGGGATCGAAGGCCGGCTGGTCAGCTCTGGTCTCGTCGATTCCATAGCCCGGGGAGCTGAGAAACACCAGATCGGGGTTGATGGCACTCAGAGTCTCGCGATCGGCACCGAGTCGTGTCGCCACTCCCGGTCGGAAGTTCTCGACCACGATGTCGGCATCGACCACCAGCTGGTGGAGGGTTTGACGACCCTCATCGGTCGTGAGGTCGACAGCGATGCTTCGCTTGCCCTGGTTCCAGGAGATGAAGGGAGGACCGATGCCCCGGAAGGGGTCGCCGGCCGGCGGTTCGACCTTGATCACGTCGGCCCCCAGCATGGCCAGGTGGCGGCTGACGACGGGGCCAGCAATGAACGAAGCCAGGTCGATCACGGTCACCCCGGCCAGAGGGCGCTCAGCTGCTGTGGGGTCGGGGTTGGAGTCGACGGCTGCCGGGCCGCCACTAGCTGGGGTGCTACCGCTGACCTTGTCGGAAGGCTCGAGCCACTGGTCGAGCACCTCGGGACCGTGTCGGCCCAGGAGGGGAGCGTGGGCCCGGATCGAACCGGGGGCCGACTCGATGGTGAAGGCGAGGCCCATCATGTTGACCGGGCCGAGCTCAGGGTGCTCGATGGCGACGTCCATCTCATTGGCAGCCACGATTGAGGTCTGGAGGAACTCCTCGCGGGTCAGGACTGGCTGGGCCGGCACGTCGGCCTCGGCCATGATCTGGAGCCACTCGGCCCGGGACTTGGTGGCGAAGACAGTGTCGAGGATGGGCGTGATCCGCTCGATGGCTTCATCGAGCATGAGGCCCCATGGGGGATTGGCCAGTTGGGGATCGTTGATCAGCTCGGGCCGGCCGATCACATCCAGCATGCGTTCGTAGAACCGGCTGGTGCCACAAGCGAGGAAGAACCACTTGCCGTCCTGGGCTTCCACCAGCCGATAGCAGGCCACTCGTCCCTTGGACCCGAGGCCCGAATCACCGGGACGGATCTCGGGGGGTCCCGCCAACGAGAATTCACCGAGCTGGATGGCGGCGGCACCAGCCACCCCCGACACCTCGTAGATCGGGGCCACCCCCCGTTGGGCTCGGACCAGCAGCCCCGTCGAGGCTGCCAGGGCACCGAGAACGCCGGCCCCGTAGGAGGCAACAGGGACGACAATGTCGACGGGCACCTCGCCGTAGGACTGCTGGCTCCAGGCAATACCGGTGGCGGCATGGAGGATCGTGCGGCTGGTCGGGGCATCAACGAGGGGACCCCGCTCACCCCAAGGTGGCATCGTCACGATCACAGCCCTCGGGTTGAGGGCCCGCAAGATTGGGCCCTGACCAGGGTGGTCGACGATGATGACGTCGGCCACCCTGATCAGGGCTTGGCCGTCGTCCGATTCCATGACATCGTCGATGACGATCGACCGCTTGTTGCGGTTGATGGTCTGGAATCCTGGGTCCGATCGGTACGGGTCACCGGCTCTGGACTCGACCTTGACCACGTCGGCCCCATTGTCGGCCAAGAACATGGTTGCGTAGGGGCCAGCAATCCCAGTTGCCAGCTCCAACACCTTGATCTGGTCGTAGACCTCGGAGCCGCTGGCACCCTCGGTGTCGAGCATCAGAGTCCCAGATCCTCCAGGACCGGGATCAGATGACGACGCAACAACTTGCCGGTCGAAGTCCGCGGCAACTCCTCGGTCACATGAATCGTTTCAGGCCGTTTGAAACTGGCCAGGTGGTCCTTGAGATGGCCTTGGACCGACTCCAGATCACCCCCCTCTCGCAGGACTACGGCGGCAACCACCCTTTCACCCCAGGTCTCGTCGTTGAGACCGACAACGGCGGCATCAAGGACGTCACTGTGCTCATAGAGGACGGCTTCGACCTCTTCGGGAGCAATGTTCTCCCCACCCCGGATGATCATGTCGCCCGAGCGCCCGCTGAGGAAGAGATAGTTGTCATCGTCCAGGTAGCCGAGATCGCCGGTGTGGACCCAGCCCTCTTCGTCGATCGTGACCCTCGTCTTCTCCTCCGAGCCCCAATAACCGTCCATGGCCCGATAGGTCCGGAGCTGGACCTCGCCGTGCTCGCCGGGGCCGAGGACATTGTTCTCCGGGTCGACGATCCTGACTTCGACATCGTCGAGGACCTGGCCAACCGAGCGCAGCCGGGCCAGCTTGATGTCGTCATCGATGACATGGTCGTCGGGGCCCAGAACGGCCACGGTCGAAGTGGTCTCGGTCTGGCCATAGGCCCCAGAGAAGCCGACTGTCGACGGGAAGGCGTCGATGGCCCGCTTGATGACCGCCGGTGGCATGGGGGCGGCCCCGTATGTGACTGCTTCCAGGGTGGTGAGGTCGGCTGCCACGAAGGTAGGAGCCTCCAGGACCCGGGCCAGCATCGTTGGCACCAGGAAGGCGTGGGTCACCCGGTGGGCCCCAACCAGATCGAGCCAGTTGTCAGCATCGAACTGGCTCATGATGACGGTCACCCGACCGGAGTAGAGAGCGTTCAGCAGGGAGGTCAGGCCGGCGATGTGGTACAGGGGTGCGGCCAGGATCATGCGACCCAGGTCTGATCCGTCGGCGGCGTCGTTGGCCCCCATGATGTAGCCAGACAGAGCCCCGTGGGTCAGCTTGACCCCCTTGGGTAGTGAGGTCGTACCCGATGTGTAGAGCAAGGCTGCGAGGTCCTCGTCTTCGACATCGTTGACCAGGGGCCATTCCTCGGCTGCGTCTCTGCGGGCAGGGTAGGTCTCGTCGAGGTAGATGATCTCGTCGAGCGAGTCGGGTCGGCAGCGCTCGATCAGTTCCCGGTACCGGGTGTCAGCGAACACCACCTTGGATCCGGAGTCGGCCAGGAGGTGAGTCACCTCCTCGTCAGCTGCTCGGAAGTTCATGGGAACGACGGTGGCGCCGATCGACGAGGTGGCGAACACCGCTTCCAAACTGGCACAAGAGTTGGTTGCGAACACCCCAACCCGGTCGCCGGCGGTGACACCGAGCTCGGTCAACAACCCGGCGGCCTGAGCGACGGCCTCCCTCAGCTCGCCGTAGGTCACCTCTCGGGGACCGCCTGGTGCGGTCGTATCGATCAGGACCATCGAATCGGGAACGATCATCGATGGTAGGTCGAGAAGGCTGGCCAGGTTCACGGGTCCTCCGTTTTCAAGGATTCTCGGCAGGGGCCGAGGACGTGGGGGGTTAGCGATCAACAAGGTACTCGGGGCTCGGCAGCGGGGCGAGTTGCATGGCAACGACCCTCTGGTCGGGCTGGACGGCCCGTCGGGTCCGGGGTCATTCTGAGAGCGACAAAGGAGACTCTGTGGCCGCACGACCTCTCGACAACGTGATGATCGTTGAGATCGACAACTGGATGGCAGCGCCCAGCGCCGGTGGCATCTTGGCCGATCTCGGAGCCGACGTGATCAAGGTCGAACCCCTGTCCGGCGACCCCATGCGGGGCAAGACCAGAACCGTTCGCCTCGACGACGAAACCGACGAAGCCCGCAAGCAGTTCGACTATCAGTTCGACGTGGCAAACCGGGGCAAGCGATCGGTGTCCGTCGCTCTCGACACCGATCAGGGCCAGGAGATCGTGCACAAGCTCTGTGCCCGGGCCGACGTCTTCCTCTGCAACCTGTTGGCCCGCCGCCAACGGCGGTTTGGTCTCGATCCCGATACCCTCCTGGCCGTCAATCCTCGCCTGGTCCATGCCACCCTCACCGGCTACGGCACCACCGGCCCTGAGGCTGAGCGGCCCGGCTATGACGTAACTGCCTTCTTCGGCCGCTCCGGGCTCTATGACGCCATGCGTGAAGGCGAGGACGGGGTGGTGCCCATGGCCCGTCCCGCTCAGGGTGACTACACCACCGGCTTGGCCCTGGTCGCCACCGTCCTGGCCGCCCTCCGCCTAGCTGAGAATAGTGGTGAGGGCCAGGTGGTCGAGACCTCCCTCTACGAAACGGCGGTCTGGACCCAGGCTTCTGACTATGCCGTGACCGCCATCGATCATCGCCAGCTTCGTCCAAGGGCCCGAGGAGCCCAGATCATCGCCACCGCCAACCGCTTCCCGTGCGGCGACGGTCGTTGGATCGTGCTCAACATGCCGGAGGAGTCGGCCTGGCCGCTCCTGTGCAAGACCATCGGGCGCGAGGAATGGCTCGATGACGAGCGCTATGTCGACGTGCGCAGCCGCTTCCGCAATATGGAGCAGCTGGTAGCCGGCATCGACGAGGCCATGAGCCAGCACAGCCGAGACGAGTGGGGCCTGATTTTTGACGACGTTGGCGTCATCTGGGGACCCGTGCTTGGTCTCCACGAGGTGGTCGAGGACCCCCAAGCCGAAGCCATCGGCCTGTTCCCGACCCTTGGGCACCCCACCATTGGTGACTATCCAACCGTTTCCAGTCCGTTGCGGTTTCACACCGCCGATGTCGGTCCCCGCCATCCGGCTCCCGGGTTGGGAGCTGACACCCGCCAGGTGCTGATCGAGACCGGCTTCTCAGCGGCTGAGATCGATGAGCTGGTGACCGGCGGAGCGGTCGCCGATGTAGCCAATGACGACAATGGCAGGGGCTGATTTGCACCATGCCCCACTCTCGGCTCTCATCTGATCCATACTGATGGATGTTTCAGGGACAAGGATCCTCAACCGGATTCCCCTGGAATCTTGACTAGAACTGCCGATTCGGAACCTGGTGCCTGCCATCAATCGAAAAATCTTCGTACTCGACACATCGGTCCTTCTCAGTGTTCCGGCGTCTCTGGAAGCTTTCGGCAACAACGATGTCGTCATTCCGATCATCGTTCTGACCGAGTTGGAAGCCAAACGCCATCACCCCGAGCTGGGTTGGGCAGCCAGAACGGCGCTCCGCCGGCTGGAGGCCATCCGAGAGCGACACGGGGGTCTTACTGAGCCATTCCCTGTCAATGGCAGTGGGGGCACGGTCAGGGTCGAGCTCAACCATCGCTCCGAGGATCTGATCCCTGAGGCCATGCGAGGTGACAGCGGCAACGACCATCGCATCCTCATGGTCGCCCTGAACCTCCAAGAAGCCGGTAGCGACGTCGTTCTGGTGACCCAGGATCTTCCCCTCCGGCTCCGGGCCGGGGTTGTCGGGCTGGCGGCCGAGGAATTCGTACACCAGTTCGATGCCGACCTCGAGTGGCGAGGTGTGGTCGAGTTGAGCGTTGCGGCCGAAGCCGTTGACCGGCTCTACAAACAGACTGTGGCTGAGATTCCCGAGGCAGCCGAGTTTCCTGTCAACACCGGCCTCATCATCGAAGGATCGGGCCAATCGGCGCTGGCTCGGGTTCAGGCCGATGGCAAGGTCAGACTCATCACCGATCGCCAAGTCTTTGGCATCCGGGGCCGCAATGCCGAACAACGGATAGCCATCGATCTGCTCGAAGACGACTCCATCGGGATCATCTCGATCGGGGGACCGGCAGGAACTGGGAAGTCGGTGCTGGCTCTTGCCGCTGGGTTGGAGTCGGTCCTGGAGCACCAGACTCACAGGAAGATCATGATCTTCCGACCCCTCTACGCCGTCGGCGGTCAAGAGCTCGGCTTCCTACCGGGCAATGAGGAAGAGAAGATGCGGCCTTGGACCGACGCTGTCGGCGATGCCCTCGAGGTGATCGCCAATCCGACAGCCCGCGACGAGATCGAACGCCAAGGCCTGATCGAAGTCCTCCCCCTGACCTACATCCGGGGCCGGACCCTGACCGACGTGTTCGTCATCATCGACGAGGCCCAGAACCTGGAGCGAAGCGTCCTGCTCACTGCCCTGAGTCGACTGGGGCCGGGCAGTCGGGTGGTGTTGACCCATGATGTGGCCCAGCGCGACAACCTCCGGGTTGGTCGCCGTGACGGCATAGCATCGGTGATTGCCTCCCTCCGCGGACACGAGCTCTTTGCCCACATTTCGCTATCTCGCAGCGAGCGGAGTGCGATCGCGGCGCTGGTGAGCGATGCCCTCGACATCGACTGATAGCGGGTCGTTCTCACCCTTCGGTGGGTTCGACGACACCCAACCGGTTCCCGTGTATGGCTTGGCGCCGGGGCCCGCCACCGGATCACAGGCCGAAGCCGGCCAGATCTTGGGCCCAGGCTCGGGCATCCCATCGATGTCGGCCGTCGGGGTCGAACCGATTGGGGTTATTGGCGATGTCGCTGGGTCGACCTTTGAAGACCTCGAACTGGCGGCTTTGTGGCGGCCACGGCGACACCTGTTTGCCTTCAACCAATCGACGGCGGGGCGGGGGCTCATCTGGTTGGGGGCGACAACGATCTCCTATGCCGGCGCCATCGCGGCCGCCCTCACCATCGGGCCTTCCCTGCGGGGAGCGGCTGCTTTCATCCTGATTGCCTTCGGTATTGGTCTAGCGTTGATCAACATCGTCGGGGTGTTCGTCTTGGTGGCGATGGGAGATCCCCGGCCGACGAGCCGAACCTATATGGAAGGTCACCTGGCTGCTCGTCGTCTGGCCACTCTTACGAGACAGGAAGAAACCCGAACCGGATCGTGAGCCCCGACCATGGGCAACCTAGGTTGGCCCCATGGACGATGCACTCGAGTCATCAGAAGTAGAGATCGTGGAGCGGGCCAAGGCCTGGGCTGAGGAGTCTGTAGCCCCTCTGGCCGAGCAGTGGGAGACCGAGCGGCGCTTCGCCTCCGAGGCATTTGCCAGCGCGGCTGAGGCCGGCCTGACTGGCCTGATGGCTCCGGTTGAGGTCGGTGGTCAGGGATTCGGGCCGGTGGCCCTGGCCAGCACAGTCGAAGCCATCGCCAGTGTCGACATTGGTGCTGCTTTCTCCCTCGTCGTCCACAATAACCTCGTTGGTGCCCTCGCCCGGCGGGGTAGCCAGGTCCTCAAGGACCGGTATCTGGCCGACATGATCGCGGGCCGCCGTCTCGGTGCCTTCCTGTTGACCGAACCGGAGGTTGGCAGCGACGCCGCCGCCATCGCCACCACGGCCCACCGGTCTGGCGATGGCTGGGTGCTTGATGGGGCAAAGGCGTGGGTCACCAATGGCGTCGCCGCCGATGTGCTGTCGGTCTATGTCACCACCGACCCCGCCCAACGCCATCGCTCGATTGCTGCCTTCCTCGTCGACGCCGATACCCCTGGAGTGGAGCGGCTGGAGTCCTACCAGCTGTTCGGCGGCCACTCGATGGGTACGGCCGGCTTCACCTTCGAAGGCTGCGAGGTACCCGATGAGGCCTTGTTCGTGCCACCTCCGGAAGGTTTTCGGGCGGCCATGGAAGGTATCGACTTGGCCCGCCTCGTAGTCGGGGCCATGTGCTGCGGCATGATGAAGACTGGCCTGGACACCGCAACGGCCTATGTGTCGCAGAGGATGGCATTCGGCCGACCGATCGCCGACCTCCAGGCTGTTCGTTTCACCTTGTCCGACGTTGCCACCGATCTCGAGGCGGCCCGCCTATTGACCTATCGGGCTGCCCGTCGGCTACAAGAGGGGAGTGGCGCCGTTGCCGTCGCCGCCGCCCACGCCAAGAAGTTCGCAACCCGGGCCGCCGAACGTCGATTGGCCGACTGTATGCAGGTCATGGGGGCGGCGGGAGCCAGACGAGACCATCCCTTGCCCCGCCACCTGGCCGGCTCCCGGCTGACCCAGTACATGGATGGGGCCACCGAGATCCAGGATGTGGTGATCAGTCGATCTCTGCTCGGTTCATGATCGAGCCCAGGGTGGTGGCCAAGCTCTTCTCGTAGCGTAGGCCGCGGTCGAGATCGAGATCACCGGCGGCCCTGAGAGCCCGCCGCCCAGCTCGCAGGACCTCGGGGTGGACCAGGGCCAGCTGCTCGCCGTGGTGCCGAGCGGAGTGATCGACATCGTCGACGACCTCATGGACGATGCCTCTGGCCAGGGCTTCAGTGGCACTCATCGAGCTGGCCAGAGCTATCGGGGGAAGAGCCTGGTGGGGCCCGATGGCCCGAGTCAAGCTCTGGGTGCCACCGGCCGCTGGAAGCATGGCCAGCTTGGTCTCGGGCAGACCGATGGTCGAACCCGTGTCGGCCAGGCGGAGATCACACAGAAGCGACATCTCCAGGCCCGAGCCGAGAGCGGTGCCACGGATGGCGGCGATGGTTGGGACCCGAAGATCGACCAGCAAGCCCCACGGGTCACGGTCCCAGCGGATGCGGCGACCTTCGAAGACCGATTCGGCCGTCCCGAACTCGGAGAGGTCGGCGCCGGCGCTGAAATGCTTGCCCTCCGCTCGTAGCACCATGGCTCGCACATCGGGAATGTCGTTGACGGCCTGGAAGGCTTGGATCAGCTCATCCCGCATAGCCAGGTTGAAGATATTGAGGGGCGGGTTGTTGAGCGAGACTATGGCCAGGGGCCCGTCCAGTTCGAGGTCCACCGGGTCGTTCATGGTGTGCCTCGTGGGGTGATGAGGGGTTCGAGGGCTCCGGCCAAGCTGATCTCGCGGTGGGGTGCCCCCCTCCTGGCGCTCAGGGCTTCAGCTCCAGCGGCAAAGGCCGACAGCCCGGCCAATACATCGGGGTATGCGATCGGGGCTGGCTGCGGACCGCATGTCGGGTCGTGGCCCTTGAAGGCCAGGCCGCTGGCGGCATGGATCCCTGGGCCGTAGGACACCCAATCTTGCTCAGCCGTGCCGGCAGGGAAGGCGACGATGGAGAGGGTCGATAGTTGGGGGAACCGGGCTCGGAGCTCGTCTGGCCCGTAGTCGAGGTTGGTCATGACCCGGCGCGAGAACGAGTCGACCAGGAGGTCTGCTTCGTTCAGCAGGGACTCGAAGTGCTCTCGCTGCGGTCCCAGACGGAGATCGAGGTCGACAATGGTCTTGTTGGCATTGAGGGTGCGGTAGACCGGGTCGTGCACACGAAGCCCGTCAGGCCGGCAATCGGGGTCGACCTTGATGACCCGGGCTCCGAGCTCGGCCAACAGCGAGGTGGCGAGTGGACCGGCCCACAAGGCCGTCAGATCGACGACCATGGGCCCCGATCGCCTCCATCCCGACGACGCCTCGACCGCAGGCTGGGGTTCTGGCTGATTGGTGGTGATCGAGGTGTCGGCCGGCCGCCGGTAGGGGATGACCGGTAGTCGAAGCTCCTGGGCGGCGGCAGCCAGAACCTCTGCCTCCAGCCTCGTGCCATCCTCGGTCATGGCCTGGCGGAGCCCGGCGAACAGCTCATGGTCGTCGTCGGTGAGATCGGCATGGACGGCGCCGCCGCCAACCGGCAAGGGTTGGCTCGGGGGTGGCCAGTCATCGACCAGGAGGAGGGGTTCGACTAACCGTTCAGCCACCCAAGCCTCGGTCGCCCAGGAGTGGTTGGCCTCAGCGACCCCGGCGGCCATCAACCCCCGTTCGATCGAACGACGGCCGGTTTCGACTGTCCCTGCAGGTAGGAGACCGAGGACCTCTCGGGCCCGAGAGGTCCACCCCTGCTGGTAGCCAGGGCAATGCTGGCCAACGGTCCGGGGGGCGGGCGGCGCGGTCATCGCCCGGCGAAGTCGGGAGGACGTTTGTCGAAGAAGGCTTGGAGTCCTTCGGCCCTGTCCTGGGTTGCCGCCAGCTGGTGGTTGAGGTCGCCTTCGAGTCGGAGTCCGTCCCGCAACGGCAATTCGGCTCCCCGGTGGACGGCTTCTTTGGCCAGCTCCAGCGAGAGGGGGCCTCTGGCCACCAGCTCAGCCGCCAGTTCCAGGGCCCGGGCGCGGGGATCGTCGACGACCTCGTAGACCAGCCCTTGGACGCAGGCCTCGGCCGCACTGATTGGGGTGCCGAGCAGCACCATGGCCGTGGCCTGAGCTGGTCGCACGGCTCGGCTCAGTCTTTGAGTGCCGCCCCAGCAGGGCAGACGGCCCTGGGCGAGGTCGGGGAAGCTGAACTCGGTGCTAGGACTGGCGACCCGAATGTCGGCAGCCAGGGCGAGCTCGAATCCAACCGACACACACAACCCATCGACGGCGGCAATGACCGGAGGTCGGAGGCTGGCCAAGCCAGCGGCCGGATCTGGATCAAGGGCCAGTGGATTGAGATCGGGCCCGGGGCCATTGGCGAAAGGCGCGGTCGCGGCCTCGAGGATGATGGCCCGGATCGATCGATCCTCGCGGAGTTGGCCAGTGACGGCCACCAGTTCGGCGGCCGTCACTCCATCCAGAGGCCCTCCGGGGAGCACCACCCGGACAACACGGCCTTCATCGCTGGCGATGACGGCCACCTGTTCGGTTCGCTTTGCCGTCATGCCAGCTCCCCAATTGAGGGGGTCAGTCTGCTGACGGTCAGTCTGCTGACTTGGTCTTCTTCGGTTCCTGAAGAGCCATGGGGGCAGCGTTGCACAGCAGAGTTGCATCGCCGGGCTTGGTGACCAGCACCTGGATGCCGGTTGCCTCGCACTCGTAGCGCTTGCCAACCTTCAGTCCATCGCCACCACCCTGAGCAGAGATCTCTCCATCCCCTCCCTTGGTCACGATGATTTCGATCCCAAGATCTTCGAACTTGACCTTCTCGCCTGGCTTGGTTGCCACTACCTATCTCCTTCACGTCGGCTACCCAGTGGAGCTGAGTACCTTTCGAATTCCTATCTAATGAAGTTAGCTCTAGTTCAGCTCGGATTCGAAGTCGACACGGGGATGAGGGTCGCAGCGGTGCCCTCGAGCATGGCCTCGGAGCGGCGGAAACTCGACTGGTCAGCTGGATCATCGTCGACCTCGGGCCCTTTCGATGGCCGTCCAGATTCGCTCCGGAGTGCACGGGAGATCCATGTGCTCGACGCCGAGATGGCTGATGGCGTCGACAATGGCGTTGTGCACCGCAGGCGTCGAGCCGATGGTTCCCGACTCACCGACCCCCTTGATGCCGAGGGGGTTGACCGAGGTCGCGTGCTGTGATGCCGTGAGCTCGAACGAGGGGAGCTGATCAGTGGTGGCCACGGTGTAGTCGAGGAAGGTGGTATTGACCAGGTTGCCGGCGTCGTCGTAGAGCACCTCTTCACCCAAGGCTTGGCTGATCCCCGCCGCGATCCCACCATGGAGCTGGCCATCGACGATGAGGGGATTGATCCGAACCCCGGCGTCGTCGACGGCGACGAAGCGGACCAGGTCGACCCCTCCGGTTTCGGTGTCCACCTCGACGACGGCCACGTGGGTACCGGAGGGATAGGTGTTCGCGCCATTGGTGTCGTAGAAATCGCCACAGCTCAATTCCCGAGCTTCATCGAGGGCGACGACGGCGACATCACCCCAGGACAGGGAGCGGGCTGGTGTCCCGATCACATGGAACGAACCGGTAGAGCGGTCGAGTACGAGATCATCGACCGCCGCTTCGAGGATGTCGGCCGCCAACAGCATTGCTTCGCTCACGAGCTCCGTCGCCGCCCGATGGATGGCCATCCCTGCCGTTTGGGCCGAGCGGGAACCGACGGCTCCGACACCGGAACCAATGGCATCGGAGTCCCCCTCGACGACGACGATGCTCTCGATGGGCATGGCCAACACATCTGCAGCCAGTTGGGCCCACGTTGTGACGTGGCCGTGGCCTTGTGATGTCGTACCAGTAACCACCCGGGCCCGACCGTCGTCCAAGAGGGTCACACTGGCTTCCTCGCCGCCTCCGCCGACCGTGATGTAGCAGTAGGTAGCGACACCGATTCCCATCTGGCAGGTCTGACTCGACGCTCGACGTTCCGCCTGCTTGGCCCGGAGCTGATCCAACCCCACCACGGCGATGGCTTGTTCGAGATCGCCTGGGTAGTCGGCCTCGTCGTAGCGGGCCCCAGTCGGCGTGAGGTACGGCAACTGATCAGGGCGGATCAGGTTGCGGCGACGAGCCTCGGCTGGATCGAGCCCGATCCTGGTGGCAAAGAGGTCGACGAGCCGTTCCAACCCGGCCAGGTATGGGGCCCGACCGGCCCCTCGATAGGCCGAGGTCGGGACCCGATTGGTGGCCACCGACACCGCCCTCACCTCGACATGGTCGATGTCGTAGGCCCCGTTTGCGCAGGGCACGGTGTAGCCGGCGGGGATGATGGCTCCTGTCATGGGATAGGCCCCGGCATCCTTGATCAGCTCGGCTCGCAAGCCTGTGATCTTCCCCTCACGGGTACCGGACAGCAGATAGTTGATCTGTTCCCCCCGGCCGTGAGGAGCGCCAGCCAGGTATTCCGATCGGGTCTCGATCCAGCTCACGGGCCGGCCGACGGCCCGGGCCAGGAAGGGAATGATCCGTTCCTCCGGGCTCCGGCTCGTCTTGCCCCCGAACCCTCCGCCCACATCAGGGCCGGCGACAACCGAGACCCGGTCAGGGCTCAGCTGGTAGAGGGCGCACAGCTCGTTGCGGTAGCCATGGGGGCGTTGGGAGGCAATCCAAACCAACAGGCGGAGTTCGTCGCTGGCTGTACGGTCGTGGTCAGCCATGTCAGCGTCAGCCGTGTCGCTCGATGGCCGGTCACCGTCGGAAACCCAGGCTGCGAGTACGGCTCGGGGCTCGATTGGGGCTGGCGACATCCGGGGGTTCATGACTTGGAGCTCGACCGATACCGCAGCCTGGTCGAAAGGAGAAGGAGTCGATGGCGATGAGCCGCACCAACCCGTGTCGACGGCGACGTTGTCACCCAACGAGGCTTCGTCGGTCCTGTCAACGTCGGCTTGAAGGCGGGCCTCGGTTCCCGGCTCGAACAGGATCACCGGGTTGGTGCCGGCAGTAGCCAGATCGAGTACCGGCTCCAGGCGCTCGTAGCTGACATCGACCAGTTCGGCGATATCGACCGCGGCTTCCATCGTGTCGGCGACGACGGCCACCACTGGCTCGCCGACATAGCGGACACGTTTCTCGGCCAGGCAGGGTTGGGCGAATCCGGGGTGGAGTGAGGGAGCGAATCGGCCGGCGGGAAACACATCGACCTGGGCCGCGCTGAATACCCCGAGAGACCCGGCGGCAGTTCGGGCCCGATCGAGATCGACTCCTGTGATCTCGGCGTGGGCCAACGGTGAACGAACGAATACCACATGAGCCCGGTCGACCAGCCGAGGGTCGTCGAGATCGGCGACGAAGGTAGCCCTCCCGGTGACCAGGCGCTCGTCCTCCAGCCGCCTGATGGGCTGTCCAGTCAGAGGCACGGGATCGGTCATGGCTCCCGACGCTAGCGGCGTTCTGCCTACGTCGTTTTGGAGTGAGGGTCGGGGGGTGGGGCAGAATGTGAAGCGAACTGAAGTCAAGGGGAAAACCATGGAAGACGCAGTAATCGTCGCAACCGCTCGAACTCCGATCGGTCGGGCAATCAAAGGATCGTTGAAAGACGAGAGGGCCGACGATCTCGTCGGTTTCATCATTGCTGACCTGATGAGCAAGGTCCCACAGGTCGATGGGGCCGATGTGGAAGACGTCATCTGTGGAGTAGCCAACGCCACCGGCCAGCAGAGCCGCAACCTCGGTCGACTAGGTGGTCAGCTGGCCGGCCTTCCAAACACGGTCGCCGGTACGACGGTCCAGCGGGCGTGCGCATCATCGCTGCAAGCCATCCGGGTGGCGGCCCACGCCGTTCGGGCCGGGGAGGGCGATATCTTCGTTTCTGCTGGCGTCGAGGCCGTCAGCCAGTTCTATGAGGCACAGGATCCGGGCAATCCTCGCTTCATGGACGATGGCCGGTCGGACTACCTCGATGACTTCTACATCCCCATGGGGATGACGGCCGAGAATGTGGCCGACGCCTACGACGTGTCACGCCAGCGCATGGATGAGTTCGCCAAGATCAGCCAGGATCGGGCCGTCGCTGCTCAGAACAACGGTTTCTTCGAGCGGGAGATCACCCCCTACCCTCTGGCCGACGGGACCTTCGTGACCAAGGATGATGGCCCCCGGGACGGGACAACCATCGAGGGCCTGGCCAAGCTCAAGCCAGCCTTCAAAGAGGACGGCCGAGTAACCGCCGGCAATGCCTGCCCCCTCAACGACGGGGCGGCCGCTGTCATGGTCATGTCCGCAACCAGGGCGGAGGAGCTTGGCATCAAGCCGCTGGCCCGAGTTGTTGCCTCGGCCGTGTCCGGTCTCGATCCGAAGATCATGGGTGTCGGGCCGATCGAGGCGGTGACCAAGGTCTTGAACCGGGCCGGAATGAAGATTGGCGACATCGACGTCTTCGAGCTCAATGAGGCCTTCGCCGCTCAGGTCCTTCCGATCTGTGATGAGCTGGGAGTCTCGGTTACCGATCAGCTCAACCCCCATGGCGGCGCCATAGCCGTTGGTCACCCCTTTGGTATGACGGGGGCCAGGATCATGACCACCCTGATCAACGACCTCCAGACCCTCGACGGCCAGTTCGGCATCGAGACGATGTGCGTCGGTGGTGGTCAGGGGATGGCCATGATCATCGAGCGCCTCGACTAGGAAACCTCTCCTCCCCGCACCATCAGCGCTGCGAGGTGGTGGAGATCAGCCGCGTCTTCGAGGTTGCGCATCACGTCGATGATCTGATCGATCTGATCGGCGGGCAATGCGGTTGAGGCTGTGCGCCGGAAGAGGGCCTCGGTTTCGGCCCAGGTGAAGGCGTTGCGGGGGTGGCCTTTCGGGTACCTCAGCGTGTGGCTGACTGTGGTGCCATCCGTCAGGTCGACGGCCACTGTCACCTCGGGAAACGAGCCTGTCCAGAAGATCTCGAAAGCCTCGAACGGTGTGATGATCTCGCCCGATGACGTGACACGGTCGGCGATTGCGCGGACCTCGGGATCGGCCCGGTTTTGGGGGCTGAACCACCCTGATCCCGGGTCGCGCTCACGGAGGTAGACAGCGAAGCAGTAGGGGAGGTGGAACTGGGCGTCGAGGATGCCGTCGTAGGCTCCCGTGCTGTTCTCCATGATCATCGGGATCGTGGGTGAGACGTCGATACGTTTGATGTTCTCGGCACTGAGATCATATTCAGAGGCGAGCGCATCGAGACAGTCCAGCGGCCCCTGGACCCACATGTTGGCCGGCCAGCCCTTGTACAGCGTCTCTAGGATGAGGTACCTGGTCCCTAGCTCACGATCGTGCCAGGACCAGTCGACCTGGTCTGACACTTGGGCCCACAGTCCGTTCGGTCCGTCCAGGGAATCCGTCATCGCGTCGAAGCCGATCTCGGCCATCATGGCGGCGGAGATACCGTTGCGAGCGCAGAATCCATGGGCGTAGTGGTAGATGTCGCTGGCCCCCACGCCATCTCCCCCAACGTGTTTCGAGGCTGTGATGATGGTCTGGAAGTAGGCAGCGCCGAGTGCCTGTGCCACCCTATGGGCGTCGAGGTCCATCAGCTTGGCCGCGGCGATCACCGCCGAGTGCACCTGCCAGCTGACGAGTCCCCAACCCTTGCCCGAACCCCATCTATCGCGAGTGGGTTGTACCGCCATGGCGATGCGCTGATACACCTCGTAGGCGACCACGACCGAGGTGATGTAGTCGGCACCGCTGGCGGAGAGCTTCTCACCGATGGCGAATGCCGCCGGAATCGCTCCGGCCGACGGGTGACCGGTCCAACTGCAATCCTCCCAGTCGAGCAGATCTGACAGCGTGGCGTTGGCGAGTGCCGCCTCGTCGGCCGGGACCTTGCGTCCGTCGCTGCCCCAGACGGTCGACTCCGCTGCGCCTCCTTTGGCCTGGACGAGATCTGTGACCTTGTTGGCTTGGTCCAGCGGGAGGCTTGCGAGAGACACGCCCAGGACATGAAGGGTCAGCTGCTTCGCCTGCTCGACGACTTCGTCGGGGAGGTCACCGAACCTGATCGATGCGGTGTACTCGGAAAGAACTGCGGTGTAGCTTGCGGCGTCGTTCATTGGGTCCCCTTGCCTTTGGTCGCTGTCGCCAGACTATGAGGCTCGAGCTGACCCTTCGTCGAAGTTGCGCGATTGCCAACCCCGGGATCGACGATCGGAACCACCCCTGGTGGGAAAAGGCTACAGAGTGGCGTAGGCCCGGACGGTAAAGGTGCCAGCTCCTTGGATCCTGGGAGGTACGGCGGTGAACGTGAATCCTTCGGGTGGTACTTGGGCCAGGTTTGTCAGGTGCTCGACGATGGGGATACCGGCGCGGAGAAGAACGGTGTGGACCGGACGTTCGAGATCGTCAGTGTCGTCGATGTTGAGGGAGTCGATCCCGACGCAGGCGACTTTGGCCGCGACCAGCGCCTCGGCCGAATCGGCGGTGAGAAAGGGGTGTTCGTGTCCATAGTCGGGGTGGCCGAAGTGTCGCGAGTGGTCGGTGCGAACGAGTACGGCGTGACCTGACCGATCAGACAGTTCGGCGGTGTCGATATCGATGGCTCGCTGACCCCTCCTGTCGAGGCAGACAGCAGAGACTGCGGTGACGCGATCGAAATCAAGGCCCGAGAGGTCATAGCCATCGGTGAAGCGATGGAACGGAACGTCGAGGTAGGTACCCGTGTTGGTGTCGAGGTCCCGGTTGGCTCGAACATCAGGATCACGTCGTAGTCGTTCATCGTGGCCACGATGCGCGGGCTGTAGATCTCGGAGAAGGAGGCGAGTGCACGGGTCAAGTCAACCGGTTCGTTGAAGGCCATAGCACCCAGTCTCCTCCAGGTCCCATGAGGATGGCTTGTACGATATTGATGTGGATAGGCTGATTCCGGAGCGGTGCAGTGTCACTGCTTGGCAACCGGCAGTCGACGGGATAGTGGAAGTGTTCCACGCCCACATCATCGACTGGAACTACCCGTCGCACAGTCATGACACATGGGCCGTGCTGATCGTCGACCACGGTGCAATCGACTACTCCCTGGACAAGAAGCGCTGATCGGCCCCGCCGTAGACAGAGCG
>JAAETV010000673.1 GCA_024227975.1 Actinomycetes bacterium
CGGTCTCGTCGCCGCGGCCCGGGCAAGAGGGGCCGACCACGACGAAGAGATGGCATCGGTGGTCGACGATCTGGTCACCGCCGAAACACTGGAGCGGGTCATCGAACAGGTACCCGACGAGCTCGCTGAAGCCACCGACACCCAGCTCGGCCAGCGATCGGTCATGACCCCACAACAGCTTCGAACCTGGCTGGAGTCAGTCACCACCGCGTGAATCCCTAGCCGTCGGTGATGCAACCATGGCTGGCGTCTTCGACGCACTTGATGTACTTCCACAAGGTGCCGCTGGACGCCTTGTAGGCAGGAGCGGTCCAGGCCGCGGCGCGGCGGGCCAGCTCCTCGTTGGAGACCTCGACCTCCATGGTGTGCGCCTCGTCGTCGATGGTGATCACATCACCGTTCTCGACGAGGGCGATTGGGCCGCCCTCCTGAGCCTCAGGAACGACGTGGCCGATGATGAACCCATGACTCCCACCGGAGAAACGACCATCGGTGATGAGGGCAACGTCATCGAGGAAGCCTGCGCCGGCCAAGGCACTGGTCGGGGTCAGCATCTCAGGCATACCAGGCCCACCCTTGGGACCCTCAAAACGGATCACGATGACATCGCCTGAGGTGATCTGGCCCTGCTCCAGGCCGACCAGCATGTCTTCCTCGGAATCGAAGACCCGGGCAGGACCGGAAAAGCGCAGCCCCTCCTTGCCCGTGATCTTGCCAACGGCACCTTCGGGAGCCAGGTTGCCCCGCAGGATCGAGATATGGCCCCGTGACTTCACCGAGTCTTCGAGACGGGCCACGATGGCCTGATCGTTGGCCAGTTCGGGCGCCCCCTCCAGGTTCTCACCAATCGTGGAACCGGTGACCGTCATCTGGGTACCGTCGAGGAGTCCCTCGTCGAGGAGGTACTTCATCACGCCGGGAACACCCCCTACGTCGTGGAGCTCCTCCATCACGTACTGACCCGACGGCTTGAGATCGGCCAATAGTGGCACCCGGTTGGAGACCTTGAGCCAGTCGTCGATCGTCAGCTCCAGCTCGAAAGCTCGAGCGATGGCGATCAGGTGGAGCACGGCATTGGTCGACCCGCCGAGGGCCATGGTCACCACCATGGCGTTTTCGAGGGACTGGCGGGTCACGATCTTGCGGGGCGTCAGCCCCTGTTCCAGCAGGGCCCGTACGGCGTGGCCGGCCCGGACGCACTCGTCGGTCTTGGCCGGATCGAGAGCTGGGGTACACGATGAGTATGGCAGGGACAGCCCCATGACCTCGATGACCGTCGACATGGTGTTGGCCGTGTACATCCCGCCGCAGGCCCCGGCCCCGGGGCAGGCATTGGCCACGATCGACTGGCGGTCTTCCTCGGTGATCGTCCCAGCCAGGGTCTGGCCATAGCTCTGGAAGGCAGAGACGATGTCGACCTTCTCTTCACGGCCGCCGACGGTGGCGTGCCCGGGAGCGATCGTGCCCCCGTAGACCATGATGGCGGGCCGGTCGAGACGGCCCATGGCCATCACACAACCGGGCATGTTCTTGTCACATCCGGGGAGGGTGACGAGCCCGTCATACCATTGGGCCCCCATCACGGTCTCGATGGAGTCGGCGATGAGATCCCGGCTCTGGAGGGAATACGACATCCCGTCCGTTCCCATCGAGATCCCGTCGGAGACCCCGATGGTGTTGAAACGCATCCCGACGAGGCCAGCTTCGACGACGCCTCGCTTGACCTGATCGGCCAGGTCGCCGAGATGCATATTGCAGGGATTGCCCTCGTACCAGCAGGAGGCAATACCAACCTGAGCCTTCTGTAGGTCCTCAGGAGTGAGGCCGGCTGCGAACAGCATGGCCTGAGAGGCGCCCTGACTTGGAGGCTGGGTGATCCTCGATGAGATTCGATTCAGCTGACCGTTGGCATTGTGATCGGACATGGGAACTGAACCTAGCGCCCCTCAGACGAACTCGGCCGGCCTCACGACGAACAGAGCCTTGGCCTCCACCATGGGCCGCCCCTCAGCGTCGAGGATTGCCCCTCTGACCCGGACCATGCGCCGGCGGGGCTCGGCCGCCTCAGCCTCCACCCGGTATGGGCCCCCGGCCAACGGCACCGGCCGGGGATAGCGAAGATCGAGGGTGCCGGTCACCACCCTCTGGCCCAGGGCGGCCGAGGCGGCGCGGGCACAGACATGGTCAAGCACGGTGGCCGCCAGCCCACCTTGGAGCCAGCCCGAGTTGCCCCGATGCTCCGGTTGGGGCTCGAAGCTAGCCACCACCTTCACCCCTTCGGCCGCCATGGGTGTGGCCGGGCCTGCCGAGCTCGCCGACGGATACAGGGCGCCCATGACCCGGGCTATGGCTTCCTCGACAGACTCGCCCGTCTGCTCACCAGCGCTCATGCAACCTCACCGGGCTCGACCTTACGAGACCCGTTCAAGATGCTGACCCCGGTGCGCCACACCCCAAAGGCGAACAGGGTCAGGCTGACCCAGATCGCTGGCTGCAAGATGCCCATGTTGAACAGGGCCGTTCCGGCCACAGCCAAGATGTAGTACCGGCCGCCCCTGGCGATGAAGGTGGCCAATGCATAGCGCGTCGGTGAATAGCCCCTCATCACGGCCACGAGCCGGAAGGGCTCGTAGGGGATGAACGAAGCACCACCGATCAGCAAGGCCAGAAACTGGTTGCGGTTTGTCAACGACACCACCCGATTCGTGTCGAAGAAGGTGACGAACCGCTCGAAGGTCGGACAATCGACCAGGAGCAGGATCCACTTCCGCTCGACCAACACCATGACGGTGTTGATGGCCCCACCGACCACACCGATCGTCACCGGGTCGAGCTCCCTCGAGGCTGAAAGCACGAACGTG
Organism: Actinomycetes bacterium; assembly: GCA_024227975.1. Next base: position 2,862 of record JAAETV010000673.1, read on the forward strand.
TCGGCCGGCAGAGCGACAAAGGTGGTTCCCCCAATCATCAGCCCGACGAACTGGATCAACGGCGAAGGCATGGCTTGCCCCGCCAGCCACACCCCGGATGCCGCCACCGTCACACCAAGGGCGATAGCGACCAGCTTGACCGAGCGGCTCATCAGAAACGACGTCCGACAGCCCGCTCGCCGAGAGGGGTTGTGAGGCGAGCCCACCGGCCATGGTTCTCGGGAACGGTCCTCAGGGGAGGGACCCTGGGCACGATCAAGCGGGCATAGGCCCGTAGGTAGCCGACCATGACCACTGAGGCCACCCAGCCCAGCCACCGCTTGGGGAACGGCGTCCTCACCTCGACCGGAACCAGTCCGTCGAGCATCAGGGCCGAGAACTCGGCAATGAAGGCTGGGTCGTCGATCAGCAGCCCGATCTCTTGGTTGCACCAGAAGCTGTGACACCCAAAATTCGATGAGCCAACGAGCAAGCGGTCATCGGCCAGCACGAACTTGGCATGGGAGAAGCTCCGGTAGGTGCTCAACCGAGCACCAGCCCGGGCCAGGCGATGGGTCACATAGGGGGTGATGGCCTGGAGGTAGCGGAAGTTGTTCTCGGTGGCCACGATGACCTGCTTGTCGAAAGCAGGGGCATGCTCCAACAGGTTGGCCAGGCGGCGATCGACCGCGTAGGGGGAGGCGACGATCACCCGGCGACGGGCCGTACTGACCAGCTCGTCGAAGGCCTGCTCTACCGCCTCGTTGGTCAGGATGGGCTGCTCGACCACCTGGTGAACCCCATCGAAGGTCGAGGCGAAGTCCTCCAACAAAGCCTGATGGATGTTGTCGTCAGACACCTTGACCATGAAGTCATGCCAGGCAAAGTTGTGGTCACTGACGTTGACACCACCCAGGTAGGAGACGTCGTCGATGGCGAAGAGCTTCTTGTGGTTGCGGGCAGCAGAGAAGAGACGGAAGGGTCCATTGGGGTTGGTGAATCGCAGATCAACGCCGTTGTTCTTCAGCCGCTCGTACATGTCCAGGGTTCGGTTGTACTCGACCCTGACCGCTGGCCGCCTCGCCATCTGGTCGCTGACGAAACGCAAGGCGAAGCTATCTATCAGCAGCTCGACCCTCACCCCTCGGGCCGCCGCCTCGATCAGCAGCTCAGCAACAGGTTGGCCGGCGTCGTCGCCGTCGAACGTCATCAGCTGGATGGCAACACGACTGCTGGCTGATCGGAGCTGATGGTGGAGGTCGTCGACGAAGTCGTCGGTCGTCAGTATCTGGAACCGGCGAGTGGCCGGGAAGGCAAGGGGATATTCCCGTCGAAGGCCAGCCATCGTTTGACCAGGGTACGACCCTGGCATCCTTGTCTGATGGCTCGTGTCGGTATCTACCCGGGATCTTTCAATCCGCCGACGACGGCTCATGTGGCCATCGCAGCCGCAGTTCGTGACCAGCGGGACATCGATCGGGTCGTCCTGGCCCACTCCCACCAGGTACTGGGCAAGGATGTGGTCGAGAGGCCCCTCTTTCGCCATCGAGCCGAGGTTTTGGCCGCCGTTGCCGCCGAATACGACTGGCTCGATGCCCTGGTCACCGACAAACGGCTCGTGGCCGACATCGCCGAGGGCTACGACCTGGTGGTGATGGGGGCCGACAAGTGGCACCAGATCCAGGAGCTCCATTGGTACGAGGACGAGTCGGCGCGTGATGCGACCCTGGCCCGCCTACCCGAGGTGGCAGTTGCCCCCCGCCCCCCACTCGAGGTGCCTCCCGAGCTGGTGCTCGAACTGCCGATAGAACTTGTCGACGGGATCTCGTCGACGGCGGCCCGCAACGGGAACCTCGACCACATGGCTCCCGCCGCCCGCCGCTTCGCCACCAAGACCGGGGCTTGGAGCGACCCCGATCGCTATGAGCAGTGGCTGGCGCGAGAGGCCGAGAAGCGACCGATCGACGGCCGGCCCACCGAGCTCAGCTAGAGGGGCCCTGGGCCCGAACTCGCTCAACTTCGGTCATTGCTTCACGTAGCCGATTGATCCACTCGCCCTGATGGTCGCCCACCTGTTGGACACACCAGGCCAGCGCCTCGGAACGGCTATTGGCCACCCCCGAGTCGATGAGGGTCTCCAGCACAGCGCGCTCGTCGAGTTTGAGCCTGGTCATCACCGGGACCGAGGCGTGGGTGAAGATGGCCTCGACCTCATCGCACGATGCGCCCCATGAGACCACTCGGCGCCAGCGAGCATGGGCCTCATCGGCAATTCGCATCCGGTAGGGGCGCGTGTCCTCTCGAAAACCAGAGATCCTGGCCGCAGCCGCAACCTCAGCCGCATCCTCGCCTTCTGGCAGGTCGTCGGGAGACGGAAGCCGCCCGATCACCATGATCTCGTCCTTGTCGTAGAGGACCTTGGGGACCCCAACGAACCACTCGTCGGGGATGCGACCGGCAAACCAGGCCTCAGCTTCCTCTGCTCCGAACGCTGGCCTCTTAGCCATGGGACTTCTGCTCCTTGTTCAGGCCGGGGTGAGAGTCAGCCCCGGGGAATGACAATTACAGTCAGGTTGTTGGTTACTTTGAGTATACAATTACCTGTAATCTGGTAATTGTCAACAGACGGAGTACTTCCCATGACCCAGACCTCGGTCGAAACCCTTCCCGTTCTCCCCCTTCCCGATGGTGTCGTCTTCCCTGAGATGGTCGTCACCATCGCGGTCCAATCGGCCGAGGCATCAGCCGTGATCGCGGCATCCAGCGACGGCCGGATCCTGCTCGTCCCCCGGTCAGGAAGCCGCTTCGCCAGCACCGGGGTGATTGCCTCGATCGTCGATCGAGACACCCAGGACAATCGCCTTCCGACCGTGACCGTACGGGCCATGGCCCGAGCCAAAGTTGGGGCCGGGGTCGTCGGCTCTGCCCCCGTGCTGTGGGTCGAGGCAGTACCGGTCACCGATCCGGACCCGACGCCCGAGACCGAAACGCGGGCCGCCGACTACCGCGCAGCAGCAACCACCCTGCTCGACAAGATCGGAAGCCGTCAACTAGCGGCCGCCTTGCGGGAGCTGACCTCACCCGGTGCTCTGGCTGACTCCATCGCCTACTGGCCTGAGCTGAGCTTCGAGCAGCGGATCGAACTACTCGAAGCGGTCGATGTCGATCAGCGGTTGGCTCTGGCCATCGGCTGGGTCAAGGCCGCGCTAGCCGACCTCGACGTCCAGGAACGAATTGCCAAGGAGGTCAGCGAGGACCTGGAAAAGGGGCAGCGCGAAGCCATCCTGCGCCGCCAGCTCTCGGCTATCCGCTCCGAGCTTGGCGAAGGCGACGAGGACATCATCGGCCAGTATCGATCCAAGCTCGAAAAGCTGTCCGCCCTCGAACCAGGGGGAGCTGGAGCGGCTGTACCCGAAGCCACCATCGAGGCCATCGGCCGCGAGATCGACCGACTCGAACGGACCGGGAACGAATCGATGGAGGCCAACTGGATCCGGACCTGGCTCGACGCGGTGTTCGAGATCCCCTGGTTGGACCGATCGGTCGAGCGGCTCGATCTGAACGAAGCTCGCACCATTCTCGACACCGACCACACCGGCCTCGACGACGTCAAGGATCGCCTCGTCGAGCACCTGGCGGTCCGCAAGCTGCGAACCGAGCGCAATGTGAGCGACGAGCCAGCCGATCGACGACGGGGTGTGATCCTGGCCCTGGTCGGCCCACCCGGAGTGGGCAAGACGTCGCTGGGTGAGTCGGTGGCCCGAGCGTTGGGCCGCTCCTTCGTCAGGCTCGCCCTGGGCGGGATCCGCGACGAGGCCGAGATCCGCGGTCACCGCCGAACCTATGTCGGGGCCCGCCCCGGACGGCTGGTCCGAGCCCTGACCGAGGCGGGTTCGATGAACCCCGTCATCCTTCTCGACGAGATCGACAAGGTCTCGGGTGGGATCCAGGGCGATCCATCAGCGGCCCTGCTCGAAGTGCTCGACCCGGCCCAGAACCACTCCTTCCGAGACCACTACCTGGAGTTCGAGCTCGATCTGTCCGACATCGTCTTCATTGCAACGGCCAACGTCTTGGAGTCAATCCCAGGCCCCCTACTCGACCGGATGGAGCTGATCACCCTCGACGGCTACACCGAGTCAGAGAAGGCTGCCATTGCCACCGACCACCTCCTCCCGCGTCTCCTGCGCCGAAACGGCATACGAGAGGGTGAGGTGGTGTTCTCCGACGAGGCAATAACCACTATCGCCGCTACCTACACCAGAGAAGCGGGTGTTCGCCGCCTCGAACGCCTCCTCGACAAGGCCATCCGCCGTTCGGCCCTCACCATCGCCGAGGATCCCCTGCTCCAAGGCTCGATCACGATCGAGACTGATGATCTACGAGAGCTGCTCGGCCGGCCCATCCCGTCCGAAGAGGTCGAGAATCGCATCGACCGGCCCGGTATCGCCACCGGCCTGGCCGTGACCGGAGCCGGGGGTGATGTCCTGTTCGTCGAGACGGCCCTCGTCGATGGCGAAGGCGAGCCCCTACTCACCGGTCAGCTGGGCGACGTGATGAAGGAGTCGGCGTCGATCGTCCGGTCGGTGGTCAGCTCACAGGGTGACCGCTTCGATGTGTCGGTGCCGACAGACAAGCGACTCCACGTCCACTTCCCGGCTGGGGCCGTACCCAAGGACGGGCCTTCGGCCGGGGTGACGATGACAACCGCCCTTGTCAGCTTGTTGTCGGGCCGCCGAGTACGTCCCGATGTGGCCATGACAGGCGAAGTCACACTTCAGGGTCGAGTCCTACCCATCGGTGGGGTCAAGCAGAAGGTGCTGGCTGCCCACCGGGCCGGGATCACGACCGTCATCCTGCCCGAAGCCAATGGCGCCGACCTGGAGGATGTGCCAGACGAGGTTCGCCAAGCCCTCACCATCCACCTCGCCTCCGACGTAGATCGGGTCTTGTCGATAGCGCTCGAGTCGGTTGATGCCCCTACCAGGGACTGAAGAATCTGGGAACAAGAAGCCGGCGTTGCTGGTTGTACATAATGAGCGCCTACGAGTGAGTCCACCTCGACTCGTGGGTAATGCTCTGCGGCGGCCGGGCCAGTCGCCCTACCCATCCCTCCGTGGTCCGGTCGCCGTATCTGCGCCGTTCGTCGCGATGCTCCTCACTAACCGAGTGTTTGGCCTGCGGCCAAAACTCGCGCCGCGGTGAGGGTGGGGTGGGGGCTGGATTGTCGTGGTGTGGCCAGTGGATTTTGGCTGAGAGATGACGGGCGGCCAGATTCGGGGCAGAATCGTCCTTTCGCAGGGACCGTAGGGAGCGTTCATGGCAGCACAGGGCTCGATACTCGGCAACGCCGTTCTCCGAAGGGAGGACCCTTCGTTGCTCAAGGGTGCCGACAAGTACTACGACGACATGGAGGTCGAGGGCGTCGGCTATATCTGTTTCGTTCGCTCGCCCTTCGCCCACGCTCGGTTCACCACCATCGACACCAGTGCTGTCACCGGCATGCCAGGAGTTGTCGGTGTCTATACCGCCGACAACCTGGAAATGGCCGACTTCCAGGGCTTCCCCATGTTCGACCCGGCCTTCAACCGCCCGGTCCTGGCCAAGGGCAAGGTCCGCTTCGTTGGCGACATCGTGGCCGTCATCGTCGCCGACTCGCGGGCTGAAGGGGCCGACGCGGTCGAGGCGGTCGAAGTCGACTATGAGCCTCTCCCGGCCGTAGTCGACATAGAAGCAGCCACCGCCGCCGACGCCCCCATCCTGTTCGAGGACCATGGCACCAACCTCGTGTTCGAGACCGC
>JAAETV010000674.1 GCA_024227975.1 Actinomycetes bacterium
GCGGCCCGACAGATCCTGACCGACCCCGCCGCACAACAGTTGACGATTCGCAATCTGGCTGACCGCCTCGGGTTTTCGACCGGTGTCATCTATCGATACTTCGAGAGCCTCGACGCGATCGCCGAGGCCGTCGTTCGCGAGAATGCCGAGCTAACCGAAAGGGGTCTCGCCGATCTGCTCGCTCGGATCGAGCCAGACACAGCCGAGCGGTTGTTCGATCAAGTCTTTCAGTTCTACATCGACTTCCACGCAGACAACCCCGACATGGCAAGCAGTGGCCTAAACGGTGACCTCGCCATTCGCTACCTGGAAGTCGAACGAGAATCCAACGAGGAAGCCATCCGCATGGTCCTCAAACGCGGTCGGGACCTCGGCGTCTTGGGTGCGGGCCGACGGATCGAGATTCGCGTTCGACTTCTCTGGTTCGCGGCGGGAGAAGCGGTTATGAATTCGTTCGCCGACGATCCCGAGGGCGACCAGATGCTCTTCGAAGAAATCCGTCGCATGGTCCGCGCGCTCAACACAAACCCAGAAGGAGACAACAAGCAATGAACCAACCAACGTTAAGGGCAGGTGGAATCGCAGCCCTCGTTCTTGCCGCCTCCTACATCATCGGTTTCGTGATGTGGGGCGCGGTTCTTGGCGAACCGGCCGTGGACACGCTCAGCGGAAAGGTCGCCTTCGTCACCGACAACCTGAACGCCCTAACCGCAACCACGATCCTCATCTACCAAATACCAGGCGTCGCGCTGGTGCTACTCGTGCTCGGGCTGCGACAGCATCTCGACAGCACCGAATCTGTCCTGGCCAGCTGGAGCGCAGTGCTCGGCCTAATTTGGGCGGGCCTCGTCCTTGCCAGCGGAATGATCTACGTTGTCGGCGCTCACGCGATTGCAGACCTTGCAACGAGTGAGGCCAGTAGCGCTGCGACGTCATGGCACACGATCACTGTTGTCAGCGACGCACTGGGTGGCGGCTCCGAACTCGTCGGTGCACTCTGGGTTCTCGGAGCCAGCGTTGTTGCTCACCGATCGGGCAGGCTCCCAACGAC
>JAAETV010000675.1 GCA_024227975.1 Actinomycetes bacterium
CAGCTTGATGGAGAGCGTTGCATCGTTCTGGTCAGTGAAGTTGGCCTCCCAGGCCGAGAGGTCGATGAGGTAGTCGCCGATCAGGAAGGGGTTGTCGTATATCCCTCCGACGGTCATGACGACCGTGCCGGTCCTGGCGAAGTCCACCGGGAGGGGGTCTCCAACGTCGACCCCCAGGTCGGTCGCCACATCCGAGTGGACCAGGATGTGCTCGGCGTCGGCCGAAGCCGACGGATCGCCACTGACCAGGCCGACATCCATGAGGTCGTCGAGCAATGCGAGGTCTGCGGCCGTCACGGCCCGCTCCGAATCATCGATTCTTGCGTTGCCGAACCGCACAGGGGAGACGTCATCGAACTCGGGGAGGGCGGCGATCCGGTCTCCAACCCGGTTGCTGAAGGTGCCCTGATTCGATGCGGTCACGAGATAGTCGGAGATGACCGTTGATTCCATATCGGCCCGAAACGAGGACTTGAGCGAAGTGGCCACCACGCTCGCCATGGATACGAGGGCAAGACCGATCATCAGGCCGGCAGCCGTGGAAGCCGTTCGCTTGTTGTTCTTCGCTGCGTTCTGCCGTGCCATGTGCCCGGTGATCTTGTTGCGAGGCAGATACTCCAACGGAATCCCGAGGAACGAAGCGGAGGGGCTGGAGAAGAGGGGAGAAAACATCGACACGGAGACGAAGGTGCACACCGCGCCAAGGCCCAGGATGCTGAGCAGCAAGGCTGTGTTGTCGCTTCCTCCGAACAGTCCGTAGGCAATTCCCGCCGCGCCGATCACGGCGAGAACGATGGCGATGATCGTGCGGCGCGTACCTTCCCCAGAGCCGAACTTGAAACCAGATCGCATCCCGGCCATCGGCGAGATACCGGCCGCTCGACGAGCCGGAGATAGGGAGGCGACGAGTGTCACCCCGATACCGACCACGAGGGCAAGAATGATCGTTCGCGCATTGATGATGATGTCGATCGTCGGCAGGCTCAATCCCATGAGGTCCATGATCTGCCGCAGTCCGAGCGCCAACGCGACGCCGCCGCCCAGCCCCAGGATCGAAGCGGCCGCGCCGACCATGAGCGCCTCGAACACGGCGCCGAACCGAACCTGTCGGGAGCTTGCCCCCAGAGCCCGCAGCAGTGACAGCTGTCGGACCCTCTGGCCCAGGAGGATGTTGAACGTATTGCCGATGATGAAGGTGCTCACGAAGACGGCGACCAGAGCGAAGGCGAGAAGCACGTTGCCGAAGATGCCGATGATGTCGCCCAGTTCATCCTGGAGCTCTGTCACCAGCGCATCGTGAGCAACTACTTCAACACCTGCTGGGAGGGCGCCCTCGATCCGCAAGGCCAGTTGTTCGGGATCGACCCCCGGTTCCGCCGCGACATCGATGTAGCGAACCAGCCCCTCGCTCCCGTCGAGACGCTGTAGCTCATCGAGTTGGAATGATGCGAGCCCGAAGTCGCTGAGGGTGCTTTCGTCGCCGAACTGGTTGAGACCAACAAGCTCGAACGGTTCGGGTCCATCACTTCCGATCACGTTGTAGGTCTCACCGATGACCATGTTCTCTCGCTCGGCCGTTGCCCGATCCAATGCGAACTCACCGGGTCCCGGCACTCTCCCCTCGAGGAGTCGCAATGCCCCGATTTCAGAGCCATCCCAGCTCACGGCCACGACCGGAGACATCGTCGATCCGAGCGGATTCCCCTCACCGTCGAGTGGCGTCACGCTCATCGAATCGGTGTTGGGACTGACGGCCTGCACCCCGTCGATACCGACCACAATGTCGGCCAGGTTCTCGTCGATCTGGCGATCGGTGAAAGCGATCTCGTCGAAGTCGCTCTCGGCCCGAACCTGCGCGTCTGTGGTTTCAAACCCGGTGTCGACCATCGAGTTCAGCGACGATCTGAGCCCGTCGGAGAGCACGAAAGAGGCGACAACGAAACTCACGCCGAGCAGGACCGCGAAGGTCGTCAACCCGAACCTGATCTTGTTCTTCCGCATATTGCGTACGCTGAGAAGAATCATCGCTCGCATCGGACTATGCCTCCAATGCACGGATCCGGTCGAAGACCATCTCCGTGGTCGGGTTCTGGAGCGAGTCAATGAGCTTGCCGTCTCGAAGGAAGATCACCGTGTCGGCATACGAGGCCGCTCCAGGGTCGTGGGTCACCATGACAACGGTCTGACCGAAATCGTCGACCGCTCGCCGCAGAAAGCCCAAGACCTCCCCACCGGCACTGGAATCGAGGTTGCCCGTCGGCTCGTCGGCGAAGATGATCTCCGGCCTGGTTACAAGCGCCCGAGCGACCGCAACACGCTGTTGCTGGCCACCGGAAAGCTCATCGGGGTGGTGGTGCAGCCGATCACCGAGACCAAGGCTGCTGATGACCCGCTGCTCCCACTCCTTGTCCGGCTTCTCCCCTCCGAGGAGAAGTGGGAGCAGGATGTTCTCCTCCGCCGTCAGCGTGGGGACCAGATTGAAAGCCTGGAAGATGAATCCAAGTCGTTCGCGACGAAGAAGGGTGAGCGCTCGGTCAGGGAGCTCCGAGATCACGGTTTCACCGATTCTCAC
>JAAETV010000676.1 GCA_024227975.1 Actinomycetes bacterium
GATGCGATCACTTCGCGCCGCAACGTCCGCAACTACACAGAGGATCCGATCCTGGATGAGGATCTGAATCGTATCCTCGAAGCCACTTGGCGGACGCCATCTTCGATGAACGAGCAGCGCTGGGACTTCATCGTGTGTACCGACCGTGCGAGGTACGCTGGTGGCTGGTCGTTGGCCACGATCCTGGCGGCCTTGCTCTTCATACCCGGGAGGTGGAATAATCCCCTCCGGTCCATTGCTGGAGGAGACGTGACCCAGTCAGATTCGGCCTCGTCGCTCGAAGGTGCATCGAACACCCACGCTGTGGACACGATCACCTCGCAGGCCCCCCGCTCCCCATCGGATCACTGGCCGTATTCCGGCCGGGCGTCTTGCTCGCCGCCCCATGGCTCCTGGCCCCCCGCTTCCGGCTGGTCTGGTTGGCCGGTCAGGTCGACGAGCTTGGCCCGGCCCGAGCCGGGACCGAGAGGGAAGCCGGTGCCACCTGATTCGAGACGACATCTTGACTGAACTCGACCTCACCCCCCACCAGCCCCCGGGTAGGGACTTCCGGCCCCGGCGCTCGGCCCGCATCCGCAACTACGTCATCATGGGCGGACTGGCCCTCGTGCTGGCCTTCGTCCTCTACCAGGCTGTCACCAGCGCTCGGGTGTTCTTCTACAACGTCGACGAAGCGGTTGAGCTTCGCGACGATCTGGGTGACCAGAACTTCCGTATGCAGGGAACGGTGATCTCTGAGAGTGGCGTCGACGACGTCGGGGCCCTGCTGTTCTCGATTGCCTTCAACGACAAGATGGCTGAGGTGCGCCACGTCGGTGACGAGCCTTCCAGCCTGTTCGCCAACGGGGAAAAGGTCATTGTCGAGGGCCACTGGGACGGTGAGGTCTTCCTCAGTCATCAGATCCTGGTGAAGCACTCCGAGGAGTACATCGAGGACAATCCCGAGCGGCTCGACTACGAGCTCGACATCGAAGCCGTCGAGTAGGCGACGTGAACGCCCTCTTTGGCTTCGGGTTCGTGGTGCTCGGTCTTTCGGCCTCGGTCTTCGGAGCGGCTGGTGGTGCCTACGCCCTACTCACCGGCCGTCATCGCTTGCTCCCGATGGTCCTCCAGTGGGTGTGGCTGGTGGTAGGGGCATCGGTCGGTGCCTTTTTGGTGATGGAGGTCGCCCTGTTCACGCGGGACTACAGCCTGGAATACGTGACCAAGGTGGGGAGCGACGACACCCCGGCTCTGTTCAACTTCGCCGCCCTGTGGTCGTCGCTCGAGGGTTCGATCCTGTTGTGGGTGCTTGTGTTGGGGGGCTACCTGGCCGCCCTCTTGGTGAAGTTCCGCCAACGCCGAACCGACCCCCTCTTCAGCTGGGCCATCGTTGTCATGCTGGTCGTGACCGCCTTCTTCTTCGCCCTGATGGTCGGGCCGGCCAACCCGTTCTTGACCGTGGATCCGCCTCCCGGGTTCAACGGACCGGGACCGAACCCCCTGCTTCAGAACCACATCCTGGTCGCCTTCCACCCCCCGATGCTCTATCTGGGCTACGTCGGCTTCACCGTGCCCTTCGCCTTCGCCATGGCCGCCCTGATCACCGGTCGGGTAGGGGAGGGC
>JAAETV010000677.1 GCA_024227975.1 Actinomycetes bacterium
CCGATCCGGCGACTGATCGCCAGCCAACGAGATGCGCTCGAACATCGCACGGTGGGCGGCATCGCGAGGTCTGGTGGCGGTGGTCGCAAGCCAGCTCCACGGGCGCTTGAACGACCTAGGGCGAGCGATTGGTCGGCCAGGCATGGGCTCGGTTCAGTGCTTGTGGACCTTCCACACCAGCTCACTGGGCCAGCGCTTGGCCCATTCGGCATCGATGGAGAACTCGACACCGTGGGCCGATTCGGGAGCCCGGGGTTCGCGTAGATCGTCGATGGTGAACCCGGTCCGGCGGAACAAGACCACCCACTCGGACACCGGCAGGCAGAAGTTGACACCCCCGGGGTCGACTTCGACCTCCCTCCAATCGAGGGTGTGCATCCCGAAGTAGGGGCGGACGAGACGGTCGACGATGGCGGCCCCGTTTCCAGGGGCACACGCCATCACCAGCGGATGGTTGGCCAGGAACACCAGTCGTCCCCCAGGGCGCAAGACTCGGTGGGCTTCCCGCAGCCAGGCTTCGGGATCACACCAGATCGCCGCCCCGTACTCATTGATGGCGAAGTCGAACGACCCATCGGGGACTGGGACGGTTTCTGCGTTGCCGTGGATGAGGGTGAGCGCGATTCCGTACTTGGCCATCAGACGCCGGGCGGTCGCGAGCTGGGCAGCAGAATTGTCGATGCCGGTCACCGTGGCTCCCCGGCGGGCCATCCAGGCCGATACGTAGGCCGTTCCGCATCCCATC
>JAAETV010000678.1 GCA_024227975.1 Actinomycetes bacterium
ACCTGGCTGCTCTCGACCATGGGTCGAAGGTGCTGGTGGGTGGGGTGGTGACCCATCGTCAGCGGCCGGCAACAGCTTCTGGTACCACCTTCCTCGGTCTCGAAGACGAGACGGGGCTCATCAATGTCGTGGTATCGGTGGGATGTTGGGCTCGGTATCGGCGGGCGGCTCATAGTGCTCCCGCCCTGCTGATCCGGGGTCGGGTCGAGCGCCAAGAGACCGTGGTCAACATCGTGGCCGAGAAGATGGAACCATTCCCGGTCGGTACCGTTCCCGCTAGCCGGGACTTTCGCTGAGGCCAAGGGTGGAGCTCAGCCCTCCCAGAGGCGGATCCAGCCTGTCTCGATCTCCAGGTCGGCGGTTTCATAGCCTTCCTCACCGGGAAGCAGGACCTGGTAGTCACCGTCGGGATTGGCCACCCGCACCCGCTGGTAGGGGAGCCGCTTCTTGGCTACCCGCATGACCTCGTCGACCGAGTCGTAGCGGGAAAGGCAAGCCAGCATGCGAACGGTTGGTGTCATCATCATCATTGCCCCGGCCTGCCACCGATCGATGGCGGTCTGGGGTTGGAGCCATTCCCAGTGCACGATTTCACCATCATCATGGTCGGGCTCCTGGCCGTGGGGTGCTTTGGCAACGAAGAAGCAGGCGTCGAACCGTCGAGGTGAGCCCACAGGAGTGATGAAGCGAGCCACCTCTTCGATGGCACTCACATCGAGCACGAGGTCGTTTTCGAGGAGGAGGTCGACGAAGCGGTCCTCGTCGGCCCTGACCCGGTCGCGCAACTGATGGACATCGACCCCCGGGGCCGGCTCGGCGGCCAGGAGCAGTCCGGCCTCTTCCAGGGTCTCTCGACAGGCGGCAAGCCACCAGGCAAGGCCCCCTCGCTCGACATCGATGATGCGGGACGCCTCCCGGTCGGACAAACCATGGCACAGACGATCGAAGTCATCGACATGATCGTCGGGATCGACCCGGCCGCCAGGGAAGACCCAGTTGTCGGGAGCGAAGACGACCTTGGATGTGCGACGCAACATCAAGACTTGCAGCTCGGGGCGGTTGTCGAGCAACATCACGGTCGCCGCCGGGCTGATGGGCACGCTCAGAGGATCGAAGCCTTCACTCACCACGTACCCCATTGCTCCCGTTGACCCATCGGTCCAACCTAGTTCCCCGGAGTAGACCGGCCACAAAGGGCCAGCGGGTCTCAGGCGTTGCTAGCCGTGATCCGCATCAGGACCGATGCAGTGTCGATGGAGCGGGTCGCAACCGTGTTCCAGGCCTCGTTACCAGCAGCACCGGCTCCAACCCCCGATGGCTCATTGAGCACATAGAGGCGGAATTGGAGATCGCGTTCCCCCTCACCCGTGCTCTCCAAGCAGGGGCTGCCATAGCCCTGGCTGCCATAGTCGTTGAGTGTCTCGAACCCGCCGGCTGGGGCCTGGCCCGCCGTCAGTCCTGCCTCCTGGGGGCTGATCCCGGCCATGAGCCACAACAGGAGGGCTTCCTCGGGGTCGGTCTGGTCGATCAAGGCAACTGCGAGCTCGGCTGCCGCCGGGTCGACCTCGGACCACTCCAGATTGGGGAAGACGTTGAGACCGGCGCAGGTCGTGTCGAGCGGGGCTTGACTTCCCGGTTCGAAGTCGGGGCTGGAAAGAGTCAGGCCGGACTCGCTGACCTCGTTGTTCGGTGCCGAGGTAGGAGGAGGGGGGCGCGTGGTAGTGGTCTGGTCCGGCTGGGGTGGGGCCAGCGTGCGGCCATCGTTGGCGCAGCTGGCCAACAACACGATCAGGACGAGCAGCCAGGTACGCACGATCGGCCAGCGTAGCGCCATCAGTCACCCCCGTTGGTGGCGCCCTCGCCCACTCGTAGGGTTGGCGGGTGCTAGTCCCGGTTGGATCGGTTGGATCATGGCTCGCCGTCGGTTGAGCTCAGTCAGCCGGGCGTGGCGCCCCCTGGGCGGCCTGCTGGGTCCGGCTGTCGGTGACGCCAGCCAGAGCTTGGGGGCGCTGGCCTTCTCGGCCACCACCAGCCTGATCACTGGCTTCACCTTCGCCGCCATCACCAACACCCTCGAAGACTTCCCTGGCCTGCTCCTGTTCATCCCCGCGGCCATCGGATTGAGGGGCAATGTGTTTGGCCCGCTCGGGAGCCGGCTCTCTACCGCCATCCGCACCGGGACCTTCGCTTGGAGCTGGCGTCACGATTCATTGCTCGGGCAGAACGTCATCGGAGCCATGGCCGGGTCATTGGCCGCCGCCGTTGGCCTGGCTGTGGTGGCTGACGTGGTTGCCAATTGGCTGCGATCGGGGTCGGTTGCCGTCATTGGACTGGCTGATTTCATCGTGGTCTCAGTATTCGGGGGGACCATTGCCTCGTTGGCTGTGCTGGCCATCACCATTGGTCTGGCCGTTGCTTCGGTCCACTTCGGTTGGGACCTCGACAATGTGACAGCACCCCTGGTGTCGGCCTCAGGTGACTTCGTGACCCTGCCTGCCCTGGTCCTGGCCACCCTCCTCATCCGGCGGGGGACCTTGACCCTGGGATTGGCCCTCGGGTTCGCCACTGTCGCCGTGATCCTGGTGGTCGTTCTGGTCCGCTCGAGGCTTGACATAGCCAGACGGATCGTTATCGAGTCATTGCCCATCCTCGTGTTCGCTGGAACGTTGAGCCTGGTGGCCGGGGTGGTGCTGGAGCGGTCGATCGGTCGTCTGGTTGCATTCTCGGTCCTGCTGGTACTGCTTCCCGGCTATCTCTCGACCGCGGGTGCCTTGGGCGGGATCTTGTCGAGTCGGCTATCGACCAAGGTTCACCTCGGTTTGGTCGACCCCGCTCCCATCCCCCGGGGGGATGCCCGCGATGACATCCGCATCACATTCTCCCTGGCCCTGCCCATCTTTGTCTTGTTGGCCTTCTTGGCCGGCACCATCGGGGTAGCCGCCGGTCGAACCTCCCCTGGCCTGCTGACCCTCATTGTGGTTGCCGTGACCGGAGGGTTGGTTGCCACCACCTTCGTGGCCGCCATTGCCTATTACGGCACCCTCCTGGTCGTTCGTTTCGGGCTCGATCCTGACAATCACGGCATCCCGCTGGTGAGTGCCAGCCTCGACGTAGTGGGGGCAATCACGCTGGTTGGAGCACTCTTGGTCTGGGGAGTGGCATGATGCGAGGCGTGGAGCCGAGGAATCTCCGTGAGATGTTGGCTGAGGCCAAGGACACCAGTGAGCTGATGGTCGATCTGGCCTACGCATCGCTGTTCTTCGATGACCCAGATATGGCCGACGAGGTGGTCGAGCTCGAGACCCAGATCAGCGAGCTGGTCCACCAGATGAGGGCTCTGTGCATCATCGCCGTGCGCAACCCACGCGAAGGCGAAGCCATGTCAGCCGTGCTCCAGGTGATCAGCGCGGTCGAGAGCATCGGCAACGACGCCGTCGACATCTCCCGCATCGTGTCCCGCCGCCTTGGAATCCCCCGCCAGCTGGTCCTGGACATGTCGGCGGCCGAAGAGGTGTCGCATCGAGTCGAGGTTGCGGCCGGGTCCCACTTCGCCAACCGCCCACTGGCTGCGTTCGAGCTTCCCGTCTTGACTGGTATGCGGGTGATGGCGGTTCGAAGGGGCCGAAGCTGGATCATCGACCCCGGCGGTATCGAGATACTCAATCCTGGCGATGTGCTGTTCTTGCGGGGTTCACCCGATGGGATCATCCGTCTACGCGAGCTGGCGGGTGCGCCCCACTGGAATCCACCACCGCCAGAAGATGACGGGGTGCTGACCGACCTCGACCGGGCCGTTGACACCATCGTCGAGATGAAGAACCTGTCGGAGGTTGCCGTCGGGTTGGCTTATTCATCGCTGGTCTACCGGGATCGGAGCCTGGCAGCCGAGGTCCGCCATCTCGAGGACCGTCTTGATGAGATGAAGATACGGCTCGAGCTGTGGGTCCTTCGGGCCGCTGGCGACGACATCGACCCGTCACGGCTTCGGGGGCTGCTCCACCTCGCAGCGGCGGCAGAGGACCTGGGTGACCAGGCCCAACAGATGGTGTGGCTGATCGAGAAGTCGAGCGACCTCCACCCGGTACTTCATGTTGCCCTTGGCGACACTGACGATGTCGTGCTCAGGATGCCGGTGGCTGAATCGGCCGCTGCCGCCGGTCGGCCCCTCGGCGATCTCGACCTCCCTATCGAACCTGGATTCAACGTGTTGGCCATCGAGCGCAACGGGCGCTATCTCTACCGGCCTCGCAAGCACGTCGAGCTGAGAGCAGGCGATCAGGTACTGGCCGACGGGCCAGAAGAAGGACGAGCCGCCCTTGCCGAATTGTTCGGCTGGCGGCTCGTCGAGGGTGATGACGATGAATGGGAGTTGGAGCCCTTGTCGGGCTCGGCTGGCTAGGTCAGCTAGGACGGCCTTGGACCCGGGGGACTGGCCGGAGGTGGGGGAGCGCTGGGCTGGGGCGGCAGGGGTGGGTTGGATGTTTGCTCGGGTGCAATGGTCGCTGATCGTCGTGCCGACCCGCTGGTGGCCGGAACAGGAGCCGGCCGCCGGGGTAGCTGCTTGGCTTCGCTGGCGTTGTCTCCGCCTCCGCTACCACCATTGTCTCCATCACCCCGAAGCAACTCGGCGATACCACCGATGGAGCCAAGGGCCGCGCTCATGTCGGCGGGAACGAAGATCTTCGTGGCTCGACCGTCGGCTATCCCCTGCAGGGTCTCCAAATACTTGATGGCGATGACCCGGTCATCGGTGCCTGATTGGTTGATGGCGGTGTACACGCTGCGGATGGCGTCCGCCTCGCCGTGGGCCACCACTTCCTGGCGGTACTGTTCGGCGTCGGCCCTGGTCTTTACGGCCTGGGCCGAACCTTCGGCGGTGAGGATCTCACGCTGCTTCACACCCTCGGCGGTGAGGATGGCGGACGCCTTCTCGCCTTCGGCCCTGGTGACGGCCGATTCTCTGGCCCCCTCGGCTTCGGTGACGACGGCTCGCCGATTACGTTCTGCCTTCATCTGCTCGTGCATGGCATGCATGACGTCTTGGGGTGGGTCGATGCGCTGGATCTCGACCCGGACCACTCGTACCCCCCACTTGTCGGTGGCGTCGTCGAGGATCTGACGGAGGGCGGCGTTGACCCGTTCACGGGAGGTGAACGCCTCGTCGAGGGTCATTTCGCCGATCACATTACGGAGGTTGGTCTGGGCCAGCTTGGTGACAGCCAGTACGAAGTTCGAGATGTTGTAGAGGAGTCGCTGAGGATCGGTTGGTTCGAAGTAGATGACGGCGTCGACCGAAACGGCGACATTGTCTTCGGTGATCACCTCCTGGGGAGGCACGTCGATCACCTGTTCCCGCATGTCGACGGTTCGGATGCGTTGGACGACAGGGAAGATCAGCCGCAGACCGGGCTGGGCCGTTCCCTTGTAGCGGCCGAGTTGCTCGACCACGCCCTTCTGGTAAGGGCGGACGATCTTCACGCCCATCGATACGTACACCAGCAACACCACGAAGATGATGAGCAGGAGTACCAAGAACATCTCGGTCATTGGCTTACCTTTCGGTTGGTAGTGCGCTCTCTTGGCCGCGAGTTGAGGGAGCTCTCACTCATGATAATTCCTGTAGATCACTCAGCTCGGTCGGTTCGACCACGAGTCGAGTGCCACGTACTTCTAATACCCGGATTGTCATGCCGACCGGTAGGCCGAACTCGGCCGCGCTGTCAGCTTTCCACTCTTCGGTGCCGATCTTGACCATCCCTCCCTGGCCATCCATCGCTGTGATCGCTTCGATCACGGTTCCGGCCACTCCGAGGAGGCGGTTGGCGCCGATGCCGGCAACCTCAGGGGTGCTGGCTTCCAGCCGCTTGGCTAGTGGACGCATCCCGAAAAAGGCACCTAGTGAGGAGACGAGGAATACGGGAAAGCTCACGATCAAGGGAGCACCGAGAAGGCTGACGATGGCAGCCACCAGCGCTCCAAGGGCGAACGGGAGTAGGAAGAACGTTCCGGCCATGAGTAGCTCACCGACGCCGAAACCGGCTGTCAAGGCGAGCCAGATGACCGCCCATACCGTTGGATTGTCCATCAATGAACCTCTTTGCGCTCGGGGACCCTCTACTAGTTCTACTCTGCTGGTGACAACGCTTGTCTGATCCGATTGGTTCCCGCGGGTCGTTCGGGATGGATCAGAGCGGTTACCGTAATATTGATGGCCCGCTTGCTCTGCGTCCACGCCCATCCTGACGACGAAGCGTCGAAAGGGGCCCCAACGGTGGCGCGATACGTTGACGAAGGTCACGCAGCGTATTTAGTGTGCGCTACCGGTGGCGAAGAGGGTGACATTCTCAACAAGGCCCTCGACAGGCCCGAGGTGAGGAACAACCTTCCTCGGATCCGTGCTGAGGAGCTCAATCGTTCGGTGAAGGCCATTGGCTACCACGAGCTGGTGTGGCTCGGGTACCGCGACTCCGGGATGCCAGACAGCGACGCCAACGTCCATCCCGGTTCGTTCGCCCAAGCAGACCTCGATGAGGCAACGGGTCGCCTTGTTGGCATCATCCGTCGCCTCCGTCCTCACGTCATCATCACCTACTCTGATGATCAGCAGGGCTATCGCCACCCCGATCATCTCCGGGTCCACGATGTGAGCCTTCTGGCCTGGGAGCGAGCCGGTGATCCTGGCTGGTACCCCGATCAGGGTGAGGGGTGGGAGCCGCTGAAGCTCTACTACTCCGTGTGGAGCCGGGCCCGATTGCTGGCCCACCACGAGAAGTTCACCTCCCTCGGCCTCGAGTCGCCCTACGACGATCGCTGGTTCAAACGGCCCTCAAATGACGATCGGATCACTTCCAAGATCGACATCGGCCCCTACTACTCAGTCCGCCGCGAGGCATTGTTGGCCCACGCCACCCAGGTCGATCCCAACGAGAAGTTCTGGTTCGGTCTGCCCGATGATGCTGCTGCCGAGGCCTACCCTTGGGAGGACTACATTTTGGCTCACTCCCGGGTGTCGACCGGCGCCTTGCCGGAGTTGGATCTCTTCGAAGGAGTGCCGGAGGCCTCCCCGGTGCTGGTCAGCACCGACGAGGCATGGAGTGATGGTGATGGCTGAGGTCCTGAGTGAAGGGTGGGTGGCAGCTCTGATCGAGGCCAGCGCTGACCGGAGCGGAGCCGGCTCGGGAGACGGTGGCCAAGTCGCTATCGCCATCGGCAAGACCAAGCGGGCCGAGTTCCGGATCGTCGACGGTCGGGTGACCGAGCCTGATGGAGCCACCGACGGTGAGTCGGGCGAGCCGGTAGGCGTCACGATCCCGGTGACAGCCAAGCAACTGGCCGCCATCGTCGGGGGCACCGAGTCGCTGGCTCAGGCCTTCATGCGAGGGGATGTGAAGCCCGAAGGGGCCACTGGCCCCCTATTGGCTGCCATCGAGTTGTTCGAAGACGCTAGCTTCCGCCACCGTTTCGCTGGGCTCGTCTGATCTGACGGAACCCGATCAGCTCGGCCCCTGATCGGGCGAGAGCCGAACGGAATGTCCAGTCGGCGATGGCAAGGTGAGCATCGCTGACCTGAGAGGCCCAGTTGGGATTGAGGGCCCGTAGCTCAGGCGAGTCGACGGCCGGATGGATGTGAACCTCGGTGACCCCCGGCACCAGGGATTGGATGGCGGCATCGACGATAGGGCGGGACTCTTCTTCCAATGAGGTGACCACCACCCGGTCGGGGACGAGAATCCCTTCGGCTGCCGCCAGCTCGCGGGCGGGGAAGCCCAGGTCAACCGACGGATCGGGAAGGCTGAGAGGAAGGCGGTATTCGACTGCCAGTTCGAGGATGACGTCGAAGAACTCAGGCCGGGCGCAAAGGGTATTGAGATGGGCGCTCAGGTGGCTGGGATCGAACCCCCAGAGCACCGCTCGTTCCAGCTGGGCTCGGCACTCACGCCTGACTTCGTCGACATCAGCGTGCTCCCAAACGTCGGCCGGGGTCTGGGGGAACCCGCCATCGCCACCCAGCAGTGACGGAGCGTAGGTGATCGGGCCCCACCGGTACACCTCGAATTGGGCGTTGACGGTGAGGCTGACGCCGACATCATCACCCCGATGGTTGGCCGCTGCCCCTCGGGCCCATGGACAGGGCACCTGGAGGCTGGCTGTGGTGGCTATCCCGGTCCGCAGAGCCTCATGAATGGCGTTGTTGGCCGCATTCGACGATCCGAGGCCGTCGCACACCATCACCACCAAGCGGGCGTCGGCCGGCCGGCCCAGACGTTCCAGCAATGAACCCATCGCCTCGACGCTAGCGTCGCCCTTGCTCAGTTCGGGTCGAGGGGCTGGTTGGGGCCATCGCAGCTGCCCCATAGGCCGACCTCATCGGTTGTTGCCTGCCGTTGAGCCTGGTTGAGGAGGGGGCGATGGGTCGTGTTCGGTTCGTAGGAAACGGCCTCGGCGAACCCGTTGGCCACTAGCCACTCATTGACGAAGAGCCCATCGTCGCTGCGGCTGAGGTACAACAGGAGTCGGCCATAGCGGTCGCGGGCTTCGACATCACGGCTGATATCGACACTGGTCCCGATGGGGAGGAGCTGGGCCAGCGCCGCTGACGCTTCGGTTCCGAAGCACTGGTCAGGCACGCTGGCCGCCACCGATTCCGGGGTGTCGATTCCCAGCAGCCTGACCCGCTCGATGACCGACCCAATCCTGAGATCGACGGTGTCGCCATCGATCACCTTCTCGACTACGGCTCGGTCATGAGTTGGGCCCGCTCCCTTCGAATCCGCACCAGACGAGTTGCAGCCTGAAGCAGCAACCCCGATCGCGGCCAAGGTGATCATTGCCACCAGCCGGCTACGAGCTGCCCTACTTGCGCTCGATATGGGTTCCTGCTCCCAGGCCATCGCCACTACACACCGTGATGAGGGCGGTGGTCTCGTCGGCCCGTTCGAGCTCGTACACCGCCTTGGTCGCCAGGAAGGCTCCGGTGCCTCCGAGAGGTTGGCCCAACCCAATAGGGCCGCCACTAGTTCCGACGATATCCAGGTCGCCTTCTCGACCGGTCGGAGCGGCCGAGAAGGTTTCGGGCGACCACCAAGCAAGAGCTGGCGGCCAGAACCGATACTTCAGGCGGCTATCTGGTGCTCGTCACCCGTGGTGACGAAGGGGCGAGCTGAGCGGGCCAGAGCGGCCCGGGCGGTGGCCAATCCTTTGCGGCCCACCAGGATGGTCCGCTCGTCGAGCTTCCATTGCTCTTCTTCGATTTCGATGAGGTGCAGTTGGGCGTGTGCCATGGGGACCATATTGACGAAGGGGTGTGACAGTGAGCGGGCCCTGGGGTAGCCCCGGGCCTATTTAGGGCCTTCCTCCCTGCTCAGGGGGGCGAAAATGGGGGAGAATCAGGCCATGGGAGCCGAAGATGATGTTGTCGCCCTGACCGCCCGCCTGGTTGAGCTGGAAGGCCGGGTGGCAGAGCTGGAGCGGGCCTCGGTTCCCCTCGCCACCCCCCTTGACGGCACTCGCATCCCCATGCCGCCTCCTCCTGGAGCCCAGATTCCCCGCCTCCAGCCCCCTCCGCCCGGACCCCAACAGGTTGGGTCACCCCCACCCATCAGGCGGCCGATGCCATCGGTCACAGCCGAAGATCTGCTCAAGTGGGCTGGGGTCATCCTGGTGGTGTTGGCCGCGGTGTTCTTCGTCGCCACCGCCATCAATCGAGGCTGGATCGGACCCGAGCTCCAACTGGCAGGCGCAACCCTGATCGGTCTGGCCCTGGTGGCCGGTGGGTTCTGGCTCAAGGAAACGAACCGATCCTGGTCCATTGCCCTGACCGTCGGCGGCGCCGCGGTGCTCCCCGTCTGCGCTGCCGCCTCGAACGCTGCCCTCGACCTGGTCACGGAGTACCCGGCCCTGATTGGGGTGGGTGTCGTAACCATTGCCCTTGGTCGGGTGGCCATGAAGCTCTCCATGGAAGCGGTGGCGGCTGTGGCTGGAATCGTCGCCGTCTTCTTGCCCTTCTGGATCTTCGACGATGTCGAGGAGCCGATACTCACCGTCGGAGGGTGGCTGGCCGGCCTGGTGCTGGCCATCACCTGGCTCGGCTGGCACCGAAGTTGGGTTCTGGCCCGATTGGCCACGGTCTTGCTGGCCGGCGTCGCCCTCCTGGGCCTGGCCGGATCGGATGAGGTGACGGCGCTCAGCAGCGGCGAGCAGCTCATAGGGCTCGTCGTGACCGCCATCGTGGCCGCCGCTGCTTGGGTCGGCCCTGCCTTCGCCCCGACCATGGGACTCGAGCTCGCGGGGTGGAAACGCAGCATCGACTACCGGTCAGCCTTCATGGTCCCCGTCTGGAGTTGGATCATGGTCGGAGCCATCGTCCAATTCGAGGGCTCGAACCCATACTCATTGGTCGGTCTGGCCATGGCCGCCGGCTCGATGCTGATCGCGGCCGCGGCATGGCGACTGCCGAAGCCCCTGGTGGCGGCCCATCTGCTGGCGGCCGGCATCCTGGCCTCGGTTGCCTTGGCCAACCTGACCACGAGCCCTGCCCTCCTGGTCGCCCTGGCGACCCAAGCCGTCGCCACCGCCATCTTGGCCTGGATGCTTCGAGACGCCCTCCTAGGGGTCTTCGGTGCCATCCTGGCTGCCATCGCCCTCGCTTGGGCTGGGATCTCGACCCTCAGCGGCTGGTTCGAGCAACTCGACGCCGGCCAGGACCTGGCCAACCTCTTCGTCGTCGTCCTCCTGGTAGCAGCGGCAGCCTACGGCTGGTGGAGGCGAAGCGACTCGATCGCGACCGTCTTGACGGTGCTGGCTTGGCTGGCCGTTCTTGGCTGGTTGCCTTCGGTCCTGGTCCACCTCGACCAGGGACAGGCTGCGATCTCGATCCTTTGGGCGATGGCGGCGGCCGCGGCCCTCGTCCATGGTCTCTGGTACGGGTTCTCGGTGAGCCGAGTGCTTGGTCTGATAACCCTGGGGGTGACCCTGGTCAAATTGTTGACGATCGATCTGAGCGCCGTCGACACCCTGTGGCGGGTAGGGCTGTTTCTCATCGTCGGGTCGGGTCTGCTGCGCCTCGGCTACATCCTGCCGAGGCTGTCGACGGGACGCGAATCTCAGCTACGTTGACGCCATGAGTCGCTACGGAATGACTGTGCCCTTCGGTCGTGTCTCTCTCTCGGATCACGAGGAGTGGTTCCGGGAGCTGGTCGACCTGGGCTACACCGATGCCTGGTCGTCGGAGGCCGATGGCTCCGACGGCTTCACCCCCCTGGCTCTGGCCGCCGCCTGGGCCCCCGAGTTGCGCCTGGGGGTCGCCATCCTCCCTGCCTACACCAGAGGTCCGGCCTTGCTGGCCCAGAGTGTGGCCGCCCTGGCCGACGCCGCCCCCGGCCGCTTCGTCGCCGGCATCGGCTCGTCATCGAATGTGATCGTGGAGCGCTGGAACGGGATCCCGTTCGAGGAGCCATACAAGCGGACCCGAGACACCGTCCGCTTCCTCAAGGCTGCCCTCGACGGGGAACGCATCCAGGAGACCTACGACACCTTCGAGGTCAACGGCTTCCGCTGCGGGATCGTCCCCACCATCAAGCCCCCCATCCTGGTGGCGGCCCTGCGGGAGGGGATGCTGCGCATGGCCGGCCGCGAGGGCGATGGGGCCATCATCAACTGGCTGTCGGCCGAGGACGTCAAGACGGTGGCTCCCATCGTTCATGCCCAGGGTGAGGGCAAGGAGATCGTGGCCAGGATCTTCGTCTGCCCCAGCACCGACACCGACACGGTGCGAGCCCAAGCCAAGCGGGCCATCGCCGCATATCTGAATGTGCCGGTCTATGCCGCTTTCCATGAGTGGATCGGGCGGGGGGAGAAGCTCCAACCCATGTGGGATGCATGGGCCGAGGGCGATCGTAAGAAGGCACTCGCGGTCATCCCCGACGATGTGGTTGATGAGCTCATCATCCACGGGTCACCGGAAGAGTGCCGAGAGCACATCGGCCGCTATATGGAAGCCGGAGTCACGACGCCAGCTCTGTCGATCATGGGATTCGCCGGCGTCGACTCCCGTCAAGCCATCCGGGAACTGGCTCCCCAATAGGGGAGGTCGGTGGCACGGCGGCCTGGGGCTGATCAGGAGGGGATCGGTAGCCAGACCAGCGAGAAATCCTCGACGGAGATGTCGGACTTCTCGAGGGGGACCTCCACCTCTTCGACGCCGACGGCCTTGGCTGACCATTCGTCGTCGATCTCCATCAGGGCCTCGGCCAGATCGAGCTCTAGGTCTTCCAACTCGTCGATCTTCTCCCCTACCCGGCTCCGGGCCGAGTCGAGCCGGGCCGACGTTGCCGAGGTCTGACGGCGGCCGGATGCGGCCCGGCGAGCGGCCGAGGCCAGCTTGCGGGCCCGTCCCCGCCCTCCGAGGAGGCCGCCGAGGATGCTGCTGCCCACATCGACCAGTTCCTGCTGACGGCGGCCTTGGACCTGCACTTCCAGCTCGTTGACCCGGTCCTCGGCTTTGGCCAGCGCCTTCTCGATCGAGGCCCGCTTGCGCTCCAACTTGTCTCTGAGCTTGCCTGCATCCTCATCCGCCCCGTCGTCGGCCGCAGTCTCACAGCGAACAGCGAACGCCTCGGGCTTCTCCCCTGGGCGTGACCACAGCTTCAGCTCAGCGTTGTGCAACAGGGAGTAGGTGGTGTCGCGATACAGCTTGGCCTTGAGATCGGCCTTGGCCGAGCGGATAGTGGAGGCCCTGAGATCGATCGGGGGGAGGGTATAGACCGCAGCGGTGGGGGCTTGGCTGACGAAGTCCCTGTCGTCGAAGTCGACGGCCACGGCGCCCTCGGTGTCGATCCCATCAGCGGTCACCGCGACAATGGCCTCCCAGTCCTGGCGATGGCGGAGCTTGGCCTTGGTCTCGTCGAACAACAGCTCCACCCTGGCGGCCAGGAAGGCCTGGAGCGGAGCCGGCTCCGGTGAGGCCCCGACCTCGCCCAGCCAGGGAGCTGAGGCGGTGGCATAGAGGACGGTGAGGCTGTCAGGGAGTTGGGGGGGCACCGTCGACTCATTGTCGCCCAGCAGGGGCGTAGGGGGCTGTCCAGCCCGGGCTGGGGCGGAGGCCGGCTTCGTGGTCACAGAGCTGGCTTCGATTTCCGCACTGGCGTCGCCCATGAGGTCGGTGATCTGGTCGCCGGTCAGGGGGCCGGCCAGGTAGCTCATGGCCCAGCGGGTTGTGAGGACGGGAAGCTCGGAGCTGGAGGTGGTGCGCAAAACGAATTGGCGCTTGTCGAGCGAGGAGATGGTGGCTTCGATGGCCGCGGTGTCGACAGCGCCGTCGGCCGAGCGCAGACCGTCGATCAGTCTCTCCTTGTCCTGTTCGGTCTGGAGGCGTCCGATGAGCCATGTGCCGGCATTGGAGATGGCTTTGTAGTCGAGATCGACCGGATTCTGAGTACTGAGAACGAGCCCTACCCCGAAGGCTCGGGCCTGCTTCAGGAGGGTCAGGATCGGCTTCTTCGTCGGAGGGTTCGCTACCGGTGGGGCCAGCCCCATCACCTCGTCGATATAGACCAGGACTCTCAGCTCACCGGTTCCAGCCTTGGTTCGCATCCAGCTGATCAGCTTGCCGAGTACCAGGGTCACGGCGAACTGGCGCTCGGCCTCGCCCAGATGCGCGATGGAGACCACGGCCGCCCTCGCCTTGCCATTGTCGGTCCACAGCATCTTCTCGATGTCGAGGGGTGCGCCCTGGGCCCAGGAGGTGAAGCTGGGGGAGGCCAGCAGGCCGTTCAACTTGAGTACCAGAGACTGGCGGTCATCGGGAGGGTAGAAGGTGTCGAGATCGAGCACCCCCAGCTTCCGCATGGGGGGATCGAGGATCTGGCCCAGCAGGGTGGCCAGGTCCAGGCTGGTTCCCCCCTCCCACGCCCTGGCGATGAGGTTGGCCAGCAGGATGTGCTCCCGCCCTGACAGGGGGTCGCTCTCGATGTCGACCAGGGCCAGAAGGCCGCTGACGGTGCTGTCGATCTCGTCTTGACGGGTGGCGGCATCGTCGGTGGCCGGTGCCGACAGCCGGCCCATCACGTCGAGGGGAACACCGGCGGTGCTGCCGGGGGTGTAGATGACGGGGGTGGCGGCCTCCTGGAGGGTGCTGATGTCGCCAGAACCGAGCTCCCAGGAGGTGAGGCCCTTGGTCCATAGCTCGGCCGTTTGCTGGGCCATCTCGGCCACCGTCTGTTGTTGGACCCGGGCCGAGCCCTCATCGATCCATGGCTCGAAGTCACCGGCCTGGAGGTCGGGGAAGGTGAGGCAGAGGTTGCCGAGGTCGCCCTTGGGGTCTATCGCCAGCACTGGGATGCCGGCCATCAGGGCCTCCTCGATGAGTACCACCCCGAGTCCGGTCTTGCCCGACCCTGTCATGCCGACGATGACCCCGTGGGTGGTGAAGTCCGCACTGTCCAACAAGACGGGATCACCCGTCCGATCTCCGGAGGTAGCGTCGATCTTCTCGCCGATGAAGAGGTGGCCCGGTGGTCGTTCCATGGCGCCACGATGGCAGCTCTGGACCGGGATCACACCCTATGCGAGTCCGGGATCAGGAACTGGTGAAGGCGGCGGGCTCGCCGGCCAGGCGGGCCGCCATCCCGATCTTGGCATCTTCGGATGATCGAGCCGCCATCACCAGCTGATCGACGTCTTCGTGGGCGATCCCGTCGCGGAACGCCATCTCCCGGTTGATGACGCCCTTGATGGCCCTCAAGCTGAGGGGGGCGTTTGCAGCCAGGCGTTCGACAATGGCCTCAGCCTCAGGGGCCAGCCGATGAGGGGGGACGGCCCGAGCGATGATGCCCAGCTCGGCCAGACGGGGGGCAGGGATGGGATCGCCGAGCATGAGGATCTCACGGGTGGTGACCGGACCGGCCACCTCCAACAGCTTCTTGGTCAGGAACCAGGTGGGGGCGAGGCCGATCTGGGCCAGCGACATGCCGAAGCTGGCCTTGGTCGAGGCAATGACGATGTCGCAATGGAGGGCCAGCTCGTTGCCGCCAGCGATGGCATCGCCCTGGACGATGGCCACCACTGGGAGGGGCCACTGCTCGACGGCGTGGAAGAGCTGCTCGACCGGGCTCAGACCGGGCTCGCCCCCTTCGTCGGAGCCCCCTTGGCTCGACTGGCCGTCGGCGCCATCGACTGGGAGACGTTCGGAGCCATCGAGCCTCCGCTTCAGATCGATTCCGGCGCAGAACACGGGCCCCGCTGACCGGATGACGGCCACCCTCTCCTCGTCACCGGGAAAACCGTCGAACGCCTCCTTGGCTTGTTGCAGCATCTCGGGGGTGAGCGCATTGCGTTTGGCCGGACGGTTCAGGGTGAGGGTCCGGATCGGGCCCGTCACATCAACCAGGATGTCAGTCTCACTCATCCCGCCGTTTTAGCCCTGACTGTCACTCGTTCTCCAGCGGGTCCTCTTGGTCATTGCCACCACGGCAGCGGTTGGATTGACGGTGGCTGCCGTTGTCTACAACGACCCCGGCCGATCCACCAGCTGTGACCAAATCCGGCCATCCCTTTGGAGTCACACCCCGGTTCGTGGAACCTCGCACGAGATGCTTGACAAATCGGCTGTGGTGTTCCTTGCGCTCAGTAGCCCGTCTGCCCTACTCCGGGAGAGCTATTTTCCCTGGTCAGGTTACTACTGCTACATCAGCCGGCCGGAGGTGGGTTACTATGAACCTCATAGCGGGAACTCAGCGGAATGGCGATGACCCGCCCACCGTTCTGTACTACACACAAGGTCCTTTCAAGTTCTAGGAGGAGCAATGACTGAGGTCGAGACCGTAGTTGACATGGTCGATATCACCTCCATCGAAGAGGCTCTGGCGTTGATCGACCAGGGGTTGGGATTCATGACCGATCGCCAGCTGGTGTCTACCTCGGAGGTAACCGATCTCCTCCTCGACGTGCGAGCGCTGCTGAGCGACTCCTCAGCGAGCTAGTCCCACCCTCAGGGCAGGGGCCACATTCGCTTGGCCGCTACCCCGAAAACGAATCCCAACACCGTGCCTGCAGCCACGTCGGTGCCATGATGCATCCGATTATGGATGCGGCTGGCGGCAACGATGGCGGCCAACATGACCCACACGGGACGTACCCGGGGCATGGCTTCACTCAACAAGATGGCGGCCAGCGTTGCCGAGCTTGCGTGACCACTGGGGAAGCTGGCCGTCTTCGGTCGGCGAACGTCGTAGGCCATGTCCTCGGGTAGGGGTGGGCGTTCCCGGCTGGTCATCCGTTTCAGCACCCCGTTGACCACGATCGACTCGATACCCAGGGCGACCGCAAGCCGGATCGAATGGCGCCGCCGCGATGGGCTGGCCGCCGCCATCACTCCACTGATCACGTGCCAGGCCACCGAATAGTCGGCCGCCTCACTGGCAACATAGAACACCCAGTCGGCCGCGGGTTCGCCTCGGAGACGATCGAACCAGCGGTCAACACGGTCGTCGAAGTGCTTGGCAACCTGGCGCAAGGGGTCAGTGTATGGAGCAGACCCGGTGGCACCGGTGCGCCAGGGGCGATAGACAATCTTGATGAGCCATCTACTCCGATTCGGCGTCCTCGGGGCAGCCCGAATCGCCCCCAGAGCCCTGATCGACCCGGTGGCCAAACTGAGCGGGGTCGAAGTAAGCCGGGTTGCGGCCCGCGACCCACAACGAGCTGCCACCTTTGCCGCCGATCACGACATAGCCGAAGTGAGCGCCACCTACGCCGAAGTCATCGCGGCCGACGACGTCGACATCGTCTACAACCCCCTGCCCATGTCACTCCACGCGGAATGGACGATCGCTGCCCTGCGGGCAGGCAAGCACGTGCTTTGCGAGAAGCCATTCGCATCCAACGCGACCGAAGCGGCTGACATGGTGCGGGTGGCTGAAGAGGAGGGCCGGATCCTGGGCGAGGCCTTCCACTACTTCTACCACCCCCTCTTCAGGCGGATTCTCGATGAAGTGGCCAGCGGTCGCATCGGCGACCTCGTCCGCCTGGAAGCCGAGTTCGAGACCCCGGTGGCCAAGCCCAATCTCCGCTGGGATTATGCGACCTCCGGTGGGTCGCTCATGGATCTTGGCTGCTACCCGATGCACTGGGTCCGCCAGCTGGCGGGGGAAGAGCCGACTGTCGTGTCGGCTTCTGCCATCGAGGGACCGGCCAAGATCGATGCCTCCATCGAAGCCGAGATGCTGTTCCCGAGCGGGGTCACGGCCCAGGTAGCCAGCTCCATGGAGCGGGGTCGTTCCACCGCCCTGACCATCGAGGGCACCGAGGGCCGAATCGAGGTCATCAACCCTCTGGCTCCCCAGATGGGCAACCAGCTGACCATCGTCACTGCAGGGGGTCAGACGTCGGGCCCAATCGAGGCCGGGGTCAGCTATGAGCACATGGTGCGGGCCTTTGTCGATCATGTCGTCCACGACGCCCCGTTCCCTACCCAGGGGGCAGACTCCATCGCCAACATGGCCGCCATCGATGCCGTCTACACCGCCGCTGGCCTCCCCCTACGAGGCCAGCCCAGCGCAACCTAGCCCTCGGGTGCAGCGAGAAGGGGATCCATCGTCTCTAGCCCTACGATCGATCGGAGATCGAGACGCCGAACTTGCTCCCACCGGCCTCATCGCTGAAACTACGCCAGGATGACATCCGAAGCCTTGTCGCACATCCGGATCTGTGATTTCACTGGCCAACTTGCGGGGGCCGGAGCCACTCGCTGGCTCTCGGTCTTCGGTGCTCAGATCATCCGCATCGAAGACCCCGTCCTCGAGGGGCGCTGGGACATTCTCCGAGGCTCGCCCCCGTTCAAAGACGAACGGCGGGGTGTCGAGTTTGGGTCAGGATTCAACAACCACAATGTTGAGAAGCTCGGGGTGACCCTGAACCTCCGCACCGAGCGAGGTCGGGATCTGGTCCGGGAACTGGTTTCCATCTCCGACGCCGTCGCCGACAACTTCGCCTCCGGGGTCATGGAGCGCCTCGGCCTCGGGTTTGACGAGTTGTGTCGCATCCGCGAGGACATCATCTATGTCTCGAACTGCGGCTTCGGCCAGACCGGCCCCTACCGCGACTTCAAGTCATGGGGCCCTATCGCCCAAGCTGTTTCCGGCCTGACCCATAGCTCCGGTCTCGTCGGCCAGGAGCCAGCGGGCTGGGGCTACTCCTACATGGATCACACCGGTGGGTACTACGGGGCTATCGCCTTGTTGATGGCATTGTGGCATCGGGAGCAGACTGGGGAGGGCCAGTGGGTCGACCTCAGCTGCACTGAGGCGGGAGGGAACCTCCACGGAGCTGACTTGCTCGACTGGTCGGTCAACGGGCGGGCGTTGCGAAGTGATGACCGACCCGCCAGCAATCGCAGCAGTTCACCCGACATGGCTCCCCATGGGGTGTACCCATGTCGTGGTGACGACAACTGGGTGGCCATTGCCTGTCGCGACGATGCCGACTGGATGGTGCTCCGCGCTGCGGTTGGCTCACCTCTCCTGGCTGATTCGAGCCTCGATGAGCTGTCGGGCCGGATGGCGGCCCAGGACACTCTCGATGAGGTCCTGGCCTCGTGGACCCGAGGCCAGGACCGATGGTCGGTGGCCAGCCAACTGCAAGATCAGGGAGTGCCGGCGTCCCCGGTGACTCGGCCGGCGGAACGGATCGATGGTGATCTTGCCACCTCATCGTGGGGGCTGTGGCCCATGGTCCATCATGAGGCGATGGGGGGAGTACGGGTCGACGGCGAACCTGTCCACTTCTCTGTCACCGATTGGGAGATCGAGAATGGCGCTCCGATCCTGGGTCAGCACAATCACTATGTGTTCGGCGAACTACTCGGCCTGAGTGAGCCCGAGATCGAGGACCTGGCCGACGAGGGAGTGATCTGATGGCTGCCCCCGATGATGCCAACCTGCCGGTGTCCCATCCGACACCCCCACCTCCCGACCGGCCCGGCCCGATGACGGGGATCAGGGTGATCGAGCTGGCTCACCCCTTCGGAGCCTTCGCCGGCCGGCTCCTGGCCGATGCCGGGGCTGACGTTGTCGTGGTCGAGCCACCGGGTGGGGCGGCCCAGCGGACTCACGCCCCCTTTGCCGACAACGAGTCTGGGCTGGAGCGCAGCCTGGCCTGGTGGGCCGAGAACACCAGCAAGCGGAGCATCGTGGCCGACCTTGACACGAACGATGGTCAGGCCTTGGTTCGTCGCCTGGTGGCAACGGCCGACGTATTCCTCGAGTGTGAGCATCCGGGTCGGCTTGCCGCCGTCGGGCTCGGCTACGACGATCTCTCGGTCGATCACCCAGATCTGATCCACGTGGCCATCACCCCCTTTGGTCAGGCCGGAGTCGGTGGGTCCACCGATGTGACCGACCTGACCTTGCTCGCACGAGGTGGGCCCATGTGGTCGTGTGGCTACGACGACCATGATCTGCCCCCGGTACGGGGTCGGGGCAACCAGAGCTACCGGATGGCCTCCCACTTCGCCGTCATGTCGATCCTGACCGCCCTGTTGGCCCGACGCCACCATGGTGGCCAGTTCGTTGACGTCAACGTGAACGCGGCGGCCAATGTCACCACTGAGTTCGCCAGCTATGGCTGGCTCGCTGGTCAGCAGACGGTGCAACGCCAAACCGGCCGTCATGCCACCCCGACCCTGTCGGAGCCGACCCAGTTCCGTTGTGCCGATGGCCGCTACCTCAACACCGGAGTCCCACCCCGATCGGGAGGTGAGTTCAAGGCCTTGCTGGAGTGGATGAGAGAGCTTGGTCTGGAGGACGAGTTCGCCCTGACCTCGATCCTGGAGCTCGGCTTCGACTACGAGCTGATCACTCTGACCATGATCGAGGAGGACCCCCTGGTCGGCGAGGTGTTCGGGGCGGGCCGAGAGGCCATGGCCTTCATCGCGGCCAATGTCTCTGCCCACGAGGCATTCCTCGGCTTCCAGCAGAGAGGGATCGCGGCTGGGGTTGTGTGGTCGCCCGATGAGATGATGGCCGATCCTCACTTCGTCGAGCGGGGATTCCCGACCGAGATCCACCATGACGAGATCGGTCGCTCGGTCACCTATCCCGGCGCACCGATCCGCTTCACCGCCAGCCCCATGTCGATTTCGCCTGCCCCTCGCCTCGGTGAGCACACCGACCAGATTCTGGCGGAATTGGAGGGTGGGTAGATGGAGCCTCTCCTCGGCTCGGGTGGGTCTCGGTAGACCGCCCTCGTCGGCGCCCTGGCCCGGCATTCTCACCCAGGGGATTCGAGCGGTGCCTGGTCTACATTGATGTCCATGCTGCCGAGTAGCAACGCTCGGCGAGGGTGTGGGGGCGACACCGAGCTGCCATTCCTCGTCGAGCCAACCGTCGCCTTCTCTACCGACGATGCTGATCCAGAATGGGATGAGTGGCTCGACTACATCTACCGATGGCGTCGGATCGTGGCCGGTCTGTGCATGACCCTGCCCTGGTTGCGATCAGCCTGGCCTACGTGGCGAGGGCCGATCAAGGGTCAGAAGATGAGGTTGCCGGCGGCCTCGATCAGTCAGATCCGACACAGGCCGCGGTGAGCTCCTTGGAGGCTACGTCTGCAGACACTGGCGACAGTCCCGACCCTACTACTGGCTCCACTCCAGCCACCTCAGAGGCTGGTACCTCCGCCGCGACCCAGTCGACATCGACCACCGGTATTCCGGCCACTGACACACGGGCGATATTTCCGATCACCTCCAGTCCTGCCCCATCGACGACGGTTCCTCCAACCACGACGGCTCCAACGACGGCCCCTCCGACAACGACGACAACTACCGCCAATGGGGAGGGACCGGTGGCTCGAGACGACAGCGACGATGCTGAAGCAGGGGAGGGAGCCAAGTTCTACCCCCTCGTCAATGACACCTCCGGAAGCTCACCGTTCGACCTCGACACGTTCCGCATCGTCGACGATCCGAATCACGGCAAGGAGTGGCGCATCGACTTCGATCACATCCACTACAAGTCGGACGAGAAATATGTCGGGTCTGACAACCTCATCTACGAGATCTGCACCTTCGATGAGGTATGCGTGACCGCAACCGTCTCCATCGACGTCACCCCCTGATTGTCACGGCTGAGTAGGTGTACTGATTGAGCGGCCCGACCAGACGCAATCTCTCGAGGTGGCGATTGGTCGCCAGCCGCTACCGATCGTAGGGTTGTCATCGTCGGCCGCAACTGGAAAGGGAATCTGATGAGCGATGCCGTGTTGTACGAGGTGCGTGGCAGCACCGCCCTGATCACCTTGAACCGTCCCGAGCGACTGAACGCCTGGAACGACGACCTAGCCAAGGGCTACTTCAACTCTCTCGATACGGCCGCCGCCGACTCCAACGTGCGGGCCATTGTCGTCACCGGTGCCGGGCGGGGATTCTGTGCCGGGGCTGACATGGATGTCTTGCAGGGGATCGAGTCGGGGTCCAACGATGATGGCGGCGAGCCTGATCGGCGCGATGCCACCTATGCCATGGGCATCCCCAAGCCGATCATTGCTGCGGTCAACGGCGCCTGCGCCGGGCTCGGGTTGGTTCACGCTTTGGCCTGCGATGTGCGCTTTGCGGCCGAAGGAGCCAAATTCACAGTTGCCTTCAGCCGCCGGGGATTGATCGCTGAACACGGCTTGTCGTGGACGATGCCTCGTCTGGTCGGCCAGTCGGTGGCCCTTGACCTGATCATGTCAGGCCGGGTCTTCCTGTCCGACGAGGCCAAGGAGCTTGGTGTCGTCAACCGGGTATGCGCTCCCGATGCTCTGATCGATGAGGCCATGGCCTACGCCGACGATCTGGCCGCCAATGTCTCACCGACATCCATGGCGGTGATGAAGCATCAGATCTACAACCACCCGATGATGCCGCTCAGCGAGGCCATGGTCGAGTCGAACCGGTTCATGCATGAGTCCCTCCGCCGGCCCGATTTCAAAGAGGGCGTCTCCAGCTTCGTTGAGAAGCGACCCCCGAACTTCGCCCCGTACAGCTCTGAGAGCGACTAGTCACCCCCCGACAACGCCGCCACCTGTCTCCTGGGGCCTCAACCGTTAGCGATCGATGCCGACGCAGACCAGGCACTGCTCATCCCAGTCGACGGCTTCGGCCGCCGCCCGATCGTCCTCGCTCTGGTACTGGGGCTCGTCGGAGCGCCCGGTGCGGCTGTCCCCCGAGGGCTTGGATGAGCGGCCACTGTTCTGGCGCTTGCGGCTCCAGCTCAACGGTGAGGCCTTCCAAGCGTCGTCGACATAGTGATACGGCAGGTCCACAACCCCAGGAGCGGTGAGGGCATGGGCTGCCGTCATGCCCTCGGTGAGGAGGCGTCGTTGGCCTTCGACGTCGCCAGGGAGGCCGGTGGTGTGGCCCAAGGGGAGGTCGACTATGACTGAGCGGGGAGGGTTGGCGCTAGTGGTGATGGACCGGGCCGATGAGAACCCGATGGTGGGAAGCCCTGCGGCTTCGAGCTGGCGTGCGATCAGACCGACCGACTGGTGACAGACAGGTCAAACCGGTACCAGTAGAACAATGTCTGGTTCCTCGGCCAGGCAGTGTTCAACCAACCTCGGCCCCGTCTCTGCCTCCATCCGGCGGATCGAGTAGATCCCGCCCATGAAGGCAAACGATTGCTCACTCAGTGAGCCGATGACACCAGCCACCACCAACTCCCGCAGCCGATCGAGAGGGAAGACACAATTGGCGTCGTTGCGGGCGTCGGTTTGGTCGTAGGCGAAGTGGGCAGTACGCAGCTCTGAGGTCGGGGTGTCGGTGGCGATCACCCGGATCGAGGTGTCGTCGTGGGTATGGAAGGCGACCTGGCCCTTGCGATACAGCCCACCCGAACCGACCAGGGTCACTCGGCACTCCGACAGCGGCTTGTCCAGCGGAACCCAGGACGGTGCCTCAGGTCGATGGGCCCAGCGGTAGGAGTCGTAGCCCAGCGAGTCGTAGAGGTCCTTGGTCTCTTTGATGTAATCAGCTGGAGGCAGTTCGGAATGGCCAGCCTGCAGGCGATCCTGGCTCATGGTTGTGTCGCTCACGCTCTTCACTCTCCCACATCTCGTTGAGGAGGAGAAAGGGCTGGAGTTGGGCCCCGGTCAGCTGAGCCAGAGGGAGAGGCAAAGGCTCCGGGGCGTCGAAGCAGCTCCCGACTCCAACGGCCGGGGGTGAAGACGGCGGCTCGGGGGTAGTCCTCGAACAACCAGCGGGCGAAGTGCCGACGAGTCCACGCTGTCGCCCCACATGTGGCCAAGGCCCCTCTCGCCAGGGACCGCTTGCTCATCATCGTCGACAGCGAACGGGCCAGTAGGTGGTCACGCATCATGCCCCGCCGCAAGGATTGACGGTATTGGATGGCCGCGGCTGCCGGATCGTCGAGTTCAGCCTCGGCGATGGCCTTGATGGCAACCCGTCCCGTCTCCAACGCCTGACCGATGCCCTCCCCGGTCAGGGGGTCGGTGGCGGCCGCCGCATCACCGATGAAGAAGACTCGACCGGTAGTCAGCGGTGCACGGCCGAGGCGGGCTGGGATCGGCCAGGCTCGATGAGGGGTCTCTGGTTTGGCCTCGGGGCCGAGGAACTCGGCAATATGGGCTCGCTCCAGCAGCTGAGGCCACAGTCTGGCCATGTCCTGGATCTTGTGGCCGCGGCCACGCTGGATTCCGAACCCGACATTGGCGGTCCCGTCGCCGAGGGGGAACGACCAGGCGTAGCCCGGTAGTAGGTCAGGCTCGAACCATACGACGAGCTCATTGGCCGCCTGGGTCGACACGTCTACGAAGTACTGGCGGAAGGCGTGCCACTCGCCCCGGTACTGGACAGGGAACACCCCGAGCAGCTTCCTTGTCGGCGACCACATTCCATCGGCCGCGATCAGGTAGCGGGCCGAGAACTCGATGCCGTCGACTCTGGCTATGACTTCACCCCCGGTCTGGGAGACCCCGGTCAGCTCATGATCCTCCAGCACCGTCGCCCCGCGACGGCGGGCCAGGTCGACCAGTGCGCTGTCGAGCTCACGCCGCCGACAGACGGCGGCAAAGCTGCCATTCCCAGATGGGAGGGGGAGCGCGATCGGCTTGGTGGTCGGGCCGTACAGGGTTGCTTCGGAGACCTCGATCCAGGACGGGAGAAGGGATCGGTCCAGGCCGAAGTCGTCGAGGAGGCGCAGGGCAGATGCCGTCAGCCCGTCGCCGCAGCACTTGTCTCGAGGGAACCGGGCCTTGTCGATCACCACGGTGTCGAGCCCTCGCCGGGTTGCCTCGATGGCGGCCGCGGTGCCCGCCGGGCCAGCACCGACGATGAGGACATCACACACCCATCTGTCATCGGAGTCAGACCTTGGCGAACCAGCCATGTTGGGAGCGTAGGAGGGTTCGCGCCGAGACAGGATGGGTAGGTTCCCGCATATTGGGGCCAGGGGGTGATCCCATGCGTCGTCTTCCGCACCGTCTCGGTCAGCCCGGTCGGGGTCTACGGATCTTCCGGCACCGTCGAGTTGCCGTTGCAGTCCAGCCCTTCACCCGGGCGGTAGAGAGCGAAGACCGAATCCTCCACCTCGGTGCCGTCGGGGTAGGTGCGAACCCGGGGGGTGGTGAAGACGCTGCAATGACCCCGTGAGCCTCGTAGGAGGGGTAGGTCCTCGACTTCGATGTGCTTGGTCGAGTAGAAGGTGACCGTGATGGAGGTCGAGGTGTAGGTCGGCCACACGAGGATCCCGTAGTCCGTGGTGTTCGTTACCGATAGGTCCGGGCGGGGGAACGAGATCGTGGCCTCTCGCCCCTTCGGGTAGCGGGAGATGTACAACGAGTGGGATTGGTACTCGTTGAAATCGATCCCGGCATAGAACGCGGCGTTGAAGAAGGTGGTTGCGAACTGACTGACCCCACCGCCGACCTGCTTGTCGAGCACCCCGTTGACGATGGCACCGTCGGCCACGAAGCCATTCTCGACCGTCCGACGGCCAACGAAGTCGTTGAGTGAGAGCTCCTCACCAGGCCGGATGATGGCGCCTGTCATCAGGTCGGCGAAGCGATGGATGTTGGCCACCCTGTTCTGGCAACAGGCGTGCATGGTAGTGAACGAGCTGACTTCCTCGATGATGCCTAGCGACTCCAATTCGGTGACGCCCTCGTCGCTGCCAACGGTTTCGGGTTCGAGCGAGATGATCCGCAGCGGAGCCGCCGGTTCCTCCTCTGTCGGCTCCTCACTGTCCTCGTCGGCCGGGGCTTCCGGTAGTGGCTCCAGCAGCTGCCGCCGGATCTCGGATACCGAGGTGGGTGTGCAGCACACCACCGTTTCCGATGCCGGGATGATGATTGGCTCCCCGTCAACGATGCTGAAGCGGGCCTGCTGGTCCTCGGACCCCAGAGCGGGGAACATGGGCTGAAGATCGTCGATGACCTCTTCGGTGTTGATGGACCATGGCGGCGCTGAGCCCGAGGTGTTGAGCTCTACCCACTGGCGAAGATCAGCGGCATCGACTTCGGCTGTCTGATCGAGGATCCGGAAGACTACGCCTCCTGCGGTCACCTCGTTGACCTCAGAAGCAACCGCTTCGACCTCGGCCGTCTCCAGTTCGGGTTGGGCGGTGATAGGAGTCAGGGTCAAGGCAAAGGGGCCAGCCTGGTCCAAGACATTCATGAGCTCGTCAACTACCTCGCTGGCCTCCAACTGGACACCGTCACGGCCTGGGGTCACCGTGAACCCTTCGTCACCGAGCAGGAGCTCTGGTTCCACTGGCTGGTCGAGCTCGGTGGCGACGATGGTGTCGACGGCAAGTGAGGTCACCGACTCGTCGATGAGATAGATGGGTTCGATCGTCTCCTGGGAGAAGAACGTCGAGAGCCAGTTGAGGGGCCCCGTGATCGGGTTGCTGTCGCGACGGGCGGCGAGGGCGACCTCGCTAAGGGCCTCCCGGTCGATGCCAGCGCCCAGGGTGACAGGATTACTGTTGACGATGGTGTCACCGACACTGAGCTCGACCCCGGTGGCGGCCAGTTCGGCATCCAACTCGTCGGCCAGGCCCGCCAAACCTTCAGCATCGAGACCAGCAATGGACGTCGATCCCAGCTTCGTGCCCCTGACCACTTCGCCGCTGGCCCGGGCCAGGTCGAGCAGCCAAGCGGCGTAGATCAGCACGATCAGCGCCACGATGGTCAAGATCAGAATCCTCAGAGGTCGCCGCCGCCGACCCTTGCTCTTGTCGGTCTCGTCGCCTCCACCCCCATCGGCACCGGGGCTCGGGGTGGCGTCGACGCTGGGTGGCTCATCCTCCGCCGTCGATGGCTCCTCTGGGGTGGCTGAGACCACCTCAGTCGGGGTGCCGGCAGGGGCCGGCGGTGTTGCTAGCTGGGTGGCCTCGGCTGGCACTGGGTCGCTCGGTGCTGGTGGGATCTCGGTCGTTGTGACGACGGTGAGAACCGAGGTGGCATCGGTGCTGGGCTGCGGACCGGCTGCGTTCGGGTGAGGCGGCTGGTCCCGATCAGGGTCAGGGGCGGCACTACCGCTGGACATGGAGACAGTGGCGTTGGGATCGTCGCCAGTGAGGTTGGAATCACCGGGCATCACCACGGTGGCGTTGGGGTCGTCTTCAGTGGGACTGGGGCTGACGACCACGGTGGCGTTGGGGTCGTCCTCGGTGGGATCGGGGTTGACGACCGCGGTGGTGTTTGGGTCGCCCTCGGTGGGATCGGGGTTGACGACCGCGGTGGTGTTTGGGTCGCCCTCGGTGGGATCGGGGTTGACGACCACGGTGGCGTTTGGGTCGTCTTCGGTCTTGTCCTGGCCTTTGTCGGCCTCAGGCTCCGGCCTATAGCTGGCAATGTCACCGGCCGGCTCATCGAGGGTGGGATCGGCTTGGCCGAGCGGGGCATGGACTGCGGACGGACCGGTCGGATCTTGGGGGATGGGATCGGAGGGACCAGGTGGTGGGGGAGGGGGGTCTGTTGGTGGTGGGGGAGGAGGGGTCTCGGCCGCTGGGGCACCACCGGCGGGGAAGACGGAGGTCTTGTCGGGATCGACACCACCGGCGGGAAAGACGGAGGTCTTGCCGGGATCGAACCCACCGGCGGGAAAGACGGAGGTCTTGTCGGGATCGACACCACCGGCGGGAAAGACGGAGGTCTTGCTCGCGTCGAATCCGCCGGCTGGGATGGCTGAGGTCTTGCTCGCGTCGAATCCGCCGGCTGGGATGGCTGAGGTCTTGTTTGGGTCGAATCCCTCGCTGGTATTGGGCTCACCGGCGTCGCCAATTGATGGGGGCGGCAGGATCTCACTGTCGGAGCTGGCCTTGGCCTCCGCTTCGTTTCCTGGCCGCTGGGGGCGTTCTGGGGGGCGGGGAGGGGTAGGTGGGTCTGGGATCTCATCGCCGTCGGGAGGGGTGAACACATCGCTTATGTCTGGCGTTTTGACTCCCGCCGCCTTCAGCTCAACAGTGTGATCGACCCCGGTAGGAGGAGGGAGAGGCGCGTCGGACCCACCCTCTGGCCCCGCGACATGATCGTCGGCGCTCGGGGGGCTTGCATTCGGTACTTCGCCCCCCTCAGCGTCGGTTGGATCCTCGGGCGCGACTTCATTGTCTCCGGTCGAATCGGTCACTGGGCCCCAGTCTGCCATGGGACAGCAACCAGGACCGCTCATGGTTTCAGTGTTGGACGCCACCTGTGACATGATCGAAACCCGAAACGGAGGTACTTCATGAGTGGTCTTTGTGATGGCCGAGTAGCCATTGTGACTGGGGCAGGCCGAGGGATTGGTCGCGAACACGCTCTCATGCTGGCGTCAGAAGGAGCCAAGGTGGTCGTGAACGACCTCGGCGGTGAGGTTGACGGCACCGGTGGCGACCTGTCGCCGGCCCAGCAGGTGGTCGAGGAAATCAAGGGAATGGGCGGCGAAGCCATCGCCAACGGTGATGACGTTTCCGACTGGGAAGGCGCTCAGCGGATGGTCAACATGGCTGTTGAGACCTTCGGTGGTCTCGATGCCGTCGTCAGCAACGCGGGCATCCTGCGAGACCGGATGCTTTCGAACATGACCGAAGCCGAGTGGGACGCGGTTATCAAGGTCCATCTCAAGGGAACCTTCGCTCCTGCCCGCTGGGCTGCCGCCTACTGGCGTGAACGGGCCAAGGCCGGCGAGACCAATGATGGCCGCATCATCACCACCAGTTCGGTCTCTGGGCTCTACGGCAATCCCGGCCAGACGAATTACGGAGCGGCCAAGGCCGGTATTGCTGCCTTCACCATCATCGCAGCCCAGGAGATGCATCGCTACGGGGTCACCGTCAACGCCATTGCTCCTGGAGCCTTGACCCGCATGACCGAGAATCTCGGCATGGGTGAGCTCGACGACGAGGCCAAGGAGTCCATGAACCCACGCTGGATCGCCCCTATCTGTACCTGGCTGTGCAGCGCCGAGTCATCCCAGGTGACGGGTCGCGTATTCGAGGCCAGTGGCCGTGTACTCGGTATTGCCGAGACTTGGCATCGGGGTCCGACCAGCGATCCTGTCGATGATCCAAAGCTGTTGGGGCCCATCGTGCGAGACCTCATGAGCAAGGCCCAACCGAACAGCGACATGCAAGGTGAGCCCATCACTGGACCTGGTCGGCCGACAGCCTATTAGAGATTGCGATCATCCGGCCGCCCGAGCCAATCCACATAGAACGATCAGCCGAAGGAGAACGACATGCCCATCAATCCAGACGCCGTTGGGGCCAAGGGAGAGCCGCGCCGGGCATCCTGGAGCTCGGACGACTCATTGCTCTACGCCCTCGGAATCGGGGCTGGAGTCGAGGACCCGGTCGGGTCCGAGCTCGAGTTCACCACCGAGAACACCGCCGGGGTGGAGCAGAAGGTGTACCCCACCATGGTGGTGCTCTTCGGCTTCACATCCACAGGTGGTAAGTCGGCCATGAGCGAGATCGGCACGTACGATCCGCGGATGATGGTCCATGGTGAGCAGGGCATCAGGCTCCATCGACCCATCCCGACCAGTGGCGAGGTTGAGACGGTCGACGAGGTGACAGGGATCTATGACAAGGGCAAGGGCGCCGTCGTTGCCACCAAGGTGACAGGCAACCTGGTCGCAGACGGCCAACCCCTGTTCGAGGCAACATCGTCGATCTTCGTCGTCGGCGAAGGGGGTTGGGGCGGTGATCGCGGCCCGACCGAGAAGCCAAACGTTGCTCCCGACCGGGATCCCGACTACTCGGTCAGTGCTACCACCCGGCCGGACCAGGCTCTGCTGTACCGGCTCTGTGGCGACCGCAACCCCCTCCATTCCGACAAGCAGTTCTCCGACGTGGGCGGCTTCCCGAGGCCCATCCTCCACGGGCTCTGCACCTACGGCTTCACCGGTCGGATGCTGTTCCGGACCTTGTGCGATTCCGATCCGGTCAAGTTCGGCGGGATGGAAGGCCGTTTCTCCTCGCCCGTGATGCCGGGGGAGAAGCTGACGGTCAACGTCTGGGACGAGGGCAACGGTCACGCCATCTTCCAGACCCAGGGCGACGACGGCCGGGTCGTGCTCGACAATGGGGGCGTCGACTTCACCCCGCAGTAGCTACGGTTCAGGGAACACCGAACCTTCACTCCCCACTATTGACGGCGGCGAACCCTACGCCGTTGATTTCGTCAACGTCCCAACCGGCCATGGTCGGATCGTGGCCCCCGTTGACGGAGACAGAGACCGCTCCGGCTAGAACAGTTTCTGCTGGGGCCGCTCGATACCCCGCAACTCGTCATAGTCGACCTCAACCCAGTCGATCATGCGATCACTGGCCAAGGTCTTGGCTTGGAGCTTGATCTCCTGCGCTACGAACATCCCCCTCACCGGTGACAGATCTGGTTGGCGGTTGAGGAAGTCGAGGTAGCGGGTCAGTTGCTCGACCCCGTCGATCTCTCCCCTCCGCTTGATCTCTACCGCCACGACGCGATCGTCGGCATCACGACACAACAAGTCGACGGGGCCGATGTCGGTCGGGTACTCCCGGCGGATGAGGCGCATCCCGTCACCGAGATGGGTCGGCTCGATCGACAACAACTCCTGGAGATGGGCCTCGACCCCGTCCTTCTGAAGGCCCGGATCATCGCCGAGATCGTGGGTGGTGTCGCTCAACACGGCGTGAAGGCTGATGGTGAGCGTCTCTCCCTTGGGGTTGGTCACCACCCACTCCTCGTCCGATTGGCGGACGACGTTGGGTGCTGTCATCCAGTTGAGGGGCTTGTAGGCCCCACCGTCGGCATGGACGGCGACACACCCGTCGGCCTTGGCCATGATCAGCCTCACCGCTCGTGGGAGGTGGGCGGTGAGCCGACCGTCGTAATCGACGGTGCACTCGGCGACAAGCAGTCTCATTCAATCAACCTCTCGTCCGCTGAGCCGGCGTCGGATCAGGGACCGCCGTTCACGCAACTCGGCATAGGTCAGGGTCGAGGTGGTGGACGGGTCGACTCCGAAGCCGGCCTTGATGCCGTCGACGTCGACGTCCCACCCCTTGGTTGCCATGCCCAGCTGGGCCGAGATCGTTGCCCCGTGGGCGGTTGCGAAGTGGGTGGCGATCTTGGTCACGACGGAGAACATGTCGAGCTCGGGAGCCAGGTTGGCAATGGCCCCGTCGACGAAGATCAGGTTCTTGACGTACAGCATCAGCGGTTTGGGCATCCTGGCTCCGTAGCCGAGGAGGGCCTTCACGATCCGCTGGAGCTCGGCAATCAGCTCTT
This sequence comes from Actinomycetes bacterium, assembly GCA_024227975.1. Next base: position 30,748 of record JAAETV010000678.1, read on the forward strand.
CGGGGGCCATGGCTGTCGGGTCGGGAGGCGGACCGTCGAGACCGAGGTCGGCGATGACGGCATCGACGTCGGTATCCGGGGGGAGGGCACCGAGATCTCGCAAGGCCGCCACCTGACCGCTGAGATCGTTGACGGTGGCGGTCATCATCATGCGGAGGAAGGCGAGCCGTTCCTCATCGCTCAGCCGGCCGGTGATACCGAAGTCGACCAGGCCGACCCGTCCGTCTTCCAGTACGAAGAGATTGCCGCTGTGTAGATCGCCGTGGAACACGCCATGGAGGAAGGCCCCTTCCAGGAAGCCGATCATGGCCGTCTCGATCACGGCGTGAGTGTCGACCCCCGCTGCTTTCATGCCGCCGACATCATCGAAGTTGAAGCCGTGGAGGCGTTCCATCACCAGCAACCTCTTGGTCACATGGGTGGGGTGGGGCCGGGGGATGACGAATCCGGGCCGCTCGAGCTTCACGAATACTTCGGCGATGTCCAACATGTTGGCCGCTTCGAGGCGGAAGTCGAGCTCCTCGACGATGGTCTCGGCGAACAGCTCGACCAGGGCCGGTGGGTTGGCCAGAGCCGATACCGGGATCCGACCCACCAGGAAGGGAGCGATCCAGCTCAAGACCCGGAGGTCGCGTCGGACCAGGGTGTCGATGTCTGGCCGCTGGACCTTGACCACGACCGACTCCCCCGTGATCAACACCGCAGCGTGAACCTGGGCGATGGAAGCGGCGGCCAGGGGAACGGGATCTAGGGAACGGAACACACGATGCAGGGGCTGGCCGAGTTCTCGCTCGATGACGGCCACGATCTCCACGAAGGACACGGGGGGTACCTGATCCCGACATTTCTTGCACTCAGCGACCAACTCAGGAGGGAACACACCCTCCCCGGCCGAGATGATCTGGGCCAGCTTGATGTAGGTCGGGCCGAGCCTCTCGGCTGCCTGACGGAAGCGGCGGGACAGGCCGGCTCGTGATTGTGGTTTTCCCCGATCACGCACATACCAGGTGGCGACAGCCAGGCCGAGAATCGACACGACAGCCGCGGCCCTGCTCAGGGGAGGGAACCGCGGTGGGTTGGTCAGGATGGGTAGCTCTCGCCGCTGGATGACACGCAGGCGCTCCACTGAGCGCCGCCACGCCAGCTCGTTGGTGGCCATGCTCCACGGGGGGTGCTCGGAGAATGAGCCGAGATGCAGATCGTCAGGAGGGCTCGTGGTGGTCACGCCTACCAGTCTGGGGGCATGATCGGCGATCCCGTCGGGGGTGAAGGGCTGTTCGTCGGCCGGCGCGTCAGCGGTTGAGGATCTTCAGACTCGGTTCGGCCCACTCCGGACGGCAGATCAGCAGATCGGGGAGGTAGGGGTCGGGGTTGTTGTAGAGCATGGGTGAGCCGTCGAGGCGAGAACAGTGGAGTCCGGCAGCCGTGGCTACTGCTACCGGAGCGCATGAGTCCCACTCATACTGGCCGCCGGAGTGGGCGTAGATGTCAGCCATTCCTCGCACCACGGCCATGGCTTTGGCTCCAGCCGAACCCATCTCGATGTACTCGGCGTCGAGCTCGCGGGCCAGCATCTGGGCCGCTGGTGGCCGCCGGGTTCGACTGACGATTACCCGTGGCTGCTCACCAGCAGGGGCCGGGAGCTCCGGGGCCGGCTCGGTCGACAACACCGTGTTCTCCGCCGGCAAGGCCACGGCGCCAGCAACCGGCACACTCCCTTCGACAAGAGCGATATGGACGGCCCAGTCGATACGTGGAGGCTCGCCGAACTCGCGGGTTCCGTCCAGTGGGTCGACGATCCAGATGCGCTCAGCGTCGAGTCGGTCCCGTTGATCGGCTCCTTCTTCAGACAGGACTGCGTCATCGGGCCGCTCCCTGTTCAGGGTCTCGACGATGAAGCGGTGGGCGGCCAGGTCTCCGGCATCCTTCAGCTCCCAGTGGCTCGATCCATCGCTGACGAGTTGTTGACGGAGCTCGATCAGTCGTCGCCCCGTTTCCTCCGCGAGGTGGTTGGCGAGGGCATGATCGTCAGCGGTGGCGGGCACGCCTCCAGCGTAGTAGCTCGACTGTTTGTGCCGGGGGCAAGGGTTCCAGCCCAAAGGCCCTACGAAGGCTCGCCGTAGGGGGAGTCGGCCTCGTCGTAGCACACCAGGTGGAACTGCTCGACCCGCTGCCACACCCCATCCTCGTAGACATTGCAGATCACCTGCTGATCGCGGTGGCGGGCTCGGAACTTCACCCGCTCCTCGCAGTAGGGGCAATCAGCGGAGCAGCCAGCCTCGATGAGTCTGGCGACGGCCCGACTCTCCCACACCTGCTCACCAGGCTCGGCCGTAGCGATATTTGACAGAGGCGCCATGGTTTTCTTATCGGAAAGCCAGCCGGGTGGTTGAGCTTCTTTTTGGCCGCCCCGTCGGCCCCAACGCCCTTGTACGCCTGGAGAAGGGCGCTAGCGGGTCAGTGGCTTGTACTTGATCCGACTCGGAGCTGCTTCCTCACCGAGCTCACGTTGGCGGAAGGCCTCGTAGTCGGAGAAGTTGCCCTCGAACCAGCGAACCTGTGAGTTGCCCTCGAACGACAGGATGTGGGTGGCAATCCGGTCGAGGAACCACCGGTCGTGGCTGATGACCACGGCGCAACCGGGGAATCGCTCCAAGGCGTCTTCCAGGGCTCGCAGGGTGTCAACGTCGAGGTCATTCGTCGGCTCGTCGAGGAGCAGGGTGTTGCCCCCACGCTTCAGCACTCGAGCGAGATGGACTCGGTTCCGTTCACCACCAGAGAGTACGCCCACTGGCTTCTGCTGGTCGGAACCACGGAAGTTGAACGAGGCGACGTAGGCGCGGCCGTTGACCTCCCGATCGCCGACCTTCACCGTGTCATGGCCCTCGGCGATTGCTTCGTAGACCGTCTCCTCCGGATTGAGCGACTCCCGCGACTGATCAACGAAGGCCAGTTCGACTGTGGAGCCGACTGTGATGGAGCCATTGTCGGGTTGCTCCCCATCGCCGGTTGCAGCCGCGATCAACATGTTGAACAGGGTCGTCTTGCCCGCTCCGTTGCCGCCAATGACACCAACGATGCCCGCCGGGGGCAAGGAGAACGAGAGGTCTTCGATGAGGAGCTTGTCACCGAAGCCCTTCGACAGACCCTCGACCTCGATCACCTGATCACCGAGCCGTTTGCCTGGCGGGATGTGGATCTGCACCTTTTCCGAAGCAGGATCGTATTCCTCGGCCTCAGCTCGAAGGCTTTCGTAGGCTGACAGGCGGGCCCTACCCTTGGCCTGACGGGCTTTGGGGGCCATGCGTACCCATTCCAGCTCACGAGCCAGGGTGCGCTGACGGGCCGCCTGGGTCCGTTCCTGGGAGTTGAGCCTGGCCTGCTTCTGTTCGAGCCACGAGCTGTAGTTCCCCTCGAACGGGATACCGCGACCCCGATCCAGTTCGAGAATCCACTGGGCGACATTGTCGAGGAAGTAGCGATCGTGGGTGATGGCGACGACCGTGCCGGCGTAGTCAGATAGGTGGCGTTCGAGCCACGCCACCGACTCGGCATCGAGGTGGTTGGTTGGCTCGTCGAGGAGGAGGAGGTCAGGCTTCGACAGAAGAAGCCGGCACAGGGCGATGCGACGCCGTTCACCACCGGAGAGGTGGTCGACACCATCGTCTTTCGGCGGTAGGCGCAGTGCCTGCATGGCGATCTCTATGGTGCGTTGCAGGTCCCAGGCCCCCGCCGCCTCGATCTTGGCCTCCAGGTCGGCCTGGCGGGCGCCGAGCTTCTCGTAGTCGGCCTCGGGATCTGACCAGCCGGCCAGGACTTGGTCATAGTCGGCCAAGAGCTGGATGGTCTCGCCAGCACCGTCCATCACATTGCCCTGGACGTTCTTGGATGGATCGAGCTTGGGTTCCTGCTCCAAGTAGCCGACGGTGAAACCGTCGGTCAGGCGGGCGTCGCCGACATAGCCGTCGTCGATCCCACCCATGATCTTCAACAACGAGGACTTGCCAGCCCCGTTTGCTCCGAGGACGCCGATCTTGGCCCCGGGGAAGAACGACAAGCTGATGTTGTCGAGTACCTGGCGGTCAGGAGGATGGAACCGCCCGACCTTGTGCATGGTGTAAATGAACTGAGCCATAGCTGGGTCCAGGCTACGGGCACTAGTCGTCGGTTCTCGCGTCCACCGGGATGGTGACGCGCAAGAGCCCCAGCGATGGCTGGGGCTCTTTGCCGCTTGTTCGTTTGGTGGCCCGTGTGGGCACCCGTTGGTTCTGCCCCGCGGGGGCTCAGCGCTTCTTGGCCGGTGCCTTCTTCGCTGCCGGCTTCTTGGCTGCTGGCTTCTTGGCTGGTGCCTTCTTGGCTGCCGTCTTCTTGGCCGGGGTGGCCTTCTTGGCTGCCGGCTTCTTGGCTGCCGTCTTCTTGGCCGGGGTGGCCTTCTTGGCTGGTGCCTTCTTGGCTGCTGGCTTCTTGGCTGGTGCTTTCTTGGCTGCCGTCTTCTTGGCCGGGGTGGCCTTCTTGGCTGCTGGCTTCTTGGCTGCCGTCTTCTTGGCCGGGGTGGCCTTCTTGGCTGGTGCCTTCTTGGCTGCGGTCTTCTTGGCCGGGGTGGCCTTCTTGGCTGCTGGCTTCTTGGCTGGTGCTTTCTTGGCTGCCGTCTTCTTGGCCGGGGTGGCCTTCTTGGCTGCCGGCTTCCTGGCTGGTGCTCTCTTGGCCGGTGCCTTCTTCGCCGTGGCTCTTTCGACCCGGGCGGATGTGGTCGCCTTGGCCGATCCCTTCTTCGCTGCCTTCTTCTTGGTTGATGTTCGGCCTGCTGGTCGCTTGCGAGTGGCGGGCTTGGCCGCCTTGTTTGTAGCCACGGTGGATGTGCTCCTTCTGAGATTCCTCTCTCGGCCAGAGTCGTCGGCGACTTCCTCTGAGTCTTGAGAGGTATTGGCGGAATTCCGTTGGCGAGACCCTCTCGCCGATGGATTTTGTGGTTGCTGTGCCGACTTGGATTTGTCGTTGCCCAAGTCGGCCCGCACCAACGTGACGTTGATGCCGCGACGGTCGGAGTCGATCGACTCGACCTTCACGATTATCCGCTGCCCAATCGACACCACGTCGCGGGCACGGGATGGAGGAGGGTCCCCCATGGCTCGAGACGGCAGGTAGCACCGGGCAGAAGTTGCCCGAAGATAGCAGCCGTGGGAAGAGAAGCGCTCGACTTCGGCCTCGAGCTCATCACCGATGGAGTGACTGGTGATGAAACTGATGAACGAGCGAGCGTCGTTTAGCTCTTCGACCTGTTGTTTGCGAGTCTTGGTCGGTTGGTTTGAGTCCGACTCCGAACCTGACTGTTTCGGCGTTGCCGTGCTCGACGACGCCTTCGACGTTGAGGGCGTCTTCTTGGCCTGGCTCTGACGCCCCTGTGCCTTCTTGGCCGGAGGGGGCGTTGCCCGGGTTGGCTTTGGTGCGGGACCGCTGGTCGCCTTACGAGAAGTTGTCGCCTTCTTCTTCGACTTGCGACGACGGGTTGACCGGTCCTCGGCTTCGCGCACGGCTCGGCGACTGGTCGGTCCACGGACTGGAACCCGCTCGACGAAGATCCAGCCGATACCACCGATGGGCTTGCCCCCGATCAGCCGGCCTTCCTCGAAGAGCCAGTCGTGTTCGCCGTGGAACTCTTGGAACGAGTCATTGGAGAAGACGACGGCGTTGGCCTTGGCCGCAACCTGGAGGATGAAGGCGTCGCCTCGTCCGACTGCTCCCGCCGGAGGGGCCACGATCTCACCGGCCAGTACAGCCTCTTCGAACTCGGCTCGTTCCGACTCGTTGATGCGGTGCGCAAACGTGGCGTCGACGATGACCGTCAGCGAGTCGTAGTTGTATTCGGCGGAGATTGCCCTCACTGCTTCGTCGAGCTGAGTGAGGCTGGGGAGCGAGCGGCCTTCGGTCGCGATGTTCGACCCGTCCACCACTAGATGTCGATCGGTTGATGCCATGCCTACCTGTCAAAGCCTGCAACGAACCTCGGCCTGCGGTGGCGGGTTCGTGTTTCAGATTTTGAGTCGGCAATAGTATCGGGATTGTGATCAAAGCAGCTCTGTTTGACTTCGGTGGTGTTGTAACCACCAGCCCATTCGAGGCGTTCGCCCGCTACGAGGAGGCCAGCGGCCTCCCGGTTGGGCTTATCCGATCGATCAATTCGACCGACCCTGACGACAACGCGTGGGCCAAGTTGGAACGAAACGATGTCGACGCCGATGGTTTCGCTCACCTCTTCGAAGCCGAGGCGCGAGATCGAGGTCATGCCGTCAGTGGCCATACGGTTCTCGACCTGTTGGCCGGTGAGGTTCGCCCTCAGATGGTGGAAGCGATCGGCCGCATCAGGGCGGCCGGCTTCGCTGTCGCTTGTCTGACCAACAACTTCAAGCCACGATCGGAGGCCGACGACGCACGACCCGATATCGCAGCCGTCATGGCCATGTTCGATGTCGTTGTCGAATCGTCGGTCGTAGGAATCCGCAAGCCGGAACTGGCTTTCTATCACAGGGCGCTGAGCATGCTCGGTGTCGAAGCCAACGAAGCCGTGTTCCTCGACGATCTCGGAATCAATCTCAAGCCCGCCCGAGCCATGGGCATCACCACCATCAAAGTCGTCGATGCCGAGGATGCCCTGGGTCAACTCTCGACCGTGCTCGGCATCGAGCTCCTCGGCTAGATTCCTGGCCGGAGCGGGCTACGACTCCAACACACCGAACGCTCGGTTGAGAAGCTCCTCTTGTTCTTGATGGTGGATAGCGTTCGAGCCAGTAGCTGGACTGCCCGACTCGGCCCGGCTCACTCGTCGGATCTCATGGGTCCGGCCATGAGCCTGGTGGAGGTGGCCCTTGACCGCATTCCACGCTCCCATGTTCTCGGGTTCTTCCTGGAGCCAGACGATCTCGGCTGCGTTCGGGTAGTTGTTGACGGCCTTGGCCACTGCATCGAATGGCCAAGGGTAGAGCTGCTCGACCCGGATCACGGAGGCGGCCATGGCTCCGATCTCATTGCGTCGAGTCAGGGCCTCGGTGCTTACCTTGCCGGAGGCCAGCACCACCCGTTTGACCCCATGGTTATCGACGATGGCTCTGTCTTCGAGCACCTCCTGGAACGAACCGGAGGTGAAGGCGTCGATTGGGGAGCGGGTCGTCTTGGCCCGCAATCCTGACTTTGGGGTGAAGACAACGAGAGGCTTGCGGACGGTCCTGGTCATCTGGCGGCGGATGAGGTGAAAGTACTGGGCCGCAGTTGTCACGTTTGCCACCTGGATGTTGTCCTCGGCACACAGGAGGAGGAATCGCTCCAGCCGAGCCGACGAATGCTCTGGTCCCTGACCCTCGTAGCCGTGGGGCAGAAGCATGATGAGCCCCGTTGTCTCGTTCCACTTGTCTTCGGCTCCTACCAAGTACTGGTCGATGATGATCTGGGCCCCATTGATGAAGTCGCCGAATTGGGCTTCCCACAACACCATGACCTCAGGTTTGGCCAGGCTGTAGCCGTACTCGAAGCCGAGCCCGGCGTACTCCGAGAGGGTTGAGTCATAGACCCAGAAGTGGGTACCAGCCCCGGCCAGCTTGGCCAGCGGTGTGTACTCCTCACCTGTCTCGTAGTCATGGATGGTGGCATGACGGTGGGCGAAGGTTCCGCGCCGGGTGTCCTGGCCCGCCATCCGAACGGAGATGCCCTGGTCGAGGAACGAGCCGATGGCGAAGGCTTCAGCCATCGCCCAATCGACCTCGCCCTTGGCCCATACATCGTTGCGGGCGTCGAACTGGCGAGCCAGTTTGGGGTGGATGGTGAAGCCCGGTGGGGTGGTCGTCAGGGCTTCGAAGACCCGATCGAGTACGGTCCGGCTGACTCCGGTTTCGATATGGGGTAGGACGCCCGCGGGTGGTGGTGCCGGCTTGGCCCGGATACCGGCCGGTGGGGCATCGTCACGGGTTTCGTCCAAGGCCTGCTGAAGAACTGACTGGAAGTAGTCGAGGGCTTGTTCTGCTTCCTCGAGAGTGATGTCGCCCCTATCGACCAGGGTTTGGGTGTAGAGGGTGCGAGAAGGGGGCCGTTGCTCGATCTTGCGGTACATGAGGGGCTGGGTGTAGCTCGGGTCGTCACCTTCGTTGTGGCCATGGCGCCGGTAGCCGATCATGTCGATCACGACGTCCTTCTTGAACCGACGGCGGAAATCGAAGGCCAGTTGGGCCACCCGGACACAGGCTTCAGGGTCATCGGCGTTGACGTGGAAGATAGGGGCCTGGACGGTCTTGGCCACATCTGTCGAGTACTCAGATGAGCGCGACTGGTGGGGGGCCGTGGTGTAGCCCAGCTGGTTGTTGATGATGAGGTGGATCGTGCCGCCAACCCTGTAGCCATGGACCTGAGACAGGTTCAGGGTCTCAGCGACGACACCTTGGCCGGCGAAGGCGGCGTCGCCGTGGAGTAAGACTGGTAGTACCGGGTAGTCCCCGCTCGAGCTCTGATCCATGTAGGCCCGAGCCATGCCAACCACTACCGGGTCAACAGCTTCGAGGTGGGAGGGGTTGGCCGCAAGCTTGATGTCGATGACGTTGCCCGACTGGCTGGTGTGCTTGCCCTCGTACCCCAAATGGTACTTGACGTCACCCCCACCCTGGATGGCGTTCTCGTCGACGGCGCCCTCGAACTCGCTGAAGAGGTCATGATGGTGCTTGCCCAAGATGTTGACCAGGACATTGAGCCGGCCCCGGTGGGCCATACCGATGATGGCCCGATCCATGTGGTCGTCGGCGGCAGCAGAGAGGATGGCGTCGATGGTGGGGATGGCGCTCTCGCAGCCCTCGATCCCGAACCGTTTCTGGCCGACATAGCGGGTGGCCAAGAACTTCTCGATGGCCTCCGCCGCGCTGAGTCGCTCCAGGATGTGTTGTTGCTGTTCATGATCGATGGAGAACGTCTGACCCTCGACCTGTTCCTGGATCCAGCGCTTCTCGATCGGATTGGCGATGTGCATGTACTCGACACCGACGGTGCGGGAGTAGGCGTCACGTACCACGCCGAGGATGTCACCCAGCGGCATCTTCTGGGCTTGGCCTCCAACCGCGGCGTAGATCCCATCCTTGTTGCCGGTGAGGAACTCCCGGTCGAGGTCCCAGATCGTGAGCCCATAGGTGACCGGGTCGAGCTCAGGGTGGTTCTTGGACGTACTGTCGAACAGGGGATTGGTATTGGCGATCAGGTGGCCCCGGACCCGGTACTGGTTGATCAGGGTGCTGACCGCCATCTGCTTGGCGATGGCGCCCTCACCCTCATCGTCGTTGACGACCGAGTGGTCGGTCCGCCACTGGACAGCCTCGTAGGGGACGCCCATGTCTTCGAAGGCGTCGGCATAGAAGTTGTCTTCGCCAAGAAGGAGCTCATGAACCTTCTTGAGGAACAGGCCTGATTCGGCCCCTTGGATGATGCGGTGGTCGTAGGTCGAGGTGATGGCGATGATCTTGGAGATCCCGAGCTGGGCCACCAGCTTCGGGTCAGCGGCCTGGTACTCGGCCGGGTAGCCGATGGCGCCGACCCCGATGATGGCACCCTGACCCTGCATCAGGCGGGGTACGGACTGGACCGTCCCGATCGTGCCCGGATTGGTCACGGTGATGGTCGCACCGGTCAGGTCATCGATCGACAGCTTGTTGGCTCGTACCTTGGAGATCATCTCTTCGTAGGCATCGACGAACTCGGCGAACGAGGCTTCCTCCACTCCCTTGATCACCGGCACGATCAGAGAACGGGAGCCGTCGGCCTTCTCCTGGTCGACGGCGATGCCAAGGTTCAAGTGTTCGCTGCGAACCAGGCGAGGCTTGCCGTCGGTGCCGGTGGCATAGGTGTTGTTGAGATTGGGAACGGTCCTGGCCACTGCCTTGACCACTGCGTAGCCGATGATGTGGGTGAAGCTGACCTTGCCGCCTCGCACCCGACGGAGGTGATTGTTCAACACCTTGCGGTTGATCTCGAGCAACTTGGCAGGGATCTCCCGGAAGCTGGTCGCAGTTGGGACCTCGAGGCTGGCCTCCATGTTGGTGACGATCCTGGCCGCCACCCCTCGGATCGGCTCCCCCGGCTCCGGCTCTCCTGGCTCGCTGATCGACGCCGCTGAGGCTGGGGCGGTGGTTGGAGGCACCGTGGGGGTGACGATCGGCGCTGGGGTCGGTGTCAGGGTGCTGCGGTTCGAGGCTGGTTCTCGAGCTGGCGCAGGAGTGATCGGAGTTGGAGCCTCGGCTAGTGGTTCTGAGCCGTTGGAGGTCGAACCCCTCATGGCCTGGCTGCTGTGTTCCTGGTCGAACACGGCGCGCCACTCTTCGGGAACCGATCCCGGGTCCTCTCGGTACTGGTCGAACAGCTCGTCGATCAACCAGGAGTTCGGGCCGGTAGCACCTGAGCTTTCGTTCGCAGTCACGGTCGTTCTTCCTCGGGCCGTTGGCTGGGCCTGTGCACCCAGCGTCAAGCGCGAGCCTAGTCGCAGCACCCGATCTGGTTAGGACTCTCTGAACGTGGTACGACCAGCCATACCGCTCTTGCCGTCACGCCAACCTAGGGGCCATTGGCGGAAGGGGCCGATCGGTTTGCTCATTCGCCCTCTGACGAGGGCGAATAGTCATCGTCCTACCGGGTCGGTGCCCCTATCGGCGCACCTCCTTGGTGAGACTCCTCACGTGAGGCTTCGCTGATCGGACGCTGCCGCCAGGTTGGCCCCCCGGACGGAGCGCATAGGGTCTTCATGGTGTTGGTAGCGACATGGAACGTGAACTCCCTCAAGGCTCGCATGCCGAGGGTCGAGCCCTGGTTGGAAGAGGTCGCCCCTGATGTCGTGTGCCTCCAGGAAACCAAGATGAAGGATGCTGTTTTCCCCAGCTTGGCTTTTGGGGCTCTTGGCTATGAATCGGTCCACAACGGGCAGGGCCAGTGGAACGGGGTTGCCATCTTGTCCCGGGTCGGGATCGAAGACCCCGGGTACGGATTCGACGACGGTATCGAGCCCGATCCTGATGCCCGCCTGATCGCTGCCACCTGCGGTGGAGTGCGGATTCATAGTGTCTATGTCCCCAACGGGAGGGCAGTCGGTCACGATCACTATCACTACAAGCTGTCCTGGCTCGATCGGTTGCGGGCCCATCTGAACCAGACTTGCCAGCCTTCAGATCCAGTGGTGGTAGCCGGTGACTGGAACATCATCCCCACCGATCTCGATGTTTGGGATCCCGACCGGTTCGTTGGGATGACCCATGTCACCCCCGAGGAGCGAGCGAGCCTCGACGAGGTCAAGCGATGGGGGCTGGTTGATACGTTCCGCAATCGCTATGGCGATTCCCCCGGCCTCTATAGTTACTACGACTACACCGCCGGTCACTTCCACAAGCGGCAAGGAATGCGCATCGATTTCCTGCTGGCAACGGAGGTCTTGGCCGAGCGATCCGTGCTCGATGTCGTCGATCGCAACGGCCGCAAGGGTACGAAACCAAGCGACCATGCGCCGGTACTGGCCGGCTATGGGCTGTAGTCGTCGGCGGTGCTGAACAGTCTGGACCATCACGAGCTCCTGGTCTTCTGGGTCCAACTCCTCGTTCTCTATGCGACGGCTCGCCTTCTTGGCTACCTCGCTCGCCGCCTGAGCTTGCCGTCGGTCATCGGGGAGTTGTCGGCCGGCCTCCTTCTCGGGCCCAGCATTTTCGGGGTCGTGTGGTCCAATGGGTTCGATTGGTTCCTGCCCAACAGCGAGGTCCAATCGGCCATGTTGTTGGCCGTGAGCTGGTTCTCGGCCGCGTTCTTGTTGGTGGTCGCCGGTTTCGAGACCGACCTCGAGCTCATCCGTCGCTTGGGCCGGGCTGCTGCTCTGGTCACCGCCGGAAGCCTGCTCGTCCCTCTGACCGGGGGGCTGATTGTCGGGGGCTACCTTCCTCAGAGCTTCTACGGTCCCGAAGCCAGCACCCTGGTCTTCACCCTCTTCATCGCCACCAGTGTCGCCGTCTCCGCCTTGGCCGTAGTGGCCAAGATCCTGGGCGACCTCGGTCTGTTGCGACGAGACGTTGGTCAGATCACGATTGCGGTCGGGATGGCCAACGACCTGATTGGTTGGATGATCCTCGGCGTTATCGCCGGCCTTGCCGCCTCCGGTGAACTATCAGCCATCGACGCCGGGACGATCATGCTCGGGCTCGCAGCATTCCTGGTCGCTGCCCTCACTATTGGTCAGCGGGTCGTCGACATCGGGCTGCGGGCCGTGCGCCGCCAGGGCAAGAACCTCCAAGGGGCTCTGACGGTCGCGGTAGGGGCCATGTTGGTGCTCGGGGTCATCACCCAGTGGATAGGGGTTGAGGCCGTGCTCGGCACCTTTGTCGCCGGGGTGTTGCTGGCCCGTTCCCGCTACCAGCAGATCGAGGGTGAGCACGTCATCGAGGACCTGACGTCGGTCTTGTTCGCTCCCTTGTTCTTTGCCACTGCCGGTCTCCGGCTCGATCTTGGTTTGCTGCGGGGCTCGGCTCTGGGGTGGGCCTTGGTGTTGTTGGCTGTGGCCCTGGTCTTGAAGTTCCTGGGGTCCCTCGGCGGGGCTCGCCTTGCCGGGCTCACCCTCAGGGAGGGGCTTGTGTTGGGGGCTGGACTCAACGCCAGGGGGGCGTTGGAGATCATCATCGCCTCGGTTGGGCTGTCGCTCGGCGTCTTGAACCAGACATCGTTCACCGTGATCGTGATGATCCCGCTCGTTACCTCGCTGTTTGCCTCGGTCGGGGTGCGGGTGCTCAGCCACGACCTCGAGGGCTCGGTGGCCGAACGAGAGCGCCTCGAACTGGAAGAGGCCTTGGAGCGGAACCTGCTGGTTCGCAACAGTCGGATCCTGCTTCCGTCGGGGACCGACGACAACAGCATCGTGGCGGCCCAGATCGTCCACTTCGCTTGGCCTGAGTCCCTGGCTGCCACCCTGATTTCGGTCCAGGGCTCGAATGGTGACCCTCCCGATGACCTGGAGCCACTGCGCAATGTGCTTCACGGGCGCGAGGTTGAGGTGAAGTCGGTCGAAGCCGGCAATGCCATCGCGAGTGTGGTGGCCGAGTCACGGCTCGGCTATGGGGTGGTCGCCGTCGGCACCGTCGCCGACCCGGGCCACGGGGTGTTCTTCTCGCCCATGGTCGATGAGCTCCTGGGCCAGGTCGATCTACCAGTGGTCATCGTCCGCAAGGCCAGAAACCTTCCCGGTCGCCTTCCCGGGGCGTTCGGGCAGGCCCTCGTTCCGGTGGTGGCCAGTGCATCGTCACGGGCGGCCGAGGAGCTGGCTGCCAATTTCGCGTCGCGGCTCGGGACCCGCCTCATGCTGAGCCATGTCGTCTACCGGCCACGCAGCGCCATGGTGTCGGCTGGTCGTCTCTTGGGGAGGCTGCGAGACGTCGCTTTTCCTGAGGACAGTGACGTCGCCGAACGGGTGCTGGCTCGGGCCCATGAGCATGCCGTCGAGGTGCGGGCCTCGGCCGATACTGAGATCCGCTTTGCTTCCTCAGCGGCGGAAGAGATCGTTCGTCACGCCAACGAGATCGAGGCCGACCTGATCGTGTTGGGGGCCCAGCTCCGCAACCTCGATGGAAGACCGAGCCTGGGGCCAAACACTGAGCACGTCTTGGAGCATGCCCCCCAGACCGTGGTGGTGGTTGTCATGCCGGATCGCCGGCCCGAATAGGGGTACCGGCGATTGGCCGCGGTCATCATGAACAGCTAGATCGAGCTGGTTACGATGTGCGCTCGGGTAGGCAGTTCGACGCCAAGACCCCGCCGGAACGTCTCGAGTAGTACGTGATATGCGCGCTCCTCGATCCCTTCACTCCGAGCTGAGAGCCGCTGTCGAGCCACCGTCGGTTCGGCCGGATCCACCCCCCAGCCCAGTTCGACGGCAACACCGGCGAGGTCATCCGGGCAGCATGACCGCAGCTCGAGGTCTCCCGTGGGCATGGCAGTGATGGTCTGCCACCGGTCGACACCCTCAGCGCCGAAGTCGAGCATCACCGAGATCTGGCGCGTGCTACGCGACCAGAGCACCCCGTGCCAGATGAGCTGCTCCAGCTCGTCATCAGTTGTGACTTCCAGGTCGTGCTCGATGTCACGATCGAAGGTGACGCCCAAGACAGGGCTTCCACTCCCAGCCAGACCGGTCTGGATCGCGATATCGGTCGCGTGATCGAAACCATGTACCCGGTAGGTCGTCGACATCAGCAGTTCGACGATCGCCTCGTGTCGCCGGGGCAATCCCAAGGGAAGGGTGAGGTAGGCGAGGTCGTCATGCCCGACCTCGGGTGCCAACCAACCTAGATCTGCGAGGAGTGCGATGTCGGCCCGACTTGTCTCCGCATACGCATCGCCGTTCTGCTCGACCAGCAACTGAACGAAGCGTTCATCGTCGACGGAGATGATGACGTAGACCCCTCGATGGTCAAGACACCACCACGCTGCCTGGTCGATGATCTCACTCGTTCCTGCGAGATCGTCGACCTTGACCGCGATGTCGATATGTGGATGCCACTCGATGATCTCCATCTCGGCCGGCTGTGGTGGTGACGTTGCCTCGGCCGGTTCGGCTCGGCCCGTCGCCTCATGGTCGGCCCGGAGGGTGGGTTCGTCGTTGGCGCGCAACGTCGGGACGCTGGCAGGCCGAACCTCCGAACCGCCGTCAGCGCGAACCGTTGCATCATCGTCAACCCGAATCGTGGGCGGAAGGTCGTTCGGGCGTTGTGCACCTTGTTCCAAGACTTCGAGGGTCGTCCGGAGCGCGTTGGCGAGCGCGTTCATCGAGGAGGGTCGACTGGCGGCCGACTTGGCCAAGGAGGCTTCCACTATGCCAACCAGGGTCTCGGGGATGGCGTGCCCACGGAGATCAGGAAGAGGCTCGCGGCGCACTCGTCCGAGGAAATCCATGATGCCCTCGTCATTGCCCTGCACATACGGAGTCGTTCCGAGGGCCATCTCGTAGAGCGTCGCCCCCAAGGCGTACACGTCCATGGAGGCTGGTGGTGGCTGGTCGAGAAGATCGGGTGCGGTGTATTGCGGAGTGAGTGCCAACACGGAGGTGCCGATCGCTCCTGAGTCGAGGATCTGAGAGATGCCAAAGTCGGCAACCATCGGCTTGCCACTCGGACCGAGGAGGATATTCGCCGGCTTCAGATCTCGATGGATGACATTGGCGGCGTGGGCCGCAGCCACTGCGTCGGCGATTGTGGTGGCCGTGGCTACCGCCTCGGGCCACGGCACAGGACCGCGTCGGCGCAACTCGTCTTCGAGTGATCCACCGGTGAGGAGTGGCATGACGAGGTAGGGCCAACCGGTGCTTGACACACCACTGGTGAGGATGGTGACAATCCCATCGTGGGCTGACAGCCGCCCCATGGTCTTGCGCTCGCGATCGAAGCGGCGGAGTGTGGCCTCGTCCCTGGCTTTGTGGAGCACCTTGACCGCAACCCAGCGGTCGTGGTCGACATCGTAGGCTCGGTACACGATGGCGTTTCCGCCTTCACCGATCTGCTCGGCTGCTCTGAGCCCCGGGATTCCGAGATCGACGACTGCCATGCTCTGACCTCCACGCCAGTTGTGAGACTATCTCCCGCACCTCCGCCAGGAACGTAGGATCAGCGACGGAATGAGGAGGCTCAACAACATGCCGTAGGCTGCGACACGGAATCCGCAGCCAGATAGGGACTTCTTGCACTTGCAGTCGACGGCTCAGTGACGCAGGCTTCGGAGGACACACCACCATTCGGGAGAAGCTCCAATGAAGTTCGCGTTGTCAGACCTGCAGATCACAAGCTCGGCATTCGAAGAGGGCGGGCAGATTCCCACGAGGCACACCGGCGAGGGGGAGGATACATCTCCACCACTTGCGTGGACGTCTGTGCCGGACGGCACTCGCTCCTTGGCGGTGATATGTCACGATCCCGATGCGCCCGTAGTGTCCGATGGTGGCTATGGCTTCGTTCATTGGGTGCTCTACAACCTGCCGGGGACGTCAACGGGACTGGCAGAAGGTGCTGACGACGGAATGAGCGGGCCATCCAACTTCGGCAAGCCTGGATACGGAGGCCCCATGCCTCCAGAAGGACATGGCACCCATCGCTACTTCTTCTGGCTGCTCGCCCTGGATCGAGAGCCAGATCTTGCCGCCGATCTGAACCAGCGCCAGTTGTTGGAAGCAATCGAGTCCAACGTGATCGGTATGAACCGGTTGATGGGTACCTACACGCGCTCCTAGAGGTCGCGGTGTCAGATCGGAATCTCTCAACCGGTTGTGACCCGACCCTGGTTTTCGAACCGTTGACGTCAATTCAAATCGGTATGAGTCTTGCGGGTTAATAGGTAAATGACACGAACGGGATATTGCTAAAGCTGTCATCGTCGGAGCCGACAAATGGTGGAGGGGTGATCCACCATGGAGTTGTCTTGATGTCTCGGAAAACGGATGAGTCCCATCGATCGGGTGGCAAACAGTCGTCCGAGGTGGTCACTGTCTCCACCAAGACCGGATCCGTTGTCGAGGCCAGGTTGCGGGTACTGGCTGCAGAGTCGTTGACAATCGCTCTCGGTCGGCAAGACCGTGGGCAGTTCATCGCCGGTGACGAGGTGACCGTAGCGGTTGGCTGGGGCAGCCTCGTCGGGGCCAAGATTGCTTCGACGACAATGCTCGGCCACATCCTGATCTGCCAACTCACCGTGCTGAGGCATCTCTCTGGGCCGCCACTAGTTCAGGCCAAAGAGCGCAGAGCAACCACACGGGTCACTCTCCCTCGAAAGACCTCCGCCGTTCTCATGGCTGTTGACGAAACAACCTACGCAGTCGACATCGAACGAACCGCGGCTGGTCGACTGGTCGATGTGTCCCTTGGGGGCTGCGGTGTTGAGTTGCCCCGAGCAAGCGCCGAGCGGTTCGGGTCGTTCTCCTCAGTGAAGATCACGTTCACTCTGGGCCCAGAGGGACGAAGAGAGCTCCTAGCCGAACTAGTCAACACCCACCTCAACGCCGACGATCAGCTCGTCCTCGGATACCGCTGGATCCCCAATCAGCAAGCAGCCTCCGCCCTAGCCACAATCGGCAGATACACGAGCTCGGTCAACTGACTCCCTGACGACAAAGGACAGAGGGCAAGGGGATCACTCCCTCGGTGTACGTGGCGTTGGCGACATCATCTGACGACATACGCAGAGACAGCCGGGGTCAGTGGCGTCTAGCGTTGTCTTGACATCAGTTGACGTCCCGACAGGAAGGAGCGACCGATGAGTGAAGCTGTCGTCAGCCAGCTGTGGACATATCCGGTCAAGAGCTGCCAAGGGGTGGCTACCGACTCGATCCAGATCACCTCGCTCGGCGTCACCGGCGATCGGTGCTTTGCCATCTGGGCTGAGGGCAGGCTCGTCGAGCAGAAGCTCACGCCGTATGTGGCCTCGATCGGTGCTGCTTTCGATTCCCGAACGGGAGTCCTGACACTGACCCACGCGGACAAGGGGGTCCACGCTCATCAGGTCCGATCCGAAGGTCCCCTCCGCCCTGCGAAGTGGCTGCTCGATGAGTTCCGCACCGTCGATCAAGGAGATCCTGTCGCCGAGTGGCTCTCCGAAGTCCTCGACAAGAATGTGCGACTGGTGATGCCACACGATCCGTGGCGGATCAACTTCCCGGTCCCCCAGATGGCGCTTCTACATGACCACCTCAAACACAGCTTCACCGCCGCCTCGCCAGTGGGGCTGGCGAATCAGGCATCGCTCGACGATCTCAATACTCGAGTCGACACGTCGGTCCCTATGGATCGATTCCGCGTGAATGTAGTCATCGATGGCCTTGATGCCTACGAGGAGGACCACGTTCACAGCCTCAGTACCGATGACGTCGAGCTGCTCCAGGTCACAGCGGCCGAGCGTTGTGTGATCATCACGACCGATCAACGCACCGGTGGGCGACCAGAGAACAATCTCATGGAGACCTTGTCCACCTATCGAAAGAAGTCGAAGGAGGAGCGCTTTGCCAGCGGCCTCAAGTTCGGCAGCTACATGATCGTCGCCAAGGAGGGCACCCTCCGAGTCGGCGACCGACTCTCAGTGACCTGAGCCTACGGGGCCGTTGCTGGCCCACTGCCACCTACCACAGCCCGGAGTTCACGACCCGGTGCCCGGTGGGTTGTGGTAGAGGTCAGCCGGGTCGAACCCGAGCATTGAGGCAATGCCTTCGAGTCCGACCGGCATAGGCGTGCCCGTTCCGTCGAGCAGTCGGTTCATCATCTGGAACGTGGCGCAGACCGCCACTGCTCGTTCGGTCGCTTCCTCGCTGGTGGCGGCGACCAGGGCAGTTCGTGCCTCGGTCGGTGGCTCGATCGTGTCGAGTGTCAATGCCTCGACCAGGGTCGCCAGCTCGGGGCCCGGATCGAGCCCATCGGGTCGGCCGTGGGCGACCGAGGTCAAATCGATGGTCCGACCACTCTGCTGGCAGCTCTCACGGAGCATGTCGGTGTGGGCCAGCAGTCAATAGAAGCACTCGTTGAGGTATGAGCTCCTGGCCGCCACCCACTCGATCTGGGTTCGGTGCAGTGCGTCGCAGTAGTCGCCGTCCATGAAGTGGATGAACGGTACATAGAACGGTTCATGCAGCGCTTTGAACGACTTCGCATCCGATGGCAGCGCTTCCAGCACGGTGATGGCATGGAGGGGACCAGTTGACGGCACCCAACCGTCGTGCATGGCAGCAGCATCGTGGACCGCCCCAGTCGCCGGCTCATCGGGCCGGGCCGGGATGGACGGTAGCGAAGCGCCGAGGCCACGGGCGTAGAAATCGATGTTGGCGAGCCTGCTCGCCACCCCGACCGCCTCCAGATACTGGAATCGGCCCAGTCCGGCCAACTCGATCGTCGTCACTGCCTCGGCCGTGATGCCTCCGGCGTCAAGGGCGATCCAATGGCCGACTTCTTCGATGAGGCTCCGACCTCCCTCGCTCGACGTGCCAGCCCACGCCATCCGAGCTGACTCGATCACACTCACTCGTTCACTCCGACTCAAGGTTGGGCCCGGTGACATGAGGTTCTCCCAGGCTGCTCTGGCTGCGGCCCGTCGCTTGGCATCGGGCGCGATCATCCCGTCGGTCAGCATCGTTCCTCCGTCTGATGGGTCAGCTAGGAATCGGAGTATGGCCGGTCTCCGTCAAACATGTCCACCAAACAGGGTTTCTGTCAGCAGTTGTGGCGCGATGGGTCATCGAGGGTCGGGTGGCCACTGCTGATGATGGTTACATCGAGAAGGCAAGACGAGATCGAACCATCGGGTTCGACGATGACCTGAGCTACCGCGGTGTCGGATCCGGCCGCCGACAGCCGGGGCCAGACGAAGTTGCCCAGGCTCCAGGCAATGGGCTTGCCTTCGTAGGTCTCCAAGGCGTTCAGCCGGTGGGGGTGGTGACCAAAGATGATGTCGGCCCCCGCGTCGATCATGGCGTGAGCGCGAGCTACATCGTCCTCGGGAGGCCCGCTCTGGAGCTCGAAACCCCAGTGGATGGTGACGACGACGAGATCGGCGACGGCGTCGGCTGCCTCCACCGCCGCCACCATGGTGGGGATGGTGTCACCGTCAGCCATTCCGGGCGACGACTCGGTGGCGATCCAATTGGCCGATGGGACGACGCCGCCGAAGCCGACAACGGCAACGGTCCAGCCGTTGAGCTCGAACAGGGCCGGTGCATGGGCATCGGCCGCATCGAGACCGGCCCCGACGGCGGCGATGCCGGCGGCTTCGATGTTCTCGATCGAGTCGAGTAGGGCCTCGGGCCCGTAATCGAGCGAGTGGTTGTTGCCCTGGTTGGCCACCTCGACCCCGAGCTCGGCGATCACTGGTAGGGCGTTGACATCACAGCGGAAGTTGAACTGCTTTGGCACCCGGGTTCCCAGCTCCGAGACCGGGCACTCCAGGTTGATCACCGTCAGGTCGTCTTCGAGAAACAGCCCGTCGAGACCCGAAAGGGCATGCTCATACCCCTCCTTCGCTAGCGCCGGGATGTAGCCGGGGTCGAGGCTCACATCGCCGGTCCCATTGATGATGAGGTGGCCCCGCGGCTCCTCGAGGGGTGGGATGATGTTGGCCACCGTGACCAGATCGGGGGCAGGAAACGGGCTCCACCGAGGGCCTGACACGGTGCCGACCTTGGTGTCGGTGGGAGCGGCGCTGTCG
>JAAETV010000679.1 GCA_024227975.1 Actinomycetes bacterium
GGTGGTGGCAGCAGGTGCGATAGCACGAGCCGCTTTGCATCCGCTCGATCGGCGAGTGCGCCAACCGACTCGGCGCTTGCGTTCCACTCGAGCAGTTGTGGCCGAACCGATCCTCCGAGTAGTGCTTCGTGAATGAGCAGATCGGTCCCGCTAGCGAGCTCCTCGATGCCCGAACAGGCAGCAGTGTCACCACTGATCACGACCGACGTCGAGCCGATCTCGACCCGATACCCAACAGCGGCCTCAATCGGGTGATGGGCAACCAGCACGCTGCTAACGTCGAACGGCCCGATCACCGCAGTGTTGCTGGGCTCATCGGTGGCGTCGAACGACCGAGCATCGATCGCTGGTCTTGCACCTGCGCCGGGGTCGGCTTGGGCATAGAAGGCCGGGTCGGCGAATGCCAAGAGGCAGTCGCGGGCAAAGCGAGCGCATGGCCCCTCCGGAGCAACGACCACCAACGGTTCGTTGACTGACGATTCAGACCAACGGGCGATCGCCAGGGTTGAGAGGTCGCTGACGTGGTCTGAGTGGTGATGCGTCAAGAGCACTGCGAGGAGTCGATCGAGTTCAAGACCGGCCTGAGCGACGCGCTGTGTAACGCCCCGGCCACAGTCAACGAGTACCCAACCGTCCGGCGTCGAGATCGCCGTGCCAGATCCACACCGCGACGCATCGAGTATTGGAGTTCCAGTCCCGAGCAGGTGAACCTTCACCACCGGTCTAGGGCATCCCAAGAACGTCGTTCACCATCATGTCGAAAATGGTATCGATTCGACGCGCTGGCCCGGAAGCTTGAAGAAGACCGTCGCGATCGGCGTCGAGTGGGTCGCTCGATAACGTCCGCCTCCACCATCGAGCGAGCACAACCGTTCGGCACGACGCCAGCATGGAAATGTTCACTGTCACCAGGGCGAACACCCAAGGCCGTCGTTGTGGTGCACTCCGGGTACTCGGCATCGCCGGGTGTGTAGCGCGCCGGTTCGTGATTCCCGAGCGCCACTATCGAGCCCAAGCTGATTGGACTGGACGAGGGCCGATCACCGCGGACTGGGCGTCACAGCCGCGCTCACGTCGATGGGGCGGGCCGCGGGGTTGAAACCCGCATGACTCGGTTGAGTTGCCGATCGGGGTGACTGCAGAGTCCGTCAGTGATCAGGTAGCGGCGGTCGTGGCACTTGGGGTCTTCGGGTCCGAGGTCAGCCCTGGGCTTGCCGCTCGTTCGCTGCCTCGGCGATGGTGGCCGCGATTCGGCTGGCCCGTGTTGCTGGCCGCGCCGCGCTGACGATCCGCCACAGCATCTGCTTGCGGGCGCTCGGGGGGAAGCGGTCCCAGTTGGCTCGTGCTTGAGGGTGTTGGTCCAGTGCGGTGGTGAGATCGGTGGGTTCTTGAAGGTCTTCGACTTGGTCGGAGATCGTCCACCAGCCGTTCGCCTTGGCCGCGTCGATCTGAGCTCGTCCGGCCTCCGTCATCAGGCCGAGCCTTTCCATGTCGGTGGCGCGTTGACGGTTGAGCCGGGACCAGGGGCTTTTGCCTTGCGGGGCGTGATCAGCTGGAGGCCCCGGTCGTCGTCGAGGAGGGTGGCAGTCGAATCGATCCACCCGAAGCAGATCGCTTCTTCGACGACTTCGGGGTAGGGGCATCGAAGTCGGCCGGTGCCGGTGCGCCAGGAGCACAGCCACACGCCGCGAGTCGTCGTGTGGTTGCGCTCGAGCCATGATCGCCATTGGGGCCGGGTTTCGACGTGGTAGATCGGGTAGTCGAATCTCCCCGTGGCGGGGTGGTCGGAGGCTGACGGTCGGGGTTGCGCAGAGGTCACGTAGGTCTCCGGTGTCGGGCGGAGCGGTCCCTTGCCGGATGCCGGCTTGTGCATCGCGTCGGGAACAGCGCTGGGATGTGCCCATCTCCGTTCAGGAAGCATGCCCTCCGGTCAAGTCGGAGGACATGCTTGACCTTGAAGCGCTTCGGGCCTGGGTGGCATCCTGCTGTTCCAGCCACTTCAGAATCGCTTGGTTTGCTTCTTCGGGCTTCTCTTGTTGGATCCAGTGACCGCAATCCAGGTTGACCACTTCCGCGTTGGGCACGAATTCTGTCAGGTTCTCGGATCGCTGGACCGGATCTCGGTCGCCGTAGATCATGAGTGCGGGTTGTCGGATGATCGGATCCACTTCCGCCAGCAGGTGCCAGTTGCGGTCAACGTTCCTGTACCAGTTGATGCTGGCCGTGAATCCTGATGATTCGAAGGCCGAGACGACAAGGAGGTCTCCCGACCCCTGCGCACGATGCTTCGCAGGTTGGTTTCATATGTCACCGGATCCCCCTTTGGCTTCCCGTATCAACAGCATGCCGATCCATCCGAACCAGGGGATTTGCGTGAGGCCGAACACAGACTGGAAGACGCTTAGTTGCGGAAGCACCGTGAGAATTCCCGCCATCGCGATGAAGTATCCGAGGAAGATGAGCGTCGTTGGGAGCCTGCCCGATCGGTGAGCAACAACGCTGGCTCCGAGAACCCAGAGTGCACCGACGAGTTCGGAGCCGCCACCCAGTGCGTCGCTGACAACAGTGATCGTGTGCCATGACGTCGCAGCGCTACTGGCCTCA
>JAAETV010000680.1 GCA_024227975.1 Actinomycetes bacterium
CCAGGATCGATAGCCTCCTCGACCACCGTGTACCCGGACTCATCGAGCCGACCGAGGTGGTCTCGCAGTTCGCCATTCGACATCGATCGCATCGCGGGACCTCTCCCATGGGCTGCTTCCTCCCACTAGACATTAGAGAGCACTCTCTCGCCTAGCAAAGGACTGCCGGGAAGGAGGATCAGCAGTCGCACCGAACAAGTCATTGGACGAGTGCCGGCCGGCCCTCTAGATCACTCCATCCAAAGCTGTGCTACCGAGACCAAGGCGTCGGCATCAAGAGGGCGACTCTTGGGGCTATTGATCTCCAGGAATTCATCGCCACTGGCGACCAGGAGATTGTCATCGAGTAGCTCCGCCCAGTCCCCCAGTCCTTCGATCGATTCCCCGGAGCCGGTAGCGCCGTCGGTCCCGACACCGGGGATGTTGGTCACATGCACGCTCAGCTCCGATGTGGACAGAAAATCATCATCGCCCGGAGCGTTGTAGTAACAGGAGATGCCAATTCCGCTGGGCTCCTCTTCGACCGCATCGAATTCGACTCCCACCGCCGCGGACACGTCCCCAACGGCTGCGCATTCGTCATTCACGATGGCGCCGTCTGCTGTGTTGCCAGAATCGCTGTCCTCGCCGGAATCGCTGTCCTCGCCGGACCCCGCTGATGTGGTTGTCGTCGCCGACGATGAGCCCTCAGCCGCAGCCTCATCGTCGCCTGAGCTGCATCCGACGACGCCAAAAATGGCCATCGTGACCAGCACTACCAGGGCTAGTTTCATCACTACCTCGTTCTCTGCGGGGCCTCATCGTGCCTCGATCGTGACCGATCGACAACACCGCGATTTGCCGCCCCTCTGGACGTTTGGATTGATCATCTCCACCCCCCATCTAGTGCTAGTCCTACTGGCAGATCAGGGGCTCAGCACACCGTCGGGGCCGGATGGCATCGAGGGTACCTACCGCGATCTAAAGGGTCGGGCCGACCCATCGGCAAGCTTCATCTGCACCATGCACACCGAGGCGCTGGCCTCCTGAGTCCAGAATCTGTACTGGGTGAGTCCACTATCCGCACTGTGCGTGGACTCGTCCATTCGTCACACTTGGCGTTGACAACTCAACCGTGAGTCTCGCAAGTGAAAGGACTGATCCCGTGGGTCAGACATCTGATATGGCAGTGAAGCTGAGAGACGACTTCGACAGCCGACGAGAACTTGAAAGCACCAGCGATGACATCGAGCAGAACCGATGGAGGGGACCCTTCAATGCCTGGTTCTTCACCACGTTCGATCGCTACATCAACTACATCTCAAGCCCCAATAAGGATGTGGCGTTCGACCGATTGACTGGATCCACGATTCTCGAGATCGGGAGCGGCGTAGGGGCCAACCTGGCCTATGTCCCGTCTGGGGCCAAGCTCATCGCCATCGAGCCCAACGAGGCAATGCACGACCGGCTTCGCCAGCGTTCAGCCAGTGCAAGGGTAGAGCTCGAGATCGTGACGACATCAGCATCGTCGATTCCCCTAGCCGACAGCTCGATTGACGATGTCATCTGCTCGCTAGTGCTATGTACCGTCGAGCACCCCGCAGCCACGCTGGCAGAGGTCCGACGAGTGCTTCGACCGGGGGGTCGGTTTCGGTTCGTAGAGCATGTCATCGCTCCGAATCGTGGGCCACGACGACTGATCCAGCGCATCCTTCGTCGGCCCTGGAGTTGGGTGTTCGAAGGCTGCCAGTTGGACCGAGACACCGCGAAACTCCTCGATGAGGCTGGGTTCACAACCGTCACGACCTCCCGACGCAAGCCAAGAATGTCGATCTTCTGGCC
>JAAETV010000681.1 GCA_024227975.1 Actinomycetes bacterium
AGCAGTTGGAACTGTGTCGGAGCTGGCCGAACCAGACCGAAGTCACCGTCTCCGGCAACCATTTCTGCCAGGAGGACTCGCCAGACGAGATTGGCCAAGCCATCGCGGCCTGGCTCCCAACCTGATCCGGGTCCCCACACTAGATGCAGAGGCCGCTATTGTTCTCAGTCGGGTAGATATTCCGAACCAAGGACGTGCCGATGGCCATTGAGCACTCAGCGAACAAGCGTCGGCCGTGGGTGATCCTAGTTCTGCTGCTCGGACTCACGGTCCTTTTTGGAGCGCTCAGCTCGACGGCGCTGGCGGCGACAGCCGAGGCCGAAGGGGCCCAAGATCAGCTACCGCTCGACGATTTCGAGATCGCCGTTCCCGACGTTGTCGTCGTCATGATCGGCGCGGAGCTGACCGAAAACGAGCTCGACACTCTGATCATCAACCTGGAGAAGGCTCACGGAGTGGCCTGGGCCGCCAGCGACCTGACCTCGCCGGTGAGGCCAAATGTCTTGATTGGTTTCGATCCTGATGTGTCCGAATCTGCGTTGAGGGCGGTCGAGAACGTCGTCGAGGCTCACCCCAAGGGGGGCGGCCTTGCCCTGGCCGGCCGGGCCGTCTACGACCAGGCCCTGAGCAATCGGATCGGGACGACCCTCCTCATCGTTGTCATGTTGGCCAGTGCGGCGGTAGCCATCCTCGTCGGCTGGTTGGCCCGGGCCCAACACGGCCTGCTGGTCGGTGCGAGCCTGGTCGTGGCCGGCTGGTTGAGCGCAACCTTGGGAGGTCGGGCTGCTGGCCCCTTCGACGGCTCCATCGTCTCCACCGCCATTCCCGCGGTCCTGGCCGCAATAGTGATCTCTGTCTTCGTCTCGATGCGGCTGTTGGGCTGGTTCGCCGACCCTGTAGGTGAGGACTTGGCGGACATGATTCGACGGTCAGTCACTGCCCTGGCCGTCGAACTGGGTCTGCTCTTCGCTGGCTTGGTCGTCGCTGCTGTCTTCCTGGAAATGGTGGGCTCGACCCGATCGGTGGTCACCGTTGGCCTTGTTGGAGCAATCACGGGCACCTTCTTGACGCTGGCCATCGTCGCACCCGGCCTGGCGGGCCTCCATGGGGCTGGCATCACCGCTGAGTCGCACCGGGGTGATGGCCTGAACCCCCTCGTCCCACTGCAATCAATGGTCCAGGGCTGGCCAAATGGACGCCAGTTCCCCATCCTGGTTCTGCTGGCCTTCGGCTTCTTCTTCGGCTTCCTGAGCCTCCTGGCACTGGCCACCACCACCGTGCCGGCCCTGATGGGCCAGGACCCAGTCGACGCCGACGACACGATCGCCGTCGCCGTCCAGGAGCGGCTCATTGACAGTGGGGGGGACCCGACCGCAGCCGTGCTGGCCGTGTTCCCACCCGGGACCGATCAGCTGGCCAAGACCCCCTGGTTCCAGCGGGTCTCGGGGATCGCGGCCGTCGGCCGGGTCGACACCTCGGTCGGGCGATACCTGAAGGGGGAGCTGGTGACGCTGGAAGGAAACCCTGTCGGCCCCCTGGCCGAGGCTCTCGACGGTGACGAAGCTCCTCGTTTCGCCCTAGTCGTTCCCATCGTCGGCGGCCGTAGTGCGGCGGGGCAGGGCTTGGTTGACGCCATCGTCGTCAACGACGCTTCGGCCAAGGCCGAGCTGAGCGGGCTTCCCGTCGACGCCAATCGGGCGGCTGACCGCGATCGCTCAGTGGTCTGGTTGACCATGATCACCCTGGCCGTGCTGGCTGGCGTCGGAGTCTTCATACTGGTCGGTGATCTGGCCTTGGCTGCCATGACCACCAGCCTGCGCCTGCTCGACTCGATGGCTCTGGTCGGTCTCTACCACCTAGTAGCCGGTGATGTCTCGGGATCCGAGTTGTTGGTGCTGGTCATGACGATCAGCCTCGGTCTCGGCCTGTTCGAGCTGGCGTTCCTTCGCCGTTTGCTGTTGAGTAACAACGGAGATGGCGGTGAGACCACCGTAGAGCAAGCCCTGAGTCGAGAAGGTTGGGCCGCGGTAGTTGGCCTCGGGATCGTCGGCATCGCCAGCGTCGGGCTCATCGGGGGAGGGGAGGGACCGTTGACCAGGCTTGGGATCGTCTCCTTCGTCGCCATCGCCGTCGAGATCGTGGTTGGTATTTGGTTGCTGCGCCCAGCCATCATGGGCACCCGGGCCATCACCCATCTTGCCTCTCAGCCCGTCGACAGGGCCCTACGCACCTTGTCCGGGGCAGGGAACCTTGACGAGTTGGAGCACCAGCGTTGGGCCGGGATTGTGGCCGAGCTGCTTGCGGCCGAGTTCCAGTTCCAAGCCGACCCTGGCCTGGCCAACATGGAGACTGTATTCCAGGCTGACACCCCACTGTTCCGCAAGGCGGTTGAACACCATCAGAACCTGGCTGGGGCTGGGCTTCGCATCATCGGTCGCGCCCCCCAGTTGAGGACGGTGCAAATTGTGGCTTCATCGCCCCAGGCCACAGTGGCGGTCACTGTCGACCATCCGGTCCGCCAGCTGGTTGACCAGGCCGGCAAGATCGTTGGTGTACGCAGGGCCGAGCGTCGATCCGTGATGTTGTGGCTTGCTCCTCACGACAACGGCACCCACCGGATCGCCGATTCGGTCGAGCTGGGGGCCATGCCATTGGGTGACGCCGATACGGTCGCCCCGTCCTTCGCCTCCGTTTCTCGAGCGATCGTCGAATAGGGACTGCCCCAAGGGAACGCTTGTAGCCTGCAAGGGGTTTCTGAGCCGCTGAGCCGGACACGCCCAACAACGGAAGGACTGTTCGGGATGGAGATCGCTGAATCGGTGCTTGACCTGATCGGGAATACTCCGATGGTCAAGCTCCGTCAAGTAGCCGGAGGGCTGGCTTGTCCGGTGGTGGTCAAGCTCGAGACCACCAATCCGGGTGGCAGCTCGAAGGACCGGCCGGCCTTGACCATGATCGAGGCGGCCGAACGTGACGGCCTGCTCGAGCCTGGTGGCACCATCGTCGAACCGACCTCGGGCAATACAGGTGTCGGCCTCGCCATCGTCGCCGCCCAACGGGGTTATGACTGCATATTCGTCGTTACCGACAAGGTGGCCCCCGAGAAGATCGATCTGCTCCGAGCCTATGGGGCGGAGGTCATCGTGTGCCCCGTGGCCGTCGCCCCAGAGGACCCTGATTCCTACTACTCGACTGCTGAACGGCTGGTGAGCGAGGTCCCGAATGCCTTCCGCCCCAACCAATACGCCAACCAGGCCAACCCGGCCGCCCACCTGGCCACCACCGGCCCTGAGATCTGGCGCCAGACCGATGGCAAGGTGACCCACTTCGTGGCTGGAGCTGGTACCGGGGGGACCCTGACTGGGGTCGGCCGCTTCTTGAAGAGCCAGAACGAGGCCGTCCAGATCGTGGCCGCAGATCCTGAGGGGTCGGTCTACTCCGGCGGGGCCGGTCGCCCCTACCTGGTGGAAGGGGTTGGTGAGGACTTCTGGCCGACGACCTACGACGCTGATCTCGTCGATCAGGTCATCGCCGTCTCTGACCGCGACTCCTTCCTAACTGCTCGTCGGGTGACCGAGCGCGAAGGGCTACTGATCGGAGGCTCAGGAGGTACTGCGGTTGCCGCTGGGCTGCGCCTTGCCGCTGGGTTGAGTGCCGACGATCTGGTCGTGATCCTGATTCCTGATTCGGGGCGGGGCTACCTCAGCCGGGTTTTCAACGACGAGTGGATGGCGGGCTTCGGGTTCTTGTCGGCCGAAGGGGCGGTGGTGGCCGATGTGCTTGAAGCCAAGGAGACCAACCGGCCTCCCCTCCTATACGCCCAACCCGGTGATCGGGTTCGTGATGTCGTCGATCTGATGCGTCACCATGGTGTCTCCCAGCTGCCAGTGGCCAAGGGCGCGATGCCGTTGGCCGCGGCCGAAGTATCGGGCTCGATCAATGAGCTGCGCATCATGGAGGCCGCATTCACCAACTCCAGCGTTCTCGATCGCTCGGTCGAGGATGTCATGAGCCCGGCCATGCCAACCATCGGCATCGGTCAACCGGTGGAGTTGGCCGTCCACCTCCTTGACATGGCCCCAGCTCTGCTCGTTCTCGATGGAGGACGGCCGCGCACAGTGGTGGCTAGAGCTGACCTCCTCTCATTCCTGTCTCTCGATCCAGCAACGGCCTGAAGGAAACCTGATGATCAACGACGATGACCTCGCCGAGACCCAGGAAGGGAGCCAGTCTTGGCGATTCGCCACCAAGGCCATTCACGCTGGTCAGGATCCCGAACCGTTGACGGGTGCCGTCACCGTTCCCGTGTTCCAGACCTCGACCTTCGCCCAGCCCGAGGTCGGTAAGCACCTGGGCTATGAGTACGCCCGGACGGGCAATCCCACTCGAACCGCCCTCCAGAACGCCCTGGCGGCGCTGGAAGGAGCCGCCTTCGGGGTCTCATTCGCCAGCGGTTTGGCCGCCGAGGATGCCATCTTGAGGTTGCTGGAGCCTGGCGACCATGTCGTCATGGGCAACGACGCCTATGGCGGTACCTTCCGTCTCATCAGCAAGGTGTTCGGTCGGGCCGGGATCACCTGGTCGGCCCATGATCTGTCCGATCCGGCGACCGTCGGCGACGGCTGGCCGGGAGCTACCAAGCTGGTCTGGGTCGAGACACCGACCAATCCTCTTCTGACGGTGGTCGATATCGAGGCTGTGGCCGATATCGCCCGCCGGGCCGGGGCCATGCTGGTGGTCGACAACACCTTCGCCACCCCCTACCTCCAACAACCGCTGGCCAGTGGAGCCGACATCGTCGTTCACTCGACCACCAAGTACATCGGGGGTCACTCCGACGTGGTCGGCGGGTTCGTTGCCACCGATGACAGTGAGATACACGATCACCTGACCTTCATCCAGAACGCCGTCGGGGCCGTTCCCGCTCCATGGGACTGCTACCTGACCCTTCGGGGGGTGAAGACGCTGGCCCTTCGTATGGATCGCCACAACCAGAATGCCGAGGCTCTGGTTGAGCTACTGGTCAGCCATCCCGCAGTCGAGGCCGTGCTCTACCCCGGCCTACCGGCCCACCCCGGCCATCACGCGGCCAAGAAGCAGATGAGGGGGTTCGGGGGCATGATCAGCTTCCGGGTCGGCTCCCAGGATGCTGCCACCAGGATCATCGAGGCGACCGAGCTGTTCACGTTGGCCGAGTCGCTTGGTGCGGTCGAATCGCTGATCGAGCATCCGGGGGTAATGACCCATGCCTCTGCCGCTGGCTCCCCGCTCGAAGTTCCCGCTGACCTGATCCGGTTGTCGGTCGGCATCGAGGATCATCGGGATCTGGTTGCCGACCTGGTCCAGGCTCTCGACATCCTGCGCTGAGGGAGACCATCGTGACAGATGCGGCAACAATCGCAGTAGAGCCGAAGTCGGGTCGCTACCAGTCGCTGGAGCGGGCTGTTGTTGCTGGCGGCGGTCGTCTCGCCCCAATCGACGAGGCCGACGCCCTGGTCTGGGCCGACCCTGACCTTCCCCATGAGCTACCGGCGATGATGGCCAAAGGCCAGGACCTCTCGTGGGTTGGTCTGCCTTTCGCCGGCATTGAGCCCTACGTCCCATACCTCGATCATGGGCGTGTCTGGACCTGTGCCCGTGGTGTCTACGCCCGACCAGTGGCCGAGCATGTCCTGGCTCTCGGCTTGGCCGGATTGCGAGGTCTGGTCGGCTATGCCCAGGCCTCGACCTGGACCGCCCAACTGGGACGGAACCTGGTCGATGGCAAGATCGTGATATTCGGGGCCGGAGGTATAGCCGATGAGCTCATTGCCCTGTTGGAGGGGTTCAACTGTGAGGTGTCCGTAGTTCGCCGCCGGCCCGATCCCGTGTTGGGGGCTACTCGGACCGTTGGCCTCGATCAACGCCTCGGAGTGCTGGGTGAGGCCGATCTGGTGATATTGGCCCTGGCTCTCACCTCCGAGACCGAGGGCATCATCGGTGAACAAGAACTGGCAGCAATGGCCCCCCATGCCTGGCTGGTCAATGTCGCCCGCGGCGCTCATGTCGACAACGAGGCACTGGTCGCCGCCATCGACAGTGGGTCGATCGCTGGCGCCTGCCTCGATGTGACCGAGCCCGAGCCTCTGCCTGATGGTCATCCCCTCTGGTCGCGGTCGAATGTCTTGATCACCCCCCACGTTGGCAACACGCCAGAAATGGGGGTTCCCCTCCTGGCCGACCATATTGAGCAGAACGTCGCCCGGTTCTGCGCTGGCGAGCCCCTACTGGGGGTCATCGACGTCGACGCCGGATACTGAGTGGTCGGTCCTACCCGAGCCATGTGTGTTCGCAGCCAGCGACGGACCGCTACTTAGCGGCTTCGTCCCGTGTTACAGCCGACGGTCACGGTCTCCTAGTTGTCATGCCGCTGGCCTAGAATGGTGACGTAGCGGCCGTTTCAACGGTCGTTCGAGCCACGGGAGGAGGCATAGCGGTGAGCTACCAGGTTGGCGTCGATTTGGGGACGACGTACACCGCGGCAGCGGTGTACCGAAACGGGAGAGCCTCGATCTGCTCACTGGGCAGTCGGGGAGCCACCATTCCCTCGGTGGTCTTGCTTCGCGAGGACGGCACCTTCCTCACCGGGGAAGCAGCCGAGAGGCGGGCGGCGACCGAACCCGAGCGTGTTGTTCGTGAGTTCAAGCGTCGTTTTGGTGATTCGACACCCCTGATCGTTGCCGGTTCGCCCTATTCGGCTGAAGCCTTGACCGCTCGCCTCCTCCAGGCGGTAGTGGTCCAGGTGTCCGAACGCGAAGGAGGCGCTCCGGACCGGATCGTGGTCACCTATCCCGCCAACTGGGGGGACTACAAGAAGGATCTGCTTGACCAGGCCATGCGCCTGGCCGGCCTCGACGACGAGGTCGTCGACTCCATCACTGAGCCTGAGGCCGCGGTTCTTTCCTATGCAGCCCAAGAACGGGTCGAGCCCGGAGAAGTGGTTGCTGTCTATGACTTGGGGGGTGGCACCTTTGATGCCGCCATCTTGCGTCGAACCACCTCCGGATTCTCCATCCTCGGACGTCCTGAAGGCATCGAGCGGTTGGGAGGTATCGACTTCGACGCCGCTGTCTTCGCTCACATCACCAATATTCTTGGTGATGCCATCACCGAGCTGGATCCTGAGGATCCGGCCGCTTTGGCCGCGGTGTCCCGCCTCCGTCGTGACTGTGTCGACGCCAAGGAGGCCCTGTCTTCGGACACCGATGCCTCCATCCCTGTCCTGTTGCCAACGGCCCAGACCGAGGTCCGCATCACCCGCCACGAGTTCGAAGCTCTGATCAGGCCCTCGTTGGTCGACAGCCTGGAAGCCATGAAGCGGGCTGTGCGGTCGGCCGAGCTCGAGCTCGATGAGGTCTCGCGAGTGCTCCTGGTCGGCGGCTCGAGCCGGATACCGGTGGTGTCGCAGCTCGTTGCTTCCGAACTTCGTCGGCCGATCGCGGTCGATGTCCACCCCAAGCACACCGTTGCTGTCGGTGCGGCCTATGCCGCCTCTGGGCTGTTGGACGGCTCCCGGTCGGCTCCATCGGCCACCCCGGCCCCGAATCCGGTCCCGAATCCGGTCCCGACGCCAAGTCCGAGCCCGGCCGCTCCGGCTCCGGCCGTTCCCACTCCGGCCCCGAAGACTCCTCCCGCCGCCTTCCCCGTCAGCGCCGGACCGTCTACCCCAGCCGACCCTGCCGGCTTGGACGAGATCAACCGCACCATGGTGGCCCCGGCCGAGACCCCCGCTCCAGTTCCTGAGCCACCACCCAAGGCCGTACCGGTCAAGGCCAAGCCGCTGACCACCGCCGAGATGTCCCGCCGTCCCGGTCCTTCCGCTCCCGGCTCGAAGCCCAGTCCTGGCATGGGACCTCCTCCTTCCAGTTCGCCCCCGGCTGCCCGCCCGGTCACCCCCGATCCTGCCCCTGTAGTGGTGCCGAAGCCTCCGGGCTCTGGCACCCCACCATCGGCTCGACCGATCTCACCCGGATCGGTCCCCGGCCCGCCCAAGGGTGTCCCTCCTGCCCCTCGCCCAGTCCCAAGCCAGAAGCCATCAGGGATTCCTCCCATCGGGGCCAACGAGACAAGGGTCCGGCCGAGCTCGAAGGCCAATCCTGTAGTCGGGAGCCCGGGCCAAGCGGCCCCGGTCAGGCCCCTTTCGGGGTCACCACCACCAGCCCAACGGCCAAGTGCTCAGCGGCCGGCAGCGCGTCCCCCAGGGGGTCCGTCGACAAATGCCGACTCGGCACCAACGTCCATCTACCGGCCCGACAACCTGGGTCGGACCTCGATTTACCCCGGTGGCCAGCCTCCACACGGTGTCCATCCTCCCTCGCATCAGCAACAACCAGGGTCATCGAACTCCAACTCGACGGTGAGATGGATCTTGGCTGTAGTGATCCTGGTCGCAGTCGTCACCGCTGCGGTCCTCGTCATCGGTTGAGGTCGAGCTCGCTGGAGCGGGCTCGACCCAACTCAGTCGGCCGCCTCACAGGCGATACCGTCACCGTCGTCATCGAGGCCATAGGGATCGACCCCGATCTCGCGTAGCCGAACGGGGCCGCCGCTGGTATCGATATCGCTGCAATCGAGGGCGTCGCCCGGGTAATAGGGGACACATCCTTCGTATGCGGGATGACAGTCACCCTCGGCGGGAACCGACGAGGCTGTTGTCGTTGTCGAGGCGGTCGTTGTCGACACCGTCGTGGTTGGGCTGGTCGTTGTCGAGGCGGTCGTTGTCGAGACGGTCGTGGTCGGGTTGGCCGTGGTCGTCGACGAGGTCGAGGCCAGCTCATCATTGGGCTGGAAGGCTTCGCTCCCGTCGTCGGCTGTGCTGCCAGCTGCTGTATCGGCCGTCGGCGAGCCAAGAGTCGGCAAGCTCAGCGCTCGAGTCGTCGTCTCGACCGCTGCTGCCGGGGTGGTCGTCATTTGGACGGTTGTGGTCGCGATTGTTGGTGAACTCGGGTCCAAGGTGTCGGCACCCTCGTTTGATCCGATTCCACCAGTCGGGTTGGCACTGGCGAAAGCGGCGATCTCGACGGAGCTGTTGCCGGAACCCGAGAGCACCAGAGAGGCGGCGGCCACTGTGACCAGGGCCGCCACTGCGCCAGCCCAGAACCAGCGGCGGCGAAACAGGGGAGCCGATCGGTAGTCGTCGTACTCCTCATCGGAGATCGCCGTGGTGGCCCATTTCGGCAGGGGCTCATTGTCCCACTGATCGGCTCGAGCCTCGATCTCGCTCTCTGGAGTTTGGTTCAGCGTGTCCGCCTCGGGTTCAGCGAGATCGGGGGCAGGGGACAGAGCAGGTTCAGGAACCACAGCCGGTGACGGTGGATCGAATGGGTAGAGGGCGACGATGTTGGAAGCCAGCCTGGCATCAACGGTGAACTCGACGGGCTCGAAGCCGGCAAAGTGGAGCCGTAACGTCGATGCCTCACCCTCCGAGATCACGTCGGTGGCTGGATTGAAGTCACGCCAATCGACTCCAGCGCACTCACCCGAGCGCACGTCGCAGGCGATGAGCCCGTGGCTGGTCACCACCAGCTCACCATCTCCGCCCGTGCTTGACCATGCCGGTCCGCCGTCGAGCACATGACCAGCACTCGGGGGAAGTAGCTCGAGCGCGTCGGCGTCGGGCTCTTCAACTGGGTATGGCGTGCCTACCTCTACCACCACGTCGTCAACCTAACCCGGCCTTCGGGCCATGTGGGGCGCCGGACCCCTCTCAGAAGCCGAATCGGGCGGGTTGACCTAATCGAACCAGGGTCGGATCACCCAACATTGGTCATGCTTGAGCACACATTGACCTGATCCGCCGCGATCGAACTCGACCGTCCTATTGTCAACTCATGGAATCAGGGGCCTCGCCCTGCACCACCCAAGGAGATGCCGATGATGTTCATGACCCGCCTGCTCCGAGTCCTCGACTGGATTCGTCCTGCACCCGTTGTTTCAGCTCATTGTGACGGCCCCTGCGGGGTCTACGATCCGGCCAGCGCCAGGGTCCCAGCCGAGGCTGTGCTTGCCATGGCCAAGAAGCTGACTGACCTCGCCCCCGAGAGCGATGGCTTCTGGAACACGTACTCCCGCTTCGTTGCCATAAAGGAGCAACAGGCAGACCTGGTCAAGACCGAGCTCAACATCTTGTGGACCGACTACTTCAAGCCTGAGCATGTCGAAGCCAATCCTGAGCTGCCAACCATCTTCTGGCAAGCCGTCAAACAGGCATCGGCATGCAAGCAATCGGTTGATATCGATGCCGCTGTTGAGTTGCTGGTCAGGATCGAAGCCATTCATCACCTGTTTTGGGCCACCAAGGGTCGCGAGGTCCCCTGGATTCTCGCCAATCCCTGAGCCCGAGGCATGATCGATGGCCGTCCCGTTCTGGGAGTTGGACGGGAGCTGGTGGCATGGGCCACCGGCACCCGTCACCGCTATCGGGTCGAGGGCCCCTCGATGGAGCCGACTCTGCTCGACGGCGAGTTCGTGCTTGTCGAACTGGGCCGGATCGCCGGCGTCGGTGAGCTGGTGCTGGCTACGGTGCCTGGTCGGCATCATCTCGACGTCGTGAAACGAGTTGGTCGAAT
Source organism: Actinomycetes bacterium (assembly GCA_024227975.1). Next base: position 10,608 of record JAAETV010000681.1, read on the forward strand.
GATGGCCGATGGACGGTTCTGGCTGACCAGTGACAATCATGAGCGCGGAACCGACAGCCGTCGCTGGGGAGCCGTCGACCCGGCCATGATCCAGGGCACCGTGACCCTCAATTTGTCGCGCCCGTTCACCGATTCTTCTACTCCGAGATTGGGTTCCCATCGGGGTCTGCTCCGTTGGTTGCGACGATGAACCGAGCCTGGTGCGGGACCTGTCGCCGCTAGCCTCGTAGGGTGCTGACGGTCTCAAACCTGGCGAAGTCCTACGGTAATAGGACGCTGTTTCGCGACGTGACGATGCAGTTGTCACCCGGTCGCCGTATTGCCCTGATCGGGGGCAACGGGGTTGGCAAGACCACCATCTGCGAGATCATCGTCGGCCTCCAGGAATCGGATGAGGGTGAGGTCTCGAAGCCGAACGACTACCGCATCGGCTACCTGCCCCAGGAGTTGATGGAGGCCTGGACGGGCACTGTCTTGGATGAGGTTCTCAGAGGTTCGGGCGAGATCCTCGAACTCGAGGCTGAGCTGCGCCGGTTGGAGGCCGTGATCGGTGCGGCCAGCGGCGACGAGGCCAGTGCGGCTCTTCATGCCTACGGTGTGGCCCAGAGTCGGTTCGAGGCCTTGGGTGGCTACCAGATCGAGGCTGAAGGGCGCCGCATTCTCGGTGGGCTCGGCTTCTCTACCACTGACATGGATCGACCTTTGACCGAGATGTCTGGCGGCTGGCAGATGCGGGCCGTACTGGCTCGACTCCTGCTCCAGAAACCCGATGTGCTGGTCATGGACGAGCCAACGAACCATCTCGATGTCGACTCCGTGGCCTGGCTCGAACAACAGCTGGTGGCCTGGCCTGGGGCCCTCTTGTTCGTCTCCCACGACCGTGACTTCATCGACACGGTTGCTGAGCGCTGCGTCGAGGTTGCATGGGGGACTACCTCGGAATACGTCGGTGGGTTCGTCGAGTTCATCGTCGCTCGTGAGGAGCGACTCCAGGCCTTGGAGGCGGCAGCCAATCGCCAGGCCAAGGAGGTGGCGAGGGTTGAGCGGTTCATCGAGCGCTTCCGCTACAAGGCAACCAAGGCCCGACAGGTCCAGTCCCGAGTCAAGACCCTCCAACGGCTGGAACGGATCGAGGTCCCGAAGGTCGAAGATCTGAAGCTGCGCTTCGCCTTTCCTGACCCCCCTCGATCGTCGCGATTGGTGATCGAGATCGTTGGCGCCACCATTGGCTATGACGACCTGCCCGTCGTGTCCGAAGTCGACCTCGTTATCGAACGGGGTCAGAAGCTGGCCCTCATCGGACCCAACGGGGCGGGAAAGACGACCCTGCTCAAGGCCATCCTGGGTCAGCTCGAGCCGCAGTCGGGCACGGTCAAGTTGGGGGCGAACGTCGATGTCGCCTACTTCGCCCAGCACCAGGTCGATGCCCTTGACATGAATAGCACCGTCGAGCAGGAATTCCGTCGAGCAGTGGGTGAGCAACCCAAGAATCGCAACCTCCGGACCGTACTCGGCTCATTTGGGTTCTCGGGTGACGCAGTTGATCGTCGGGTCGGTGATCTATCGGGAGGGGAGCGGACCCGGCTGGCCCTGGCCGAGTCCATGTGTAATCCAGTCAACCTGCTCGTACTCGACGAACCGTCGAACCATCTGGACTTGCCGAGCTGTGACATCTTGGAGGACGCTCTGCAGGCCTATCCCGGCACCGTGCTCCTCGTCAGCCACGATCGCTATCTGGTCCGCAACACCGTCGAGGAAGTTGTCGAGGTCCGAGACGGGAAGGTCACCCATCATCTCGATGTCGATGAGACGGTGCTGAACCCGAGCGGAAGTGCTGCTTCGTCAACGCCAATGGCCTCATCGTTACCCACGACCAGGCGCCAAGGTCCACCCCTTTCCTCCAACCGTAGGGGGGCGAAGGCCAGCGGTCAGGGTCCCAAGCACCAGAATGGCTCGGGGGGCGGGGGCAGCAACCAGCGCAAGGCTCAGCGGCGAGACGAGGCTGAGCGGCGCAACGCCACCGGGCGTGCCACCCGCGATCTTCGCAAACGGATCGAACGGTTGGAGCGTCAGGCGACCAAAGCCGAAGAAGAGGTGACGTCGCTCGAACAGAAGCTGGCCGATCCCGAGGTCTACGCCGACAAGGCCCTCATGAACGACCTCATCAATGACCACGAACGAGCCCAATCCAAGGCCACCCGTTTGGTCAAGGAGTGGGAACAGGCCGCGGAGGAGCTCGAAGCCGCCACCACCTGAGTGAGTCAGCGGCGATGATCGGGGGCATCATGGGCGCGGCTCTCCCCGATCACGCGGGCGAAGAGCAGGGCTGTTGCCATCCCAATCCCACCCAAGACCAGGCCAGAGGAACCAAGATCGAAGTGCTGGCCGATGAAGCCGACGACGATCGGGCCAAGAATGCGGCCCAGGTCGGCCAGGAGGCGGAGCATGCTCAGGAACTCGGCCGGGTCGTTGGCCGGGGCCAGATCGGTTGACAGGGTGAGCATGGTGCCCGAACCCAGCCCGTTGCCCAGACCGATCACGAGGGCAACGACGGCCAGTGACCGAAACGATTGGGCCAGCGGCAACATCATCATTCCCAGTGAGAGCATGACCAACGACGGGACGATGGCATAGAGCCGACCGAAGTGGTCCATGACCCAGCCGGCCAGGGGGAACAGCAGTAGGTCGAGCCCGCTGGCCATCGTCACCACCAGTCCGATCTCGGCCACTGATAGATCGAGCACCTCACTGCCATAGAGAGGGATCAGGATCAGTCGGCCGAAGCGGACCACAGCCATGCCCAATTGCCCCAGCCCGGCCAGAGCAATGATCCGACCGTGTCCCCTGGCCACCATGGCATAGGTCGTTCTGGCCGTCTCCCCGGTCGGTTCGGGGCGGGTCACGATTGGCTCTGAACCCCCCGCCAGCGCACCTTGGATCAAGCCCAACACCATCAGGGAGGCAGCCACGGTGAAGGTGAGGGGGAACCCGATGCGCTGGGCCAACACACCCCCGAGGAGGGGCCCGAGGAGGAGGGCGACCCGACCAATACCCCCGTAGAGGGCCAGGAGGCGGCCCCTGATGCCGGGCCCGATGTAGCGGCGGGCGTAGCTCTGGCGGGCCAGGAGACGACACGATTGGCCCGCTCCGGCCAGGAGGCAGGCGGCGAAGGGCAGCCACAACCCTCCGCTGGCGGCCAGACCAGCGGTCCCGATGGCGCTGAGCGCGGTTCCAACCAGGAAGCCGGCCCGTTCCCCGATCCGACCGACCAGGGCTCCGCTCGGCAAGTTGCCGACCAATCCCCCAAAGGCTGCGGCCGACAACACGATCGAGACCAGTACCAGTGACTCGCTCTGAGCGCGGACGTAGAGAGGCAGGGTGGGAACCAGCATCATGGTCCCGGTCGTCGATAGCAGGGACGGGACGTAGTACCGGAAGCTCAGGTGGCGGAACCCGACCCTCAGATCTTCGATCATGGGACGTCGGTCCAAGCGAGACTAGGAGCTGAGGCCCAGGGCGTTGTTGATCAAACCGAGGTGGGAGTAGGCCTGCGGGATGTTGCCGAGCGCTCTGGCGTTCTCCGGGTCGAACTGCTCGGCCATGATCCCTGTCGCTCCCACCAGACCACACAGCTCCTGGAACAGGGACTCGGCATCGGCCCTTCGGCCCATCAGGGTCAGAGCGTCGATGAGCCATGACGTCATCAGATTGAAGCCGCCCTCACGGCCTGGCAGGCCATCGTCGTCGAGGTAGCGGTACACGGTCGGGCCCGTCCTCAGCTCACGTTCCAGAGTGGCGACGGTGGACACGAATCGCTCGTCGGTCGGCGGCAGCAGGCCCCACAGTCCAACGGCCAGGACCGAGGCATCGAGGTCGTCACCATGGTAGGCGGCGGTGAAGGAGCCGATCTTCGGCTTCCAGCCGTGCTCGAGCACGTCGGCCGCAATCTCGTCTCGCAGCTCGACCCAGGTCTCGGGCTCACGATCGAGGAACTGGTCGGCGATCTTGATGGCCCGGTCTACGGTCACCCAGCACATGGTCTTCGAGTAGACATGGTGGCGGGGAGGCTTTCGGATCTCCCATATTCCGTGGTCGGGCTCACGCCAGCGGTGAGAAACGGCCAACACCATGGCCTCCACCAGCCTCCAGTGCTCCGAAGACAGGGCTTCACCCCTCTCCAACAAGACATGGACCAGATCGACGACAGGTCCGAACAAGTCGAGTTGAACCTGCCCGTCGGCGGCGTTGCCGACCCGTACCGGCCGGCTCCCTCCATAACCGGGGAGGTCGGCGATCTCCGCCTCGGGAGGAAGGTGGCGCCCGGTGACGTTGTAGAGAGGAGCCAGTCGCTCCGGATCGCTCCTCGTCTCCAGGATGTGCAGGACCCAGTCGAGGTAGGCCATCCCCTCGGCATGAGAGTTGAGCCGGGCCAACGCGGTGGCGGACAGGGCGGCATCGCGCAGCCAACAGTAGCGATAGTCCCAGTTGCGGACGCCGCCGAGATGCTCAGGCAGGCCTGTGGTGGCGGCGGCGAGGATGGCACCGGTGGGACCGTGGCACAGGGCCTTCAACATGATGGCGCTACGGGTCGCCAGCTCGCGTTCCAGCTCAGGAAGGTCGAGCTTGCCGACCCAGTTCGACCAGAATCGTTCGGTGTCGACCCGGCGGTCGGTCTCCGAGCGGGGATCAGGACGAAAGGTCCCGGTACCGGCTCGAAGTTCCAGCACCAGGGGTTCGGAGCCCAGCTCAACGGTGGCAAGGGCACTCTGGTGGAACCCGTCAGCCACGATCTCCCAGTCGACCCCGGGGGCTCGCAGGACCATCAGGTCCGAGGTCCCCATGACGACGATCCCGTCCGCCCGCAGCTCGAGCTGGGTCGGGACGCGGCCAAAATCGAGCCGGGGGGCGAACTCGATGGTCGCCCGACCCTGGCCCTCGATCACCCGGATCAGGTCGGAGCGACCGGCCAAGCGACGATGACGGCCGCCCGATGCGTCGAGGTAGTCATACACCCGGAAATCGGGGAATCGGGTCTCCAGTACCAGCGTGTTCTGGTTGTAGCGCTGCCCAATCGGGTCACGGCCATCGATGTCGGAGACCGAGAAGTGGCCAGCTGCGGGACCCCCCAACAATTCCGCGAACACGGCGGCGGAGTCGACGCGGGGAGCACACAGCCACGTGATCCTGGCCTTGGGAGACACGATGGCGGCCGTTCGCTGGTCGGACAGCATGGAGTGGTCCTCGATCGGTACCAGCCCGGCGCCCCTCAGCCATTTGGTCCGGAACTCGGACAGGAGGGCCAGAAGTTGGGCCACCACGTCGGTGTCGGCAACCCGGTAGTGGGCGACGGTCGGGCCCTCACCAACCCGGATCCCGATGTCGGGTCCGGCCAAGGTCCGGAAGCCGTCCTCGTCGGTCACGTCATCGCCGAAGAAGACGACAGCTGACGCCCCCACCTGGGCTCGGATCAGCTCCAAGGCCGAACCCTTGTTGGTGTCGATGACTGACATCTCGATGATGTCGTGGCCGTTGCGGGTGAACACGCCATCCCGGCTGGCCGGCCCCCGGACGATCTCGTCCCGGGCCACCTGGTGGATGTCATCGTCCATTCCTCGGAAGTGAAAAGTGGCCCCCGTCGGCTTCTCCTCGATCCTTGCCCCGAACCGGGCTCCCAGCTCGTTGACTTCGGCGACCAGTTCGGTCCGCAAGGTCGCCAGTCGAGGGGTCAGCTTGGAGGCGAAGCCGAGGTCGAATTCGCTGCCGTGGCTACCGACGAGTCGGATTTCCTCGGGGAAGCGGGACAGCAGGGCGAGGTCTCGCAGGCTTCGACCGGAAACAACGGCAACATGGGTGTTCGCCTGTTCGGCCATGGCTCGCATGGCGGCTACCGCCGACCGGTTGGGCGTGGCATCCATGGGGTCGTCGACGAGTGGAGCGAGTGTTCCGTCGTAGTCACAAGCGATGAGCAGATTGGGGACTCGGGCCAACTGCCGGAGGCGATCGCCGAGTTCTCCGAGGTTGTTGCTTGTCATGGTGCGAGTCTCCACCGGCCTGTCGTCTGGCCCTCAGCACGCTACCGGCTTCAGGTGAAGCCAAGACCGGCCGATGAGCCTCTACGTTGGGTGTCACTTTCTCATTCGGCGGGCGGCTGTTGCCATGAATCCATTCTCAGCTCAATCTCACCAGCCCCCCGCCCCGGCGGCCGGCGGTCCCACCGGCTCGCGGGGGCGACGTTTTCCGGAAGGGATCGGGCTGGCCACCGCGGCTGTATTTGGTGCGGTGCTCATCCTCGGGGCCCTTCTGGTGGGACGGGCCCTCTTCTCGGGATCGGACGAGGCGATCGACGCCGCAGCCACGGCCACCACGGTCGAGCCCCTCCCGACCACCACCACTGAGCATCCCGCCGCTGACGACGAGGACGCCTCCGGGTCTGAGTCAGATCCCGATCCCGAGCCCGACGGAGCCGAAGGTTCGACAAAGCCCCCCGCCGAAGAGGTGGAGGCAGTTGTTTGCCCCACCGGAATCGACATGGTCATCTGCGATGCCGCTGCTTTCGTCCAGCAAGTCCGTGGCCGCCCCTTCAAGGTCTTTCCGACGGTCGAAGTGCTCGAAGATGCCGTCTTCGACCGTGAGCTGCTGTCCGACTTCGAGGAATACCAGGACGAGTTGGCCATCGACGGGGAAGTGTTGACGGCCCTCGGCCTGCTCGACCCGTCAACCTCGCTCGTCGAGTCGTTCCGCAGTGCGCTGGAGATCGGGGTCGTCGGCTTCTACGATCCCGAGACCGGCCGGCTCGTGGTTCGTGGGGTAGAGCTGAATCTCTACGGCCAACTGGTGCTGGTTCACGAGCTGACCCACGCCTACGACGACCAGTGGTTCGATCTCGACCGCGAAGACTTCATCGATGACGATGCCGAGTATGGCTTCAGCGCCGTCGTCGAAGGCAATGCCAGCCGAGTGGAGGACCAGTGGCGGGGCCTGCTCGACTCGACTAGCGCAGCGGAGCTGACCCAACAGGAAATTGGGGCACTGTCCCCCGAAGACATCCAGCGCTACCTGGCCCTGCCCGCCATCTTGCGTCAGCTCCAGGCATCGCCGTATCTCGATGGGGCGGCCTACGTCAAACGACTGGCGGCTGCGGACGGTGAGACCGCGGTCGACGAGGTTCTGATCTCTCCGCCAACCTCCAGTGAGGAGATCCTCCACCCTGGACGCGACAGAGGGGCCGATCCAGAGTTGGCGCTCGGCGCCCCACCAGCCGACGGCGAAGTCATCGATGAAGGTCGCCTGGGCGAGCTGGTGATTCGCTTCTGGCT
>JAAETV010000682.1 GCA_024227975.1 Actinomycetes bacterium
CTGCCATGGTCAAATTACCGGTCACGGTGGCTGCACTAGTGCCTACTGCCAGCGTGCCGCTGGTGCCTTCACCGACGGTCACCGTGGTCGCGGCCAGATTGTGCCCCAGGTTAAAGGTGGCTGCATCTTTCACCAACACATTCTCAAAACCGGTGATGGCATCACTGCTGGAAGTATCGCTGACGATATTTAGGTCGGAGTTTGAGTTACCGGTAATTGCTCCGTGTGTACCGCTACCACTTAGGTTTAGGGTGCCATTATAGCTAGTGATACCACCGGAGTCGCCGGAAATCTCGCCATCGTTGATAATAGAGATTATGGCTGTTGGCGATTTAATATCAATGCCGTAGGTTGGGCCACTGATAGCCCCACCCGAGTTGTTGGTGATGCCACCACTAATATTGGCGGCGCTAACTTGAATACCATAACCACCTTTAATCCCCATGCCACTGATGGTGCCGCTGTTGCTTATACCGCCACTAATATCAGAGCCGCTTTTAA
>JAAETV010000683.1 GCA_024227975.1 Actinomycetes bacterium
CAAGCCCAACACGTCACCAAGGCACTCGGCGTCTTCAGGGTTGAGCCGAGCCACCAGGTCACCCGATGTCGGCGCCACGTCCAAGCAACGGGCGATGGCATCAGCCCCCGGGTCATCGGCCATGGCCAGTTCACGACCGAGGACGGCGGCCGCGATCTCCAGCGCAAGGTCGACGGCGTCGGCCGCCATGCGATGACGCAGCTGTTCGGATCGTTCGTCGATCCGCATCAAGGCCGATTCGACCATCGCCTGGAGTCTGCCGATGGATTCGTCTCGCCCTTCACGACGGCCGAGGGCGTGACCCTCCTGGCGCCCAAGCTCGAAGCCTTCGGTGCGGGCTGACTCCTGAATCTTCTCAGCCTCTCGGGCCCAAGGCCCAACAGGGTTCAGCCCAGCATTGGCCCAAGCCCCTGCTGAAGCCTGATTCAACAGATCGGCAGGGCGCGCTCGGGCTGCTCTGTCGCCACGTACGAGAAGATCCCGATCAGGTGACAAAGTCATCCCCTCCCCGGTTGATCACGATCGTGCCCGTCTCCTCCAGCTGGCGGACGGTCTCGAGGATCTCGGATTGGGCCTCTTCGACGTCGGTCATCCTGACCGAGCCCAGTAGCTCGATCTCGTCCAGCAGGTTCTCCTTGGCCCGGCTGGACAGGTTGTTGAGGACCTTGTCCCTGACCACATCAGCGACCCCCTTGAGGGCGAGAGGCAATCGAGAGGTGTCGACGGAACGCAGAACAGCCTGCATGTCACGATCATCGAGAAGCCGAAGGTCAGCGAAGGTGAACATCTTGGCCCGAACCTCAGCCGCCAGCTCACGATCGACCTCGATCAGGCCTTCCATGATCACGTCCTCGACTACCTTGTTGGTCAAGGTCAACAGCTCGACAAGAGAGTCGATGCCGCCTGTGGCGTCGAGGAACTTGTTCTCGAGTACGGCCGAGAAGCGTTCCTTGACCCCTTCTTCGACCGCTTCCAACGCATCAGACGTGACCCGGTCCATCATCCCGAGCCGAAAGCCGACTTGGACGATGATCTCAGCCGGTAGGAAGCTGATGATGCTGGCCGAGATCTCAGGAGTCAGATGAGATAGGACCAGGGCGATCGTCTGGGGTTGTTCGCCGGACAGGTTCTCGGCGATGACCTCGGCTTCGAGGCTGTCGAGGAACTGGAACGGTATGTTTGGGGCCGAACCATCGAGCTGGCCCATGAGTTCTCGCGCCCGGCGCTCGCCGAACGTTGATTCGAGGTACTTGAAGGCAAGATCGATATCACCAGAGGGGAGGGCATCGCCCTCGGCTGCTTGCACGAACTCGACCAGCACGGCATCGGCCAGGTCCATGTCGATTCGACCCAACGACGCGACCTCTTGGACGACAGCGGCCAACTCGGACTGGCGCAAGGACCGTAGAAGGGGGCCCGCGCCTTCCGAACCGAGGCGGAGCAACATGATGGCGGCCTTGCGGCGAGCCGACAGCCCGGCAAGATCGGTCATCGAGCCACCTCTTCAGGATCATTGAGCCAGGTCTTGAGCACACCAGCAACATCGTCGGTCTGGTTTGCGATCAGGCTCTGAAGCCGTTGCTCTGGGGGCTCGCCCCTCATGTGGCCGGCCGTCAGCTCAGCTCGCGCCAGAGCTGCACCATCGATCTCGTTCAAATCGAGCGAGTCGATGATCTCGCGCTTCGGTCCCCGGTTGGCATAGCGCAGACCGAGGATGACGACGACCAGGGCCACCAAACCGGCAAGCACCGTTCGAACCAAGCCGATGATGTCCAAGCCGCCACTGGCAACCTCCTCAGCACCAGCCTCCGTCGCCATTGCCTCCAGGAACTGCTCGTCGAGAGGAAGGAGGGAAACGGCCAGCGAGTCACCCCGCTCGATGTCGATCCCGGCCGCGGCCTGAACCAGCTCCTCGATCTCGGCCAAACGAGTAGCTTCGACGGCTGATTCGTCGAGCAGGACAGCAATGGAGAGTGAGGCGACTTGACCAACCGCAGTCTCGGAGTTGGTGACGACCTTGTCGACGGCGAACGTGGCATCGCGCTCGTCGAGGCTGTATTTCACCGACTCGTCCGTGGCGGGATCGATGCCGTCGGCATCGTCGGCCCCGGCTTCCGGGAGTTCTATGGCCAGTTCACCATCCTCGACAGCAGCCACACCCTCCCCCCGGTAGATCTCCTCGCGGCTCGTTTCGGCCAGCAACATCTGGGAGCCATCGGCATCGGCCGTTGGCTGGTACTGCTCGGTCACTGTTTGCACCGAGTCGAAATCGAGATCGGCGGCAACGTTGACGATGGACAATCCAGGACCGACGAGTGCGTCGAGCAGTGACTCGAGATCAGCTTCGAGAGTTGATTCGAATTGGCGCTTGGCTCGTAGCTGACTATCACCTTCCAGGCCAATGACACCGGTGCCCTCACCGGGAGCAGCCAACACCTGACCGCTCTCGTCGGCAACCGAGACCTGATCGGGGGCCAGCCCCTCGATCGAGGAGGCGACCAGGTTCACAATGGCATCGACCTGCATGGGTGATACCGCTTCGGAGCCACTGGTGACCAGGAGGACCGAGGCCGATGCCTGCTTGGAGTCATCCACGATCAGGTCGTGCTCGGGGATGGCCAGATGAACGTTGGCCGACGCCACCCCGTCGATGGTTGCAATGGTCTTGGCCAGCTCCCCTTCCATCGCCCTCTGGTAGCCGACCCGCTGGTCGAAGGCTGAGGTGGTGATGCCCTGATCGTCGAGAACCGACCAGCCCTCGCCACCATCCGGGAGACCCTGGGCCGAGAGGCTGAGCCGCGTGGCATGGACCTGATTGGAGGGGACCTTGATCATCCGCCCACCATTGTCGAGCTCGTAGACCACGCCCTGGGCATCGAGTTGTTGCACGATCTCTGCCGCCGTCGACGGCTCGAGATCGGCGTAGAGGGTACTCATGGGCGTCATGCCCGTGACCCGGGTAACCACGAAGATGGCCATGGCCGTGGCCATGAAGGCCAGGGCCAGGGTGACGCGTTGAGGTCCCGTCATCCGACGGACGGACGCGGTCGCGTTCTGGATAACGGCGTCGAGGCTGAGTCCCGCCATCAGCGGATCCTTGACCTAGGCACAGGCAGCATCGCCACCATCAGATCTGCATCCGCATGATGTCGTTGAACGCCGAGATGGCTCGATCGCGGACGGCGACCGTGATCTCGGTTGCCAGCTGGGCCTCAGTGGCGGCGATCATGTAGTCGCTGACCGATTCCAGGTCACCAACCGCGGCCCGCTCGGCCGCGTTGGCAACCGCCTGGTCCATCTGGCCGACCGAGGTCAGGGCATCGCCAACAGCCTTGGTGAAGCTCGACTCGTCGGATGGGTCACTTTGGCGGGCCTTGGCCGCGGCGGACCCTGGGGCCGAGTCGAGCCCGGTGACACTGACCGCAGGGATGCCAGTGGGTCGGATCGGGGAAACCATCAGCGCCCGATCTCCATGGCCCGCTGGTAGGCGTCACGAGCGGTTCGAAAGGCAGAGACGTTGGCTTGGTAGGCGCGCTGGGCCACCAGCATGTGGGTCATCTGCTGGGCAAGGTTCACCTTGGGCATCCTGATGAAGCCGTCTTCGTCAGCCAGGGCGTGGGTCGGTTCGTAGATGATCTCGCCGTTCGGATCGCCGAACTCGAGGCTCTTCACCCTGACCCCTTCGGGCCTGACGCCACCCTCGGTGGCCTGGGCAACGATGATCCGCTCCTGGAAGGCCGGCTCGTCGGTCGACGAGACATTGTTGATGTTTGCCACATTGTCGGCGATGGCCTCGAGCCACGTCTGGTAGACATCCATACCGGACCCCGAGATCGAGAGGCTGTGAAACGGTCCGCTCATATCAGCGTCCGATCGAGGCCCGAAGACGGCCGTAGCTAGCGTTGAGGGCCCGGGTCACGAGCTGTTGCTGCAGGGCGTTGAGCTCCAAGGCCGTAACCTCGCCCTCGATGTCGACATTGCTGCCATCGATGCGGGTCGGGGCGTTCGATCGGGAGGTCGAGATGGAGGCCGACGTCGGATCTCCGGATTCCATGGCGGTCCGGAGGGAGTTCTCGAACGAGACCTGCCGGGCTTTGAAGCCGGGCGTCTCGACGTTTGCGATATTGTGCTCGGAGGCTTGACGCTTGGCTTCGAGCCCTCGGAGGGCGGCCGCCAGATACTTGGTGTGACTACCGCCGATGATCACGTCGACAGCTCCTTGGACACAGGGGTGTTGCGAGCCCGGTCCATGGGCGTCTGGGTGGTGAGCGTCCGGCTCGACTACTGGTATCGGTGCCTTGGGACACCATCTTTAGTAGGGCGCTGGGCTCAATGTGGAGATGGCGACACTGGTCCTATCGGTCCTCAAGAACCGATGCAGGCCTCCGACTACAGCTCGGCTGAGAGGGTGGACAGGGGTCTCTTGCGGTGACGACGAGGGATTGGGCGCAACTCGGGCAGGGTCGATCGACGCGCTACCAGCTCCTGTTCGAGCTCGGAGGCATCGTTCAGCAACAACTGGGCCCGCTTGACCAGATGCCCTGGAATGGGCGTCGAAATCAGATCAGCCGGTGGCCATGGCTCCGAGGTTGGTTCCGCATCATGATCCAGCACCCGGCGGCATTGAGCCAGATTGGCCTCGAACTGATCCAGAGCCGTCGACCAATCAGTCATTCAGAGACCCCGTTTGCGACGGCGATCGCCTCGCCCTCCTGTTGGAGCATGTCGTGAGCTTCGACCCAGCTCTGCTCGAGCGGCACGATAATGGCGATGCAGCGCTCGATGTCGTCGGTCGACTTGTTGAGATTGGCCTCGATGAGCAGTGACAGCACATAGTCGTAGATGGCTTGGAGTTCGGTCGCGCCCGGCCAGACCTCGGGATCGAGGGCCAGTCGCAGCTCGTACACCAGTTCTTGGGCGTTGACCAACGACCGGTGAGCAGCCTCGATCCGATTTGTCGTGATGGCGGCGACCGCCGTATCAAGATCTCGATGGAGCCGATCGAAAACGGCAAGAAGAAGCTTCTGCGGCGATGAACCAGCCATCCCATCGGTCTGATAGCGATCGGCCAAGGCCGCCCGTTGTCGCTGGTTCACCGAGTTCCTCGTTCCATCAGACTCCTCCAAATGATGACAGTTGCGAGGCCAGGTACCCGGACTGCTGCTGCAGACCTCCGAGAGTGACCTCGAGATTGGCGTAGGTGCGGCGTAGGGTCGACTCCCTCAACTCGAGCCGCCTCTCGACGGCGTCGATTTGGCGCCCATAGTCCTCAATGCGACGCTCACTGGCCTGGGTGGCCGTGTACAGCACCCCGTCGCCGGTCGAGGCCGCAGAATCCGCTGCCTCGATCAGCCGATCCAGAACCCCCGCGGTAGCGCTCGAAGTGCGATCGCTGAACAACGAGGTCATGGCCTCGGGGTCGGAGGTCAGGGCCTCGGTGAACTTGTCGCGGTTGAAGGTGAGTGTTCCCTCACGCGTCAGCTCGATCCCAACGATGCCGACGGAGCCGAGCTCATTGCCGTCGACCGCGCCCACGAGGGCCGTTCGCAGCTGGTCAGCAACCCGACGGGCCTCCTGATGGCCTTGCAGCACCGACCGGGCAGCCCCAGGTTGGTTGCTGGTACTGGTTGCTATCCGGCCCAAGACATCGTTCAGTTTGGTCACCATCTCCTCGACACTGTCAGTGACCGATTCGGTATCTCGCGCCGTCGAGATCGTCACCGGGGAAGTGGTGATGGCGTTGACGGTGACTGCGACCCCAGGCAGGAGGTCCTCGAAGGTATTCGTCGATGACGTGATGCTGAAGGGATTGTCGCCCTGGACCGTGAGCTCGGCGTCGGTCCCCTCCGAGAGCACCTCGAAACTCATGGTTCCGAACAGTTCAGCCTCAGGAGTGATGGTCGAGCCTGATCCGGTTTCAGTGGCCGTTAGCTGGAGCCGATACCCGGCACCAGTATTGACGGCCTGAGCCGTGTAGCCGAGATCGGAGCTGTTGATCGTGCTGACGAGATCACTCAGTGTGCCGTTGCCGGGGGTGACTTGAGCCGCCGTGGCGGAACCCGCTCGCAGCGGCCCCGACAACACAGCGTCGATGGAGCCAGCGCCCCCACTGGCCAGGGTGACGGCTTGGCCGGCGCTGGCGTCGGAGATGACGGTGCTCGTCCCATCGACTTCGACGACGCCGTCGACACCGCTGGCCGACGAGAAGGCAGTCAGGCCGAGAGCACCGAGAGCCGTGCCTCCAGTGAGGGTGATGGAGTGGTCGCTACCCTCCGCCGTAGTCCGCAACACCAGCTTGTTGTCGGCGCTCAGCGAGGCGGCAGCTACCTCTGATGCTGATGCATTGCTGGTAATGGAAGCCGAGACCGCAGCGGCAAGCGCAGCTTCGTCGTTGTAGGTGCCGTGGGCGAGTGTGATCGAGTAGTTGAACCCGTCAACCTGGAAGTCGATCGAATCGTTCGTTCCGTCGACGGTGATGGGGATAGTGGGAATGCCAACCCCTTCTAGCTCGGCCGCAGCCGAAGCCTGGGTGACACTGAAACTGATGTTACCGACCGAAAAGCCTGTACCGCTGAGACTCGAGAAGCCAAGAGCCTGGTGGCCAGAAGACTGGAAGACGCTGGCCCCAGGGTCAGTGACAACCGTGTCGGTCGAGGCGTAGACACTGCTGGAGTAGACGGAGGCAGCAGTCGCCACCGACGACACTTCGAAAGAGTACGATCCGATTGTCGACGCTGCGGTGGCCTGGACTGATACAGCATCGGGGTTTGAGCTGGTTGCCGTCAACCGGTCCCAACCGCTGGTCAGGCGCAGGTCAGAAGCAAGATCTCGTAGTCCGTTGACGTCGCTGCGGATGCCAGACAGCTCGGTTCTGGCTGCCTCCTCCTGGTCTCGCCGACTTGTGAGAGCCACCTGAGGACGGCGTTCCAGCTGCATCAGCTGGTTGACGATTGTTGAGGTGTCGAGGCCCGATGACAGGCCATCAATAAACGACATGTGATCTCCTTCGGCTCGATTCGCTACGGACTACAGCATTGGCGGAAAACATGACCGGGGGTCGTAGGTGCCGGACGCTCCGCCGACCCCCGGTCAGAACTATCCGAGGAGTCGGAGGACCGACTGTGGAATAGCGTTGGCTTGACCCAGCATGGCCGTGCCGGCCTGCTGCAGGATCTGGCTCTTGGTGAACTCGACCATCTCCGTAGCCATGTCAGTGTCACGGATTCGTGATTCTGAAGCGGCCAGGTTCTCGGTGGTGACCTGGAGGTTCCGAATCGTCGACTCGAACCGGTTCTGAGTCGCACCAAGTGAACCTCGACTGACCGAGACTGCATCGATGGCAGCATCGATGGCCTCGATCGAGGTCCTAGCGTTGGCTGCGGTGTCAACCGTGAGAGCCGTCAGGTCCGACCCACCAAGGGAGGTGTTGTCGAGTAGCCCGACCGTGGTTGTGATCTGACCACCAGTACCTTCTGAGCCAACCTGGAAGTTCAACGCGGTGGCGGTGAAGACCGATGCCCCGCTGAACGTCGTATCAGTACCGATCCGCCCGATCTCAGCCGCCAGAGCGTCGACTTCGGACTTGATCGCGGTACGAGCGGCGGCGTCGTTGGTGTCGTTGGCGGCCTGAACTGACAGGTCACGCATACGGCCCAACATATTGTGGACTTCACCCAACGCGCCTTCGGCGGTCTGGGCGAAACTGATGCCGTCCTGGGCATTCCGAGTCGCTTGTCGCAGACCCGATACCTCAGCCCGAAGTTTCTGAGAGATAACCAGACCAGCAGCATCATCGCCCGCCCGGTTGATCCTGAAGCCCGAAGACAGTTTCTCCAGACTCTTACCCAGATTGCCGTTCGACATACCCAGGTTTCGGTTGGCGTTGAACGCCATAACATTGTTATTAATACGCATAAGCCCTCAAATATCCTTCCTTGTGAGAGCAATTCGACCTCGATCCTTGTGAGGCCTCCGGTACCCAGAAAGGTGCCGGCAACCACAGCTTCGACAGGCAACGCTCGAGTAGTAGGTCGCCCGGAGATATCTTGAAACGATCAGAAAACGACAATTCCCATATATCCACCCGCTCCTACCCGAGGAGTCGGAGGATCGTCTGGGGGATTGCGTTGGCCTGACCCAACATGGCCGTACCAGCGTGCTACAGGATCTGACTCTTGGTGAAGGTGACCATCTCTGTAGCCATGTCGACTCGAACCGGTTCTGAGCCGCACCAAGGGTTCCTCGAGCAACCGAAACCGCGGCAATGGCCGTGTCGACATTCTCGATGGTGGCCCGGGCATTGATACCAGGGTCGACCGTAGTTGCGGCCAGGGCGTCGACCTCCGACTTGATGGCAGTACGAGGGCGGCGTCATTGGTGTCGTTCGCAGCCTGCACAGCCAGGTCCCGCGTACGGCCCAACATATTGTGGACCTCACCCAGAGCTCCTTCAGCCGTTTGCACGAAACTGATACCGTCCTGCGAGTTCCGGGTTGCCTGTTGCCCAGTCATCGACTACTAGATCCGAATACACGAACGGTTTGCGCAATTAGAGGCGCGCCTGGGAGCGAGCCTTCCTGACCTTGGACAATGCGGCTGGATGAAGCTCATATTGTCCGAGGGGGCCGCCAGACTCGCATGGCGGCTACTGCATGACGAGAGCGGTGAAGAGGACGCGGACGACCTTCTCGCCGCCGTAGGCCTCCCTGATGAGCATCGACAGATCATCCTTTGCTTGCTGGCGACCTTCTGTCGAGCGGAGCTGATCATCGCTCAGCGACGCCAGATACTGGATGGCTACGTCTTTGGCGATCGCCAATTCAGACTCGAACTCACCAGCAGCTGTCCCCTCTTCGAGGATGAGGGCCAGGCCAATCCTCAGATAACCGGAGCCATCCCCACCGATATTGAGGATCATCTCCTCCATCTCGACGATCTCACCTTCAACGGGATCGGGCTCGGCCGGGATGGCCTCAGGCATGGCCCCGTCCAACTCCTCGGGGGCAGGCGACTTCAACACGAACTGATAGACGGCGCCCAAAACGACGACGACGAGGACGATCAGGATGAGCTTCTTCTTGCCGCCGCCACCACCTTCCTCTTCGTCCTCTGCTTCTTCGATGTCGTCGTCAGCCATCTACTGCCTCACTAGTTCGTCGGCTGGGTTCACGGTTGGTGCCACGATCGGATCCAGATCACCAGTGGAGGCGGGACCCGACCCGCCGATGGGATCGAGCTCGACCGGGTTCGAGATACCGGTGTCGATGACGGCCACATCGGAGTCGACGATCCCATCGACTCGGATCACGATCTCGACCCGCCGGTTCAGCTGTCGGCCCTCCGGGGTCGCATTGTCACCCCGCGGTCTGGTGTCGGCCATACCAATGGCAATCAAACGAGGGGCTGGAATACGGGACTCGATGAGCCAGCGGACGACACGAGAGGACCGGGCCGAAGACAGCTCCCAGTTCGATGGCCACTCACCACCGGTTGGCTGGCTGTCGGTGTGGCCCTCGACCTCGAGACGATTGTCGATCACCCCCAACACATCGGCCGCCGTTGTCAACAGTGTTAGCCCATTGTTGTCGAGACTGGCCTGGCCGCTCTCGAACAAGACCTGTCCATCGAAGCGGATGAAGACACCCCGCTCATCGATGCCGACATCAACCCAGTCGGCGGCGCCGACGCTTGCGAACTCCTGAGTCAGGAGCTCCTTGAGATCCTCGGCGTTCTCTGGAGTCACCATCCCGGCTTCGGCCAGCTCCTCGCGGGTTTCCTCCGCCGCCTCGGCATCCTCCTCGGTCGGTGGCACGGGCGTGAACCCGAGCTCGGGCATGAACCCGGTGCCCCGAGACAAGATGCTGTCGGTGTTGTCGGTCAGAGGATCTGGCACACCGAGGGCGGCCATGACCCCAACCTTGAAGTCGAAGTACTTGCCCTCGTCGATGAGGGCAAAGGCGAACATCATGATGAAGAAGGCCAGCAGGAGGGTCATGGCGTCGGCATAACTGGCCAACCACGCCTGAGAGGGTCCTTCGTCCTCCGGTAGTTCCTTCTTGGCCACCGGCGGGTCCTAGGCGCTCTTCTTGTCCGGTTCCAGCACTGCTTCGCGATCGGCTGGGGGAAGGAACGACACCAGCTTGCCAGCGACCGCCCTCGGGTTGGACCCAGCCTGGATCGAGAGGATGCCTTCCAGGATCAGTTCCTTGCCCTGCATCTCGTCGGCCGCCAGCTTCTTGAGCCGGCTGGCCAGGGGCTGGAAGAAGTAGTTGGCGATGAAGGCCCCCCACAAGGTGGTCAAGAAGGCAACGGCCATAGCAGGACCCAGGGTCGATGGATCATCGAGGTTGCCGAGCATGTCGACCAGGCCAATCACTGTGCCGACCATGCCCATGGCCGGACCCATGCCGGCCGCGGTGGTGAAGAAGGCAGCACCGTCACGATGGCGCAGCGCCATCTTTTCGAGGTCGAGCTCCAGCATGTCCCGTAGATCGCCGGGGTCGGTCCCGTCTACGGCGAGCTGGAGACCCCGTTGGAAGAAGGGTTCTTCGATCTTCTCGATTTCCGACTCGAGGGCCAGCAGGCCCTCCTTGCGTGCGGTATCGGCGAAGCCGACCAGCTGCTTGATCACTTCTGCTCGATCGACGTCTCCCCCGCCCTTGAGTCCTTTGATCATGGCCTTCGGGGCTGAAAGCGCCTGCTTCATCGTCCCGCTGGCAGCCGTGGTACCGATGGTGCCACCGATTACGAGCAGAATGGACCCAGGGTCGCCCAGGAAGATGCCAATGGGATTCATACCAGCCATGAACGCAGCGACGAGCATGCTGACGAGGGCGAGGGCGAGACCGGCAAGGGTTATCGGATCCATCAGCTGATCTCCATATCGCCGAGGTACTTGATGACATCAGCATCGTCTTCGCCCTCGGCATCTTCCGGGCTCACCTCGTCATGCGAGCAGACCCGGCCGGAAGCGATGACGACCTCGTTTGGCACGACGTGCAGGGTTGGTCGCTCCTCGTTGACGATGCTCAGGTCAGTTGAGCGGGCGATGACATAGGCCCGATAATCGGTGATGAGGGCCAGAACCTCCTCCAAGCTCTCCGAGACGAGGAACTTCTTGTCATCGAGGAGGGTGACCACGGTGTCAGGAGTCTCCTCAACTCGCTCGATGAGATCGGGATTGATGGCGATGGTCTTGCCGTTGAGACGATGGAACTGGATCATGACCAACTGCTCCCGACAGAGAATGGAACGTCGCCGAGTAACAACGAACCCAAGGACAATCTCGACAATCCAGCGCAAGACTTGAGGAACTCTCCGTATTAGGCATCGACGCTCAACTCCGCTTGCTTTGGGCCGAATCGAGAGCTGTGGCTGAGACGACTGCGGTTTCTGAGGTGAATCCGTTCCAGCAGACTCGTCTGCTGACAACCGAAAGATCACAGCTGTTCACGCGGACGGTCGAGACCCTGGCCGAAGGGCTGGAAGATGGGCTTGGCCGCTGGCTTCCTGACGCCACCGTTCAACCGGGCCAGATCGAGCAGGTGACTGTCGCCGACCTGGACAGACCCGATACCGACCTGGCGATCATCAAGTCCACCTACCACCTCAATTGCGGGATGATAGCCACCGACCTTCAGCTGGCCTTGTCGATCGTGGCAACACTCTGTGGTGGGATCGGCCAACCCCCACCCGACGTCCGCCCCTTGTCGCGACTAGAGATGGGAGTGTTCGACCTCGTTCTCGCCCCAGTTCTCGACCTGGCCAGCCGACTGTTCGAGGTCGGCGACTCAGAGATCGGAACCCATGTGGCGAACGCCTCGGGTCTGCCAGACTCGCAACCGGAGCCCATCATTGCCATTCCATTCCAGCTCACAGTTGGGGCCATCGAGGGTGAGATCACAATCGGCTTCACGGCCAGCCAGCTCCAGATCTACCTGGAGGAACTCGACCGCAGGATCGCCGGTCGGGTGGCGACCAAGCAAGGCACCCCGAGCATCCAAATCGTCCGAGCGGTGCGACCGGTGCCGGTTGACATGATCGTCGGCTTCGAACTGCTCCAAGTCCCGGCTGGTCAGTTGGCCAATCTGCAGATCGGTGATGTCCTACTGACCAAGCAGCTGATTTCGAGGAGCCTCATCGCTCGGGTCGGTTCGGAACGAATCTTCAATGTCCGGGCCGCCCAACGGGGTCAGCGACTGGTAGCAGAGATAATCGGCCGCGTCGGCGGCGAGAGGGGACATCAATGAGTCGGGGTACAAACGCTGACCTCGATCAGGTTGTTTCATCCTCGATCGCAGCAGCAGCAGCCGAGGCCGGACTCCAAGCCGACCCGGCCTTCTCCGATGCCGATCTTCCCGCCGCGGCCGGACCGTTCGTCACGATGAATGTCCTCGATGACGACGGCACCACGATCATTGCCTGCATCGCTGTTCGCGACAGCCTCTCGTCCAGTGATGAGTTGCTCGAGCGCCTAGCCAATGCAACCGCCACCACCGTCGGCGCTTCCGGGGGCCCGGCCCCCGCTGGCCCAGTCGGTACCGGAGCCGATCTCAGCCTCCGTTTCTCCATGCCCGTCAAGACAACGGCTCTGACCGATGGCCGCGAGGTCCAGGCCCTGATCATTGCCCCGATAGAGCGTCGGACCGGAGAGGTTCCAGGAGCCGAGCCGGCACCGGACCCCGGTGATGCCCGAGCAGCGCGGGAAGCCATGGCTACTGGTGGGAACACAAGCGGGGCGACGCTCTCGGCCCTAGGTGGCGAGGCCGGCCTTGTCGGCAGCCTGGACAAGCTGGTCAATGTGGGGCTCGACGTCTCAGTTGAGCTGGGCCGAACCAGCGTCACCCTGGCCGAAGTACTCGAATACGACGTCGGCTCGGTGATCGAGCTCGATCGAGCGGCCGGCGCACCGGTCGACGTTCGGGTCAATGGCATGCTCTTGGCCCAGGGTGAGGTCGTGCTCATCGACGACGAGTACGCGGTTCGGATCACCGCCATCTTCGATCCACAAGCTGACCGATGATCGCTGTCTCGACCGTCGAGCTGACATTGCGCATGCTGGTGTCGTTGACCCTGGTCAGCGGCCTGTTGTGGGCGATCACCCGCGTCGCCAGGAATCGTATGGGTGGTGGCTCGGCCACAGCACCTCTCGACATCTGCCAACGTCATCAGCTGACGAAATCATCGGCCATAGCCATTGTCAGGGCGGGGCAACGTCACTTGCTCGTCGGCGTCAATGACCACGCCATCACCCTGCTGGCCGAAGGAGACGACCTCGCCCTACCTCCCAAGATCAAGGTCGATGGCGACAGACCGGTGCTGGAGCCAGGACCAGCGACGCCAGAAGCGGCTCGGTCGGAGTCGGTCCGAGCGAAGCCGATCGTCGATGTGAGAAAGAGCGGCGCACGGAAGCGTCGCAGCGGAGGGGCGGCCTCCGCATCGTCAGGGATTGGTCTACTCGAGGTACTCCGGGAGCGCTCCGTTCGTCGGTGATACCGACGGACAGTCCGACCTCGGAGCCCAAAGGCTCTGATGCAGGCACCCATCGCCAGCACCCCTCGGGGTCAGCTGCACCTGATGCCCTCCTCCCAGGTGGCCAAGCTCTTGACGGTCCTCGCCATGAGCCTGTCGGCCGTTCTGGCTGTTGCGGCTATTTCCATTGTGGTGGCGGTGTGCACTGCCAGCCCGGCAGCAGCACAAGAGATCGATATTCCAGAGCCAACCATTCCTGAGATCCCCCTTCCAGGTGAGATCGGCCCGTCTTCGGACCAGGTCAACTCGGACGGGGTGATCTCGATCGATATTGGCTCGCCCGAGAACTCAGCTTCCCAGTCAGTCCTGCTGATCGTCGGCTTGGCCGTGCTGTCGCTGGCCCCATCACTAGTCCTGATGCTTTCCAGCTTCACCCGGATCATCATCGTCTTCTCCTTGACCCGCAACGCCCTTGGCCTGCAGGGAATCCCCCCGAATCAGGTCCTGGTCGGCCTATCCCTCTTCTTGACCATGTTCGTGATGATGCCGACCCTCAACGAGCTGTACGACAACGCGGTTGAGCCCTACCTCGACGGCGCCATCACCCAGGAGGTGGCGATCGAACGCGGCACCGGCCCGATACGAACATTCATGCTGGCCAACACCGAGACTTCCGAACTCGAGCTCATGCTCGATGCCAGTCAGCAGGAACGCCCGGAATCGGTAGACGACATCGGTCTCTCGGCTCTGATCCCGGCCTTCCTACTGTCAGAGATGAAGACGGCCTTCATCATCGGGTTCGTGATCTTCATCCCCTTCCTCGTCATTGACATCGTGGTTGCGGCGTCGCTGATGGCCCTGGGGATGATGATGTTGCCCCCAGTCTTCGTATCCCTTCCGTTCAAGCTTCTGTTGTTCATCATGGTTGGAGGGTGGTCGCTCGTAGTCGAGACCCTTCTGGCCAGCTTCGCATGAGACCACGGTTCACCCATGTCTGAAGCCGACATCATCGACATCGTCAAGGCCGCCCTGTGGACTGCATCGCAGGTGTCGGCCCCCATCTTGTTGACCGCCATCGGGGTCGGTGTGTTCATGGGCCTGCTCCAATCGATCACCCAGATTCAGGAGCAGACCCTGGCTTTCGTTCCCAAGTTCGCCGCCGTCGGATTGGTCTTGGCCTTGTTCGGCCATTGGATGCTGCGCCAGATGGTCGACTTCACCATCTCATTGTTCGAGCGCATCCCCACGATGCTCTGAGGCGGTGATCCGACCATGAATCTGGCCATCCCACCCAGCACGATCGTGGCCTTTCTCCTGGTCATGACCCGGCTCATCACCGTGTTCACCGTGGCCCCACCCTTCGGCGGCTCCCTCCTCCCCATCCGGGTCCGGGTTGCTATTGCGGCCGCCATCGCCCTCTTGATCGCCCCCATCCAGACCGCCGACGTGCCACTGGACGCTGGTGGCCTCATCGGTGCGATCGCCTACCAGGTCCTGGTTGGAGCGGTGTTCGGCTACCTCATCCAGCTTCTGCTTTCCGCCCCTCTGATCGCCGGGATGCTCATCGACAACATGGCCGGCCTCGCTGCCGCCAGCCTCTTCGACCCCATGTCGAATTCCTCGGCTACCCCCGGAGGCAGACTGAACCAATTGATCGCAACCGTATTGCTCGTCGGCCTCGAGGGTCACCTGCTGATCGTACGCGGTGTTCTTCGTAGCTACGAAGCAGCGCCAGTCAGTGGGCTCCAGATCAGTTCCCTCGACGTGGTGCTGACCGAGGGCATCGGACAACTCCTACTGGCCGCCATCGAGATCGCCCTACCTCTTCTGGTTGCCCTGCTCATGACCGAGGCTGTTCTGGGGCTCTCAGCCCGGGCCGCGCCCCGCTTGAACGTGATGATTCTCGGCTTCGCCGTCAAGGGGGTCGTGTTCATGTTGGGATTCGCCTTGACCTTGCCTCTCTTGATCAACGCGGTTTCGGCCCTCCTCGAACGCTCGTTGCGTTGGGCCATCACCCTGAGCGGGGGCTGACATGGCAGCCAGAGATAGTGGGCAACGAACCGAGAAGCCAACAGCCAAGCGGCTGAAGGAAGCGAGACGAGGGGGTCAGATCCCGCGCTCTGCCGACCTCGTCGGCTGGTTCACCCTGCTCGTCGCAACATTCGTCGCCCCAGTCTTCATGGGCGCCCTGCGCCGGGAGATGGAGAACTACTTGCACACTGCCCAGCAGGCAATCGTTGCCGGGGAGCCGGCTGTGGCCATGGGTCAGGCCCAGGGTGTCCTTGTCTCCGTGGCGGTGTTGTTCCTACCAGTGCTGTTCTTCTTGATGGTGGTGACGACGGCCGGAATGGCGGTCCAAGGTGGGGTAACCCTGACCGCCAAGCCCTTGAGGCCAAAGCTGGAGCGAATCTCGCCCAAAGCGGGCCTCAAGCGCATGATCTCCGCCCAGAGCGTTGTCGAAACCGCAAAAGCGGTGTTGCGCCTGATCATCCTGGCCATCCTGGTGACCCAGATGACCGTCAGCTTCATCTCGTCGTACCTGGGAGGTACCAGCCAAGCTCTCGGCCCGACCGGAATCGAGATTGGGGCCTCCCTGCTCCTATTGATCCAGCTGGCGGCCGTTCTTGGCCTTGTAGTCGGCTTGGCCGACTATGCCTTCCAGCGCCACAAGATCGCCAAGCAACTCAGGATGACCAAGTATGAGGTCAAACAAGAGAGCCGCAACACCGAGGGAAATCCTCTGGTTCGGGACCGGCGTCGCAGCATGCACGCCAAGATCAGCCGCAACCAGATGCTGACTGCGGTCAGCGAAGCCTCGGTTGTCGTAGTCAACCCGACCCATGTCGCGGTCGCCCTCTCCTATGAGGCTGGAGGCGTCCCAAGCGTTGTGGCCAAGGGTGGAGACGAGCTTGCCCGTCGTATCAAGGAGCGGGCCTTCGAGGCCGGGGTTCCCGTTGTCGAGACCCGGCCCCTAGCCCGAGTACTCCATGATCTGCTCGAGGTTGGTGATGAGGTCCCGGCCCACTTGTACGAGGCCGTTGCCATCGTGATCGCCTTCGTGATGCGCAGACCTCAGCTCCCACTCGATCGGGTCGTCCGACGCCTCACCCTTCCCCCATCGAAACTGTCACCCCCACCGACTGCATGATTCTGGCTCCATGGCACCAGCGGCACCGAAGAGAGTCGGGTACGAGCCCGATATGGGCCAGACGGCTCAGTTCTGATCCTGATCGGCCGATGGGACAACCGGGGATGACCGCTTCAGCCCCCGGCTACCCCACCCGATGGGGGCCTGACGAAGGACAAGGGTGATGCTGTGATGCGATTGAGGAGGCGACAATCTGAGACGGACGACGTCCCCGAGACCATCGCTGGCTCCGACCGCGACCACGGCGACTTCGCTTCCGTTCTCGACCGCGAGCTCAACGACCCTACCCCGCTGATCGACTCCCACGAACCGTCATCTGCTACCTCTCCGACCGAATCGGACGGCATTTCACCAGGCGAACGAGACTCAGGGACCAACGACTCCACCGTGAATGAATCGGCTGATGAGCCAGCTGACGATGATTGGCACCACCCAGACTCCGTCGACTTCTGGGCCGGCTACGACGAGGCCTGTGCCGTCGCTGACCTGTTCGCCGTCCCCCCTGCGGCGATGATCGCCGTCGTCGGACCCTTGAGCTCGGTGGCTGATGTAGTCGACGGGATCCGCAGACGACATTGGGACGGTGAAAGCGAAGTCGTACTGCTGACCGATCGAGCTCATGGCGCCTGCAATCTCGACCGAACAGATCCGAAGCCCTGGACCGTTGTCCGCCGACCGGATGACCTGGTGGCAACCCTCGATCATGATAAAGGTGATGCCCCGCTCCTCGTGATCGATGTGCCAGGTGAGCTCCCGAACTGGATCCGATCTCTGATCGGGTCATTGCGAAGCGGTGGCCTCGGCCTTGTTCACTATGTGCTCGATGGTGACCCGACCGACGAGGACCTGGCTACCTGGCACGGTCAGCTCGGCCGGCCATCGGTCCTCGACCTGGCTTCGCCCATCGAACCGGATCGCGCCATGGAGCTCCTCGATCGGGGCGAGCCAATTGCCAGCATCAGTGGTGTCGGGCTCAGCGCAGAACTCCTCCTGGCCCTGAAAATGGAGTCACAGCCTGACGTCTGAGGTTGCAGGCCAGGAGGGTCGACCACACGGCGATCGCATACCTCGCCGTGACCGACCGAACAGCTAAGATTGGTCGCCATGTTCGTCGAGTCAAGCCGGTTCGGGTCCTTCGAGGTCCAAGACGACCGGGCACTCACCCTCAAAGAGGGCCTCCTCGGGTTCCCCGATTCAACCACCTATGTCGTTGTAGAAGTCGAAAACAGCCCCTACGTCTGGCTCCAGAGCGCAGACGAACCGAGTGTCGCCTTCCTGGCCACCTCCCCCTTTACCTTCTTCCCAAGCTACGACCTCGAGCTCAGCGACGAGGAACAGCAATCGCTCGGCGTAGATGACGTGCTCCAAGTCGAGGTGCTCACCCTGCTGACCGTCCATAGGGTCGACGACGAGCCTCAGACCATCACGGCAAATCTGTTGGGCCCGATCGTGATCAATGTCGAGAACCGGGAGGCCAGTCAGCTGGTCCTCGACGACGCTGACTATTCGACTCGTGAGCCACTGGTCCCGGAGCTGGCGTAGATGCTCGTCCTCTCCCGCCGCCAAGCCCAGTCGATCGTCATAGGTGGTGACATCGTCATCACTGTCGTCTCGATCCGGGGTGATCAGGTCCGCATCGGCATCGATGCACCCCGCTCGGTCGCGGTTCACCGCCAAGAGGTGGCCATTGCCATCGAGGCTGCCAACAAAGAGGCGCTGGCCAGCGCCGATATCGACCCGTCGGTTCTTCCCAGTCCGGCGACACCGGCGGGCCCGAAACAAACCGACCCCTCGTCGGCCTGACTACTCCGAGCGTGAGCGCCCTGGTCGACCAGCGCTCGATGGGTCGGGAGTCGCCGGACGCCCGCTGACAGTCGCGCTCTTGACGCGAACCGCCAGCGGGCTGGTGCCCTGCGAAATGGTGGGCCGGTACTCCCCTGGTGATCGATAGGGGCCGGACGGGATCCGACTCCTATCTGCCGGTACCTACTATCCGAGAAGTCGGAGGACCGACTGGGGGATGGCGTTGGCCTGACCCAACATGGCCGTACCAGCCTGCGCCAGGATCTGGCTCTTGGTGAACTCGACCATCTCTGATGCCATATCGGTGTCACGGATCCGTGACTCCGAGGCGGCCAGGTTCTCGGTCGTCACCTGGAGGTTCCGAATCGTCGACTCGAACCGGTTCTGGACTGCACCAAGCGCACCTCGACTGGTCGAGACAAAGTCGATGGCAGCATCGATGGCCTCGATCGAGGTCCTGGCGTTGGCTGAAGTGTCAACGGTCAAGGCCGTCAGGTCCGACCCACCAAGGGAGGTGTTGTCGAGTAGCCCGACCGTGGTCGTGATCTGACCACCAGTACCTTCTGAGCCAACCTGGAAGCTGAGGGCGGTTGCGGTGAAGACGGGGGCCCCGCTGAAGGTCGTATCGGTCCCGATGCGCCCGACCTCGGCGGCCAGGGCATCGATCTCGGACTTGATCGCGGTACGAGCGGCGACGTCGTTGGTGTCGTTGGCGGCCTGAACTGACAGGTCACGCATACGGCCCAACATATTGTGGACCTCACCCAACGCGCCTTCGGCGGTCTGAGCGAAGCTGATGCCGTCCTGGGCGTTCCGGGTCGCTTGTCGCAGACCCGAGACCTCAGCCCGAAGCTTCTGAGAGATAACCAGACCAGCAGCGTCATCGCCTGCCCGGTTGATCCTGAACCCTGAAGACAACTTCTCCAGGCTCTTACCCAGGTTCGTGTTCGACATACCCAGGTTGCGGTTGGCGTTGAACGCCATGACGTTGTTATTGATTCGCATGAGCTCTTGTCATCCTTCCTTGCAGAGCACCTTGACCCGCCCAATCCGTTGGACTGCGGTCACCGAGATATCTCGGTACTCAACCGATCGGCCCCAGGGGGTCAATCGAAAGGAACTGGCCAAGAAATGGCTCACCCGACCCATGATCAAGTCCAATGACCCAGCAGCTCAGGCCATTCCTCGAAGCCGCCGAGAGCTCGTATTCCCCGTACTCAGCGCAGGAAGTCGATTAGTGAACGGCTGAGGCCACGGGCAGTAGCCGCCAAAGTCGCCTCATAGCTACCTTCAGCGGAACGGAGACGAATGATGGCTTCGGCCATGTCAGTGTCGCGGATCTGCGAGACATTGGCCTGGACAGCCAGGGTTTCGCCACCATGACGGTGCCCGGCGGCGTCGAGCTGCTGGCTGACAGCACCGACCCTTCCTTGAGCCGAGCCGACCCTGGCCATGGCAACGTCTACGGCCTCGATCCCGACGCGAACCTCGACGAGGTCGCCAATATCTACGGCATCAGCCAAGGCCTGCAGGGCCTCGAACACCGACCCGTTCATTGGGTCGCCGGGGTCCGAAGTGCCGAACACCTCGGGACCGGTAGCACCGACCGCAACGACCTCATTGCTGTCGATGGTGCGTTCGACCGCTCCGTTGTCGCCAAGATAGAGACCGTTGGTGTCATAGGCTTGAGGGGTGTCTTCGGTCCCAGCGAAGATGGCACGGCCCGACACCTTTGTGTTGCCAATGGTCAACAGCCCGTCGGCGATGGATCGGATGTCGGAGGCCAGCGCACTGCGCTCAACCGATCCCATGATGCCGTTTCCGGCTTGAACAGCCAGGGTCTTGGCCCGACCCAGATTGTTGGCCGCTGACTGAAGGGCCTGATCGGCGGTCCCGATCCAGATTCGAGCGTTGTCGCCGTTTCGCTGGTATTGATCAATACGTTGGAGTCGCACCTCGTGGCGAAGGAGGCTGGCTGTCGCCGTCGGGTTGTCGGACGGCTGGTTCATTTGGAGGCCCGAGGAGAGGGCCCGCTCAACCTCGGCTATCCGGGTCCGGCCCTCCGCGATCCAGGTGCGACGGATGTTCGCCATTCCGGAATCAGTGACGCGTACGGTCATGACAGCCTCCTATCGCCCGACCAAGCCGGTTGAAGTCACCAGCGTCTGTAGCGTCTTGTCGATGGCCGTCATCACTCGTGCCGCCGCCTCGTATGACCGTTGGGCCGTGATGAGATCGGTTAGTTCCTCGTCCAAGCTGACTCCGCCTGCGGAGATGGCCAGATTGGTGGCCTGATCGCTTGCCGCTTCGGCGACAACCGCACTTCCTTTGGCCGTCGAAACCCGGGCAGCCAACGAGCCGACCAGCTCGGCGAACTGTCCAACGGGGCCTGTTGGCGCCTCAGCCAGCAGGGCCATGGTTCGGGCATTGCTGTTGTCGAGTCGACCAACGCCGGTGGCCGCGGCCGCGATCTTGTCGGTCTGACCTATGACGTCGGGCGACAGGTAGAGCTGGCCCCGTCCCGGGCCAGCTTCGAAGAAGTTCAGCCCACTCGAACCGTCAAGTCCAGCCCCGGCCTGATGGACGGTGTTGACATCATCGACCAGGCTATAGGAGACGGTGTCGAGGTCCTGCTTGGCATCGGGGACGGAGATGTTGACAGCAACCAGGATGGCTGCCAGGCTACCGCTCTTCACATTCAGCTCTCGCCCGTTGTCGTTGATGACCGAGACCTTCTCGTAGCCGAGTACCCCCAGCCCGGGGTCAGCCTGGGAGTCCAGGGTCAGGCCGGACGAAGCCCCATTGCTGACCAGAAGCTGGCCGTCGAGTGAGATCGTGACCTGCCCGTTGCTGTTCTCGATCACAGTGATGTCAGCGTATGTAGCCAACTCATCGACCAGTGTGTCCCGACGGTCGAGGAGGGCGTTTGGTTTGGCATCGACGTTGATCGCCCCCAGGATCTCGGAGTCAAGCACCGCTATCTGTCCTGCCAGCTCGTTCATGGAGGTCACTGCGTCGCCAGCCTCGGAGACCGTCCTCTCACGGAGCTGATCGATCGTGGTTGCAGTCCGACTGAACCCATCGGCTACGGCCTCGGCTCGTTGGAGGACAACCTGACGCAAGGCGGTGTCGTCGGGGGCAGAGGCCAGATCATCGAAGCTGTTGAACATGGCGTTCATCTGGTCGTGGATTCCACCGGAGTCGAGTCCACCAATGATCGACTCCAGCTCCTCCAGGACCCCGGCTGTCGAGCTTCGCTCAGCCGCAACACCACCCTGAACACGAGCGTGCGAAGACAACACATGCTCTCGCAGGCGGGTCACGTCACTTGCTCTGACCCCTCCGCCTCGACCGACCCGGCCGCTGTACATACCACTCGCGAGGTTGTCGACTGGTGTGAACTCCACCCGCTGGCGGTGGTAGCCGGGGGTATTGACATTAGCGATGTTTTCGCTGATGACGTCCATTCGCTTCCGTTGGGCATTCAGACCCGAGTAGGCAATGGAGATGCCGCCGAAGTCACTCATGGGTCAGATCCGTCCATCGAACAGAACGGCCGAGCCTGTTCCGGGGCGAAGCTGTCCGTCTTGGCCGTATGAGGGCCCCGACTCATCCTGGATCTGGCCATTGGCCTCGGCCAGGGCGTCGATCAGATGATGGAGGCCCGCTGCCCCCTCGGCCAGGGCCTGACTGTTTCGCTGACGCAGACGTGAGATACGGACGACGGTTGCTTCGAGCACAGCCTGCTGTTCGAGCAGGATCTCGGCCCACGGTTCATCGGCCTTGGCTGCAAGTTCCCCCAAGCCAGGGGCACCGGCCAGGAGGACCTCTCGCTCCAGGTCGAGCTCGTTGAGCACAGATGCGGTCTCGTCGAACAGCTCGGCCATTTGCAGCTGCCAGTCTTGGCGTCCAGAAGCCGAGACCATCAGCTGGACCTCGAGCAGGAACTCGAAACGGTCGAGGTAGGGCCGGTAGCGCCATAGCAAACCGTTGAGACGGTTGTAGTCGATGGTGCCATGAACGGTCATAGAGACAGGCTCGGCATTCGTGAAGCAAATGTTAGCGTTCGGGCCTAGCCGGCCTAGCCGGTGAAGGAGATACCCTTGCCTGCCGCCAACCGATCCCGCCAACTGCGAGACGTCACCAGCGACTGGTTGAAGGCCCGCTGGCGACTAGAACGGGTGCTCTTGCCATCGGACACGTTGCCGTAGACCTCATCGAGCGCACCCTTCAACATGGTCAACGCTTCGTCTTTGATCTGGCTGGCCCGAGATTGGGTCACTCCGAGAAGGGTGCCTAGGTCAGTCATGGTCTTGCCTTCGAAGAAGTAGCCGACGACAACCAACCGATGGCGATCGGATAGGAGACCGACGCCATCCCGAAGGTAGCCGACCAGCTCCTGGTCATCGACGATGTCCTCGACCAGGTCGCCGCGGTCAATAACGGTCGCTGACAGAGGAGTCGGGCTGCCGTCTTCGGAGCCGATGGCTCGATCGAGCGAGTCGAGCCTGGCCTTCAGGATGTCCTGGCGGAGCCGCTCGATCTGACTGCGATCGACACCGAGCTGGCGACTAGCAGCCTCGACGCGGGGGGAGGGGCCTTGATCCTCGACATCAGACAAGCGGCGCTCCATGGCCCGGACCGAGCGTGGGGCCCAGTCAGATCTGCGCAACATGTCGAGGATGGCCCCTTCGATCCGGCGGCCGGCGAAGGTCGAAAAGGCAGCGCCATTGGTCGAGTCAAAGCGGACCGTGGCTGTGATCAGCCCCATGACGCCGGTCTGCACGAGGTCATCACGGCTGTAGCTCGACGGCAGGCTGGACGCGATCCGGTTGACGATGTGCTCGACGAGGGGGACGTTCGTCAGAACCATCTCCCTTTGCTCATCCGTGAGAACCGTGGTCAACGCAAGCCTCCTGCCAGCATCGGTACAAGAGGTGTCGGCGCGACCGAGGGTCAACTTTACGAATCCGTCGGCGTTGCTGGCCTCGGGCCGTCAGCCTTAGTTTCGACCGCGAGGTGCCGATCTATCACCTGATTGTTGAAGCCCTCGGGATGAGGGTGTCGATGGCCATGGACGGCTACTCGAATCGGAACACCATCGGCCTAGCCGACGCCCGGTTCGAACGGAGCGAGGTACGTGGATCCATCCAAGCGAGGAGGAGGACTCCTGTCTGGGGGCATGATCGCCGTCGTGGCGCTCATGATCGTCCCCCTGCCTGGGGTGGTGCTAGATCTACTGCTGTCGATCAATATCGCTTTCGGTGTGCTGTTGTTGCTGGCGACGATCATGTCAGCTCGAGCCTTAGATCTTGCCGCGTTCCCCTCGCTGCTGCTCATCGCCACCCTCTTCCGACTGGCCCTGAACGTCTCCTCGACCCGACTGATCCTCACCACTGGTTCAGCCGGTGGGGTCATTGCCTCCTTTGGCTCGTTCGTTGTCGGCGGGTCAGTTGTCGTCGGACTCGTCGTGTTCCTGATCTTGGTGGTCATCCAGTTCGTGGTTGTCACCAATGGTGCGTCGCGTGTGGCCGAGGTTGGTGCCCGCTTCACCCTGGACGCCCTGCCCGGCAAGCAGATGGCAATCGACGCCGACCTCGGCGCCGGCCTCATCGATGAGGAAGAGGCCCGCCAACGTCGCCGTGAGGTCAGCGCCGAAGCCGACTTCTACGGAGCCATGGACGGTGCATCCAAGTTTGTCAAGGGCGATGCTGTCGCCGGTGTCCTGATCACGATGATCAACCTCATCGGCGGCTTGGTGATCGGGGTAGCCCAGAACGGGATGGCCCTGAGTGATGCAATCAACACCTTCTCGACCCTTACGATCGGTGACGGGCTGGTATCACAGATCCCCGCCCTGCTGATTTCGATCGCAAGCGGCATCATCGTGACCAGGGCCAATGGTGACTCAAACCTGGGATCAGACGTGGTCAGCCAGATCACGGCCCAACATCAGGCCCTTCGCTACGGGGGCATCACGGTCTTGTTGCTCGGCCTGGCCCCCGGCCTCCCCCTACTTCCCTTTGGTGTGGTTGGCTTGTCCCTGTTGCTCTTGGGCCGCCGGTTCGCCTCCAAGGCAGCGTCCGCTACAGACGACGTCAGCGAAGAGGTAGAGGACGATTCGCCCCCCGAGCCAGCCCAGCTGGCGATAGAGATCCGCCCCGAACCGCTGGAGCTGGAGCTGGCCATCGACATGATCGATCTCGTCGACTCTCCCAGTGGTGGTGATCTCCTCGATCGGGTCAGGGCCTTGCGCCGCAAGATCGCTATGGAGATCGGCCTGATCATTCCCCCGGTCAGGACCCGGGACAATGTGAATCTGGGGCCGGGCGAGTATGCCATCACGGTCCACGGGGTCGAGATGGCCCAGGGAACGGCCCCGGCCGGCCACGTGCTGGTCATCGCCGAGAACCTTGATCCCCTGCCAGGGCCAAGCACCGTCGAGCCGGTGTTCGGGTTGCCGGCCAAGTGGCTACCGATCGAGTCAAAGGCCATGGCCGAAGCGGTCAACGCCACCATTGTCGACCGAGCCTCGGTCATCACCACCCACCTGGCCGAAACGATCCGTCGCCAAGCCGCTCAGCTGCTCAGCCGCCAGGAGGTCAAGGAGCTTGTCGATCTCGTTCGCCAGAGTGATCCAGCAGTTGTTGACGAGCTGGTTGCCTCGGAGCTGACGCTCGCCGAGGTCCAGCGGGTGCTCCAGGACCTGTTGACTGAAGAGGTCCCGATCCGCGACATCGTACGCATCCTCGATGTGTTGGGCGAACGGGCCCGGGTTACCAGGGATCCGATTGAGTTGACCGAAGCCGTCCGGGTGGCTCTTGGTCCATCGATATCAGCCGGCACCGCCGACGCTGATGGTCGCGTCCACACCATCTCCATCGATCCGGTGCTGGAACAAGGGCTGCTCTCAGCTCTCCAGCCAGGCCCCCAGGGCTTCGACTTTGTGCTCGATCCATCCCTGCTCCATCAGGTGGCGATGGCCATTCGCAAGCAGGTCCTGATGGTCGAGCAGCGAGGTCACAGCCCGGTGATCGTCTCGGCATCGGCCCTCCGGCGACCCTTGCGAAAGCTGATGGCCTTGACCGAAGTCCAGGCCCCCGTCCTCAGTCCCGAAGAGCTCGGACCCCAGATCCACATCGAAACAGCAGGGGTGGTGAATCTTGAGGAAGCAGAAGTCGAGTCAGGCGAAAGGCCAGCGATTCTCGGGTCCTGAGCTAGCGGCGCTGCTGGAGCAGGTGGTGAGCAAGCACGGTCCTGACGCCGCCATCGCTGAGGTGAACAAGGTTCGCTCCGGCGGGGTCGGTGGATTCTTCTGCCGTGAAGAGTTCGAGATCATCGTCGACCCCAGGGCCCGGAGCGCCCGTCCGCCGACAATCCACTCCCGGCATCGGACCGGAGGGCGGTCCGTTGGGCCAACCGAGACGTCCGTGGCTGATGCCTCGCCCGACGACATCGATGATGCCCGACTTCGCTCTGCCCTCCTTCGTCGACTCGACGAGACGGCCGAGACGGAAGTATCGATGGCCCGCCGAGAACGGAACCGCAGTCGGGCTCTGAGGCGGGCCAAACCGGCCATCGACTTGGTCGATGACCCCATCGACCTGATCACGCTTCCCCCGTCATACCTGACTACCAACGATGATGCCGGGCCAGTC
The DNA here is from genome assembly GCA_024227975.1 of Actinomycetes bacterium. The sequence goes on from JAAETV010000683.1 coordinate 26,079, forward strand.
ACCACCGATTCCCCTACCCCTCCGGCTCTGGCACCAGTTGCTGATGAAGAGGTAGGCAGCGAGCCGCAGCCAGATCGCGGTGACGAGACCGACCCCCTCGAGATCACACCAGCGGGCGAGGACGTTCCGGCGGAGGAAACCGAACCGGGAGCAGACGAGGAGCCAGAGCGGGACACCGCCCCAGGCTTCTGGTCGCGTCTGGTCTCGGTGAAGGATGAGCTTCACGCCTTCGCTTCCAGACGGGCCGGCCTCACGGTCGTTGTTGGCCCGCTGGCCTCCACCATGCCAGTCGTGAGGATGCTGCAGTGCCAGGATCGCCTCGACCCCGACGATGTCGTGGTCTTGACGACTCGAGCCGAGATCGTGAGCGAGCCCTCGTGGAACCTGGTCCGACAGGACCGTTCTTTGATCGAAGCAGCTGCTCAGAGTGGCGACCGGTCGAAGCTGCTCGTCATCGACGTTCCGGCCGAGCTCCCGATCTGGGTAGCTCCCCTCATCGATCGGCTCCGGAGCGTGGGTATCGACCTCGTCCGCTTTGTCGTGCCAGGAAGTCCCGTTCCCGACGACCTTCTCGGCTTTTGGGCCGGGCCCGAGAATCCCTACGTCATCGACCTGGTCTCGAGGCTCGCACCGGAGAGAGTAGTCAGGCTCGTAAAGCATGGGCATCCTGTTGCCACTATTGCTGGCGTCGACCTGAGTGCGGCTCTCCTCTTGGCCATGGGAGGGGTGAACCATGGTCAATAGCGGCAGGCGGATCGAATTGATCTCGAACCGTCAGTCCCCCCATCGGACCTCATACATCGGCCTCGGACTGTTGACCTCACTGGTCGTCGGATACGGGCCCTTGACCGATGCTCTGTTCGGCAATGGATCGTTCGAGGGAGCCCTTGGACGCTTCATTGCCTGTGTTGCCGTCTGTGTCTTCGGGGCGTCGAGTCTGGGACACCTGCTCGACAACGCCCCGGAGGCCGAAGACCGCGAGGACGACGAGATACCAGGGGCATCCGAAACAGGCCCGATCGGTGCTGGCGACCCACCGTGAGGCTGCCGGCCCTCATTTATTCATGAGTAGGGCCGAGACTGATGTCGGGGTCCGAATCGCCAGCGAAAGGAGCGTCGAGTGGCCAAATCCAACCGAGGGAAGATGTTTGCCATCCTCGCACGCTGCCAACGCAGCGGACGATGGCGCCTGGCTAGTCGCTTCTCGGTGTTGGCCTTGCTCGGTGCCTGCCGCCTAGACCTTCGGCGGGCCATCGTCGAAGGAGAACGCTCTCGGGTCAAGGTGACGGTGTTCCTTGGCTCAGCCAGTGTCATGTTGCCCCCTGGGGCCGAGGTCAGGCCATCAGGATTCTCACTCCTCAGCGCCTCGACAGTCGACATCCCCGGTGCTGACGAGACCTCGGAACTACCCCTGATCGAGATCGAGTGGATCACCATCTTCGGCCGACTCAGGATCGGGACCGAGGAGACGCTGGAGAAACGCGACGACCCCGAAACACAACTTGACGCTGAACCAGCCAAACCTCCCCCTGTCGTCGAGCAGGCCCAACCAGAACCAGCCCCGACCCCCGCCACCGGCGTCGGATTCGAAGACCTCTAGCCCGGGCCGGCTGAGGCTTGATCCAAGGCGTCTCCGGGCTCAACTCAGGTCCGCAGTGGCCGATGAATACATAGGTATTCGTCCATCTGGTCCGCCAGGTACTCCCCCGCTCATCACAAGGTTGGTCGCTCCGTGAGCACAACAAGAGGCCTCACACTCCACAATGATCTACTGGACCTCGCTGAGGCGGTCCCGCCCCTGCCAAGCACCGTGACCCGTCTGGCATCGGCCATTGCCAACGCTCAGTGTGAGATCGAGGAGATCACCACTATCGTCCGCGAGGACCCGATTGTTGTCGCCGCCCTGCTTCGGGAGTCGAACTCGGCTGCGTCAGCTCCGGTGAGCGAGATCGTCACCACCGAGGCCGCCATCATGCGCCTCGGCACCGCCAGAGTGCTGGCCGTGGCGACTGACAGTGGTCTACCCGAACAGACCCGAGAGGGTTTGACCAGCTACCAGATGGAGGCGGGAGAACTGTGGGAGCACTCGATTCGGGTGTCCTATGTCGCCGAAGCCATCTACAAGGCCAACCGGGCGCTGGCTGGGCCTGAGGTGGTCACCGCCGCCCTCTTGCACGACCTTGGACAGATGTTGCTCGACAAGGTTCTAGATCCACATCACTTCGGTGAGGCAATGGCCTGTCACACGGAGATCACGGCCGCCGAGCGCGAGTTGGTCGAGGTCGATCACGCTGAGCTCGGTGCGCTCCTACTCGAGCTGTGGGGTATCCCATGGTCGATCTCCGATGCAGTCCGCCATCACCATCAGCCTGAATTCGGTGAGTCGGCGATGCCGTACATCGTCAGCGCCGCCGATCGATTCGTCCACGAGATCTTCGACGCACGTCTTGCCTCCCCTGAGGACAACCATGAGCATCTGCTCAGGTCACTCGCCTTCCTCGGGCTCGATTATCACGGTGTCCTGGACGGGGCACACAAGCTGCTCACCGACTACGGCCACACCTTCGGAGACGACTAGATCTAGACCCTTGCCGACGGGGACACCCTCCGACCCAAACGGGGTGGAACTATCCGTTTGGCTCACCGTGCTACGACGATGGCGCTTCGGCCCCGATAGGTCGAGGAGTGAAGTACGAGATGGTCGGCAGGCTATGAGTCTGGTAGTCGACGTGGGCATCACCCAGCATCTCCGATGCCCCCAAGATGAGGGCTCCGTGGGCTGACAAGACGAATCGCCAAATGCTCTTCAACACCTGGGACTTGACCTCGGATGGGAAGTAGATCAGCACATTGCGGATCAGGACGAGATCACATCGGGGCAGCGGACCGAGCGACTGGACCAGGTTCAGCTGACGGCTGAGCACCAAGGAGCGGAGGCTCTCGTTGACTACGTAGTTGCCGCCAACGGTACTGAAATACCTGTTGAGGCGAGCGTCGGACAGACCACGGCGGACCTCGAGCCTGCTGTAGCAAGCGGCCCGTGTCCGCTGGACCATCTCGGGTGAGAGATCAGTGGCCAGGATCCTGACCCGACGGGCTTGGAGCAGCTCAGGGAACCGTTCGTCCAACAACATGGCGAGGGAGTACGCTTCCTGGCCGCTCGAGGAGGCTGCACTCCAGATGGTGAGCGGCGCAGATCGCGGGATCTGTTCCAGCAGACGGGGGATGACCCCGGTGGCAATATCCTCGAAGACTCCTGGATCACGAAAGAATGACGTCTCGTTGGTCGTCATTGCCTCGATGACATTGTTCTCGAGTTGACGGTTGCCGGTCCGAAGTTCCATGACCAGTCCAGCGACGCTACCGAGATCACGCTCTAGAACGATCGGACCAAGCCGGCTCGCCAGCAGGGAATCGCGGTCGTCGCCGATCTCGATGCCAGCAGTATCTCGCAATATGGAGCGAATGAACTCCCGGTCGTCCGCCCCCAACGTGACTGGAACGATTGGCGGATCGGAGCCCGAAGCTGTGCTCATTGGGCAGCATCCCTCGACCGGCGGCGGCTGGCCGTCCATCGAATGAGACTCCCAGCTATGTGTGTGATCGGGACGATCTCATCGGCCAGGCCAGCGTTTGCCACCGCACCTGGCATACCCCAGACAACACTTGTTTCCTCGTCTTGAACCAGTATCGGCGCACCTCGGGCGGCCATGGCTCGGCAGCCCTCTAGGCCATCGTGCCCCATCCCAGTCAAGATGATGCCGAGAAGGTTCCTCCCGTAGACCTCGACCGCCGATTGGAACAAGATGTCAACGGCGGGCCGACAGGAGTTGACGGGTGGGCTGTCGTCAGCCGTCATCACCACCCGGCCACGGTCGCGCACAAGTTTGAGATGAGTCCCACCCGGCGCCACATAGATGGTGCCCGCCGTCGGCGTCGTTCCAGCCTCGGCTTCGATGACGGGGGCGGCGCTGACCTTGTTGAGCTGCTCAACCAGGCGGTCAGTGAATTCGGCGGCGATGTGATCGACGATGAAGATGGGCACGCCCACCCGATCCCGGAGCCCTTTCAGTACTTGTTCCAGCGCATGGGGGCCGCCAGTCGACGCTCCGATGACCACGGCGGAGATCGTTGGTTTCTGGGTCGATCTGAGCACGCTTCGAGCCAGCGTCGGTCGCGGTTTATCGGTGTGGGGCCGTAGCTTTGGCAGGAGGAGCCGGCCTAGCTTGGTCATGGCGTCACCAACGTCAGTGACGTCCTCTGGTTTGGCCACGAAGTCGAGCTCCTTGGCCTGGAGGGCTCGGGCCAAGGCCGAGCGAGGCGATAGCTCCTGGTTGGAGAAGATGACGACCTTGATATCTGGATGTCTGGCGTGAAGCTCAGCGTAGGTGGTCTCGCCATCCATCACCGGCATCTCGAGATCGAGGATCACCACATCCGGGTGCTCCGTCTCGACAATGGCGAGCGCCTCTTTGCCGTTGGCCGCGGCGCCAACTACCTCGAGACGAGGGTCGGTACCAATGACCGCCGCCACGAGTCGACAGACGACGTCTGAATCATCCACGATGAGGATGCGCGTCGTCCTTTGAGTAGACATGTCTGCCGCCGACGGCCCTGCCATCAGCGCCAGCCGGCGTCAACCAGGTCAGCCGGCAGGTCCTCGAGAGCCCTCTTCTCAGCCACCGAAGCCGGCCGGGGGGTCGCCGAATCGGACTCAGGTGCCTGGTCGGCAGGTAGCGGTCCTCTGGGAACCTCGTGGGTCGATCGTGAGGATGTCGACGTCCGCCTCGATTCGTCGGACAGCGTGAACCTGACCAACACGCCGCTGAGGTGTTCAGCCAGCGACTCGAGGTGACCGGCGGCCTCTTGGGCCTTGGCCGCACCGGCCGTCGTAGTGCCGGCGGCATCAGCAACGGCCGTGATGTTGGCCGAGATGCTGGTCGTGCCGTCGGTGACGGCTTGGATGCTCGAACTGACCTCAGCGGTTGTTGCGCTCTGCTCTTCAACTGCGCCGGCGATGGTCGTCGAGGTTTCGTTGACTTGGTCGATCAGATCACTGATCTCGGCAATGGCTTCGACCGCACCGACGGCGTCGCTCTGGATGGCTTCGATCTTGGCCTGAATCTCCTCGGTCGCGCTCGAGGTCTGAGAGGCAAGGGCCTTGACTTCATTGGCCACGACGGCGAATCCCTTGCCAGCCTCTCCGACTCGGGCCGCCTCGATGGTGGCGTTGAGGGCCAGCAGGTCGGTCTGTTCGGCAATCGAGGTGATGACATTGACGACGTTGCCGATATCGGTGGCACTGGTATCGAGCTTCTCCATGCGAACCTTCGTCAGGCCGGAGACCTCGACCGCCTTGGCCGTCATCCGGGCTGCGTCGGAGGTGCTGTCGGAGATCTCTCGGACGCTGGCGCTCATCTGATCCATTGCCCGGGCCACCGTGTTGGAGCTGGCGGCGATCTGTTCGGCCGCCGCCGCTACCCCGGTGGCCTGATCAGAGGTGTCATTGGCCGCCGTGGACATATCCTGGCTGATTGAGGTGAGATTGCCGGCCGAGTTGGTCAGATCAGATGCGCTGTGGTCGACCTGGGCCATCGTTCCACCAATGCTGGCCAGGGCGCTGTTCAGAGCTGTTGCCATCTGGCCAACCTCGTCTTGGCTGTTGACCTCGAACTCGACACTCAGGTCACCCTTCGAGACTTCTTCCAGCTTGGCTACACTTCGCTTCAGTGGCCTCGACAGCCCGCGGGCCAACCAGAAGCCGGCTGCGGACGTGACCAGGACGATGATCGCGGCGATGACGAAGAGCGATTTCCGCAGAACAGCTACAGGTGCCGCTGCCTCCTTCTCGTCTTGGCGAACCAATATGCCCCACTGGTAGCCTTCGAAGCCGAGGGCGCCGTCGGTCACGGCGTAGCCGTTGATCAGCACGGTTCCAGTCCGCTTGTGGACTTCGGTGGTGACGCCACTCGACCCGCGCTGCCCGGTGGCACCGGCGGCGGCCTCCAGACCAGCGTCGACAAGATTGAAACTCAGCACGGTATCGGGATCGGCATCATGGAGAAGGACGCCATCCTGTCGCAGGACCTGGGTTTCTATCGAGACCAGTCCCTGTTGAGCGAAAGCCTCGACACGCTGATCCATGATGTCAGAAACCACCCGTTCGAACGAGGCCTCGTTGTGCCAGATGGCAACGATCCGGCCCGAATCGTCAACGATTGGAGCGGTGAAGGGCAGGGTGAGTATCTCCCGACCATAGAGAGCCGACACCAGACTGCTGCGATGGGCATCGGTGTAATACGTGCCACCGGCGGGGGTTTGGCCCGACGACACGACCCGGAACCACTCCTCATTCGAGACATCGTGGCCAATGAGACGAGAGCCATCAATCGGCGCCCCACTCCCATCCACATCGTTGACGGTGAGGACCTTGCCGTTCATGTCGACCAGCAGCATCAGGTCATAGATGCCGTAGTTGATGGTGAGGAAATCGACGATCTCCTGCCTATCGATCGAGGTTCCCTGGGCCAAGGGGTTGGCAGCAAAGGCCTGCACGTCGCCGTAGCGCTCGAAGAGATTTCGGTCGATCATGTCCCCATCGGTGATGGCAGCGTCCTCCAATCGAAACGATGCAGCTTGGTGGAGTTGCTCGGCCGAGGTTCGGAGTGAATACCAGCCCAAGACCAGGGCCGGCACGATCCCGAGAACCAAGAAGCTCACCATGAGCTTGGCGTTCAGCGTAGCTACTCTGCTGCTCCCTATCGATTTGAGTGCCTTTACCGCCATCGCTTGCTCTCCTCTGATCTTGCATCTCGGTTGGAGCTGTTGTCACTGATGTTCGGATGTGACCCCCACGACTTGAGGAACTTTCTCTCATCCGAGTCAATCGACACATTGGCCTAAAGATCAGGCCCTTGAATCCGATCCTGAACCCGGCTCCCCATTTGCTGTCTGCGATTGGCGCCACTGTGCACTGCGACACCCCAAGCCTGAGGAGAGAATCGACATGAGAACAACGAAGCCTCGGCAACAGCGAATCCCCCGACAGATCGCCTCCGTCGCCGACGTCACCAAGCAGTCGACAGCTGCAACCAATACCTCAGCCCAAGAGCTGGGCCGCACGGCCACCGACCTGCACCAGCTCGTCGGCCAGTTGAATTGATTCTGCCCCCCCGAACCCGACCAATACCCTGAGGTAGCCACGATGGATGAGATCATCGGAGAATTCCTAGTCGAGAGCTATGAAGGCCTCGACCAGATGGATCAGAACCTTGTGAGCCTGGAGGAGTCTCCAGATGATGTCGCCACCCTGAAGGAGGTCTTCCGGACCCTTCACACAATCAAGGGAACCTGTGGGTTCCTCGGCTTCGGGTACCTCGAACGGGTGGCCCACGCCGGAGAGAATCTCCTCAGTCTTCTGAGAGATGGCGAGCGATCAATGACACCAGAGATCGCAAACGCCCTACTGGCAACGGTCGACACCATCCGGGAGATCCTCGCCACCATCGATCAAACCGAAGAGGAAGGCGAGCCGAACATCGACGATGTCGTTGCCATGCTCGGCCGCCTCACCTCTGACGAACCGGAGGCCGAGGCAGGAGCTGCCACTGCGGCCGACCACGACGCAGCACCGGCCGAAGCCGAGAGTGAAGTCGAAGCGACCAGCGGCGAAACTGATGATACGACAATCGCTGACGGCGAGGACTGCGAAGCCGGAGGCGAGACCGAGGAGCCGGCTCGAATCGGCGACCTACTGGTCGACGCGGGCAGCGCAGACCGCACCGACGTTGAAATCGCAGCCGTCGAGCAGCAGATGGGCGATGACCGCAAGCTGGGCAAGATCCTGGTCGACGAAGGGCGAGCAACGCCCACTGAAGTCGAGACAGCCGTGACGACCCAGCGGGCCAGTGCCTCAGATTCAACGATCAGGGTCGATGTTGCCCTCCTCGACCGGCTGATGAACCTCGTCGGTGAGCTCGTCCTGTCTCGGAACCAGATCATCCAGCTAGCCGGGGAACAGGAAGAGCACGGGTTCGGGCCACCAGCCCAACGGCTGAACCTGATCACCAGCGAGCTGCAAGAAGGGGTCATGAAGACCCGCATGCAGCCCATCAACAACGTCTGGGGCAAGCTTCCCCGAGTTGTGCGCGACCTGTCCCAGCAGATGGGCAAGAACGTGCGGATCGAGATGGTCGGCAAGGACACTGAGCTAGACCGAACGATCATCGAAGCGATCAAAGATCCTCTGACCCACATCGTCCGCAACACAGTCGACCACGGCATCGAGGCACCAGAGGATCGCAAGGCCGCAGGCAAGGACCCCGAGGGTCTGCTCCTCCTTCGAGCTAGCCACGAGGGTGGTCAGGTCAACATCGAGATCTCCGACGATGGTCGTGGCATCTCGGCTGAACCCCTGCGAGCCAAGGCCGTCGAGCAGGGTTACCTCACAGCCGAGACAGCGGCCAAGATGAGCGACACCGAGATCGTACAGTTCATCTTCCGTCCCGGGATCTCCACCGCCGGCAAGGTCAGCAATGTCTCCGGACGCGGTGTCGGCATGGACGTGGTCAAGACCAACGTCGAACGAATCGGCGGCTCGGTCGACCTCAAGACCGAACTCGGTGTTGGCACTACCTTCAAGATCAAGATTCCCTTGACCTTGGCCATCATCCCGGCTCTGACGGTCACCTGCGCTGGCAACCGCTACGCCATTCCTCAGGTCAACCTATTGGAGCTGGTCCGACTCGAAGGCGATGACAGAGAGAACCGGATCGAAGACCTCCACGGTGCCCCCGTCTACCGACTCCGAGGCTCCTTGCTTCCCATTGTCGATCTACGGGCACAGCTCGGAGCGGAGCCGATCGAACGAGAGACCACAAACATCGTGGTCCTCAAGGCTGATGACCATCAATTCGGATTGATCGTCGACAACATCGAAGACACCGAGGAGATCGTGGTGAAGCCATTGGGCCGCCAGGTCAAGGACCTCAGGCTGTTCTCCGGGGCGACAATCATGGGTGACGGGCGCATCGCCCTCATCCTCGATCTGTTGGGTCTAGCCGGGAGCGCCAGCCTGCTCGAACCGGGTTCCCAAGGCCACGAAGCCCTGCGGGAACAATCCGAGCTCATGGCCGACACCCATGTGCTCGACGATCGGACCCTGCTCCTTCTCGGTCTTGGCGATCAGCAGCGAGTCGCCATTCCACTGGCTGCCGTCGAACGGCTGGAAGAGTTCACCTCTGAGGCGGTCGAGCAGTCTGAGGGCCGCTCGGTCGTCCAGTACCGCAACAAGATCATGCCCCTCATCGATCTGGGGCCGACGATCGGCTATCAGGGCAGCGCCTTCGACGGAGCCGACCGGATCAGTGTCGTCGTCTGCTCATTCATGGGGCGAACCGTCGGCCTTGCCGTCCAGGACATCCTCGACATCGTGTCCCACGCCGAGGTCCTCGAAACGATCACCGATGACTCCGAGAGCGTTGTCATCCACGACCTGGTGACCGACGTGATCGACGCCGCAGCCGTTGTGGCCTCGGTCCTACCCATCGCCTACGAAGAACCCAGCTTCGATTCTGAGCCCATCCCCGATACCCGAAGCCAAGCTTCGATTGGAGTCTGATCATGGCCATTGCTTCATCCTTGGACCAACTCTGCACCTTCCGACTCGGCCCGTTGTACCTCGGGATCGATGTCCTCGACGTGAGGGAGGTGCTTCACCACGCCGACGTGACCTCGGTGCCCCACGCCGACAACGCCGTCGAGGGCCTGATCAACCTCCGCGGTCAGATCGCAACGACCATCGACTTGCGACGCAGACTCAACATCGAGAAACGGGACCCGGAAACGAAACCGATCCACGTGGTGATCCTCTCCGACGGCGAACCGGTGACCCTACTGGTCGACGCCATTGGCGATGTCATCGATGTCGACCCCCAAACCTACGAAGAGCCCCCTTCGACCATGACTGGTGTGGCCAAGGACCTCATTCTCGGCGCCTACAAGCTCGATGATGAGCTCCTACTTGTCCTTGATGTGCAGGGAGTTGTCGATCTACAACCAATCTCAACCGAACAGGTGGACCAATGAGCGAACAGCATCAACCCAAAGCCCAGCCTGTTTCCGCCAACATGCGCGCCGTCGTGATCGACGACTCACGGGCCGCACGGACCATGGTCGGCAACATGCTTGCTCAGCTCGGCTTCGAGATCTGCGCGGCCGAACACGGCCAGGATGCCTTGGACAAGCTTCAAGACAGTGAACCGCCTGCTGCCGTGGTCGTCGACTGGAACATGCCAGTAATGGACGGGGTCGAGTTCGCCCGGGCCTTCCGCCAGATCGACGAGTTCAAGACCACACCCCTGCTGATGATCAGCTCTGAGGCCGACCCTCGGCGAGTGGCAACTGCCCTGATGGCCGGGATCGATGAATACCTGTTCAAGCCAGTGGACTCCGAGATGATTCGGGAACGTCTGGAGATCATGGGTCTCCATCTCGAGCAAGCGTCATGATCGATCGCCCGACCAGAGTTCTCATCGTTGATGACTCGGCCGTGGTGCGAGGAATGCTGTCAAAGATCATCACCGCCGAACACGGGATGGAATTGGCTGGCACGGCACCAAACGGTTTGGCTGGTGTCAAGAAGGCGGCCGCCCTCAACCCAGATGTCATCGTGCTCGATATCGAGATGCCGGTTATGAGTGGGTTGGACGCGTTGGTGGAACTCCGCCGAGCACACCCCAAGACTCCGATCATCATGTTCTCGACCTTGACCGCTCGAGGGGCAAGCGTGACCCTGGAGGCGTTGTCGAAGGGCGCCTCGGACTATGCGACCAAGCCGACGAATGCCGGGAGCGCAGCCAGCGCAACCGAGCAGGTCCGATCCGACCTGCTCCACAAGATCAAGACATTCGCCCCTTCTCCAGCCAAGCCCGAGCTGAGGAAACCAGCCAACTTCAAGTTGGCGAAGCGTACCCGGCCGCCGATCAGGCGTCAGCCGCAGGCCCTCATCATGGGTGCCTCGACCGGAGGCCCGAACGCGCTGGAGAAGACGCTCACTGCCATTGATACACCCCTGCCAGTTCCGATCCTGCTCGTCCAACACATGCCACCGACCTTCACCGGGGTCCTGGCCAACCGTCTCGATGAGCGTTGCACCTTTCCCGTTGTCGAAGCTGATCACGGAATGACGGTTGAGCCCGGTACCTGCTACCTGGCTCCTGGGGGCAAGCACATGCGGGTTGTCTCCACCAGCGGTGGGACGATCAAGACCGACCTATGGGAAGGACCAAAGGTGAAGTCATGTCGACCATCAGTCGATGTGCTCTTCGATTCGGCCCGTGAGGTCTACGGGAGCCAGCTGGTTGCCGCAGTACTCACGGGGATGGGGGACGATGGCCTCGACTCGAGCTTGAAACTGGCTGAGCTTGGCGTCGAGATCATCATTCAGGATGAGGCGACAAGCGTTGTTTGGGGCATGCCGGGGGCCATAGCCAAAGCCGGCATCGCCAGTCGTTGTCTCCCATTGGAAGAAGTTCATCGTGGCCTTGTCGAAGCGGTCGCCCAATCCGCGGTTGGGGCCCTAGCCCGAGGGAGAAGCCGGTGAGCATTGCCAGACCCGTGCCGTCAGCAAAGGCACCAGCGGAACTATCAACCGACGATCTCGCCTTCGTTGAGCAGCTCGTACGATCCCGTATCGCCGTTCAGCTCGAAGGCAAGGCGTATCTGATCGAGAGTCGTCTCTCTCCACTTGTTCGCCGTCACGGGCTACCCGGCATGGCCGAGCTGGTGGCACGACTCCGCAAACGCGACCTCACGATCGAGAACGATGTGATCGAGGCGATGACCACCAACGAGACATCGTTCTTCAGAGATCAGCACCCATTCGTCGCCCTCTCCGATGCCATCATTCCTCGGATTCTGACAGCCAACCCGAGGGCGACACTCACCATCTGGAACGCGGCATCGTCGAGCGGTCAGGAATCATTGAGTGTTGCCATCATGCTCAACGAGAAGTTCCCTGAGCTGGCGACCCCAGCCCGAACGAAGATCCTCGCTACCGATGTGTCGCCGGAGATGGTGAGTCGCTGCAAGGAGGCCGTCTACAGCCGTTTCGAGGTCAACCGTGGACTCTCCGCGACCCTGGCCACCAAGTACTTCTCTCAGGCCGGGCGGAACTGGGCCGCCAACAAGAAGCTCACCGATCTCATCCAGGCTCAGCAGCTCAATCTGATTCAGCCCTGGTCTGGCCTGCCGAAATGCGACGTCGTTATGTTGCGAAACGTATTGATCTACTTCTCGGCCGAGGTCAAGCGCGACATCCTGACCCGGATCAGGAAGGATGTGTTGACGCCGGGTGGCGTCCTGCTCCTCGGCTCGAGCGAGTCAACTACTGGCGTCGATCCAGGCTACGAGCCAAGACGAGCCAATGGATCAACGATCTTCATCTCCAAAGGAGGAGTCGCATGAGTGATATCGACACCGTCGGAACCCCCCCGGTTGACGAAGAAGAGGTGATCGATTCGATCGAAGAGGTCCTCGACGCATTGGGCGCCACCATGCCAGACCTGCTGGGCCCGAGCCCCGATGGTCCCGACCAAGCGAAACTCGGCGTGACCACGTTCCGGGGAACGATCGCCATCATCGGCGACAATCCAGCGATCGTCACCATCGATACCGACGGTATGACGGCAGCCAAGCTGGCGGTTGGATGGTCGCTGTCTGGCCCTGAAGGACCGGCGCTCCCCGATGCAATCGACGCGGTCGGCGAGTTCGTCAACATCGTGGGTGGCGCGGTCAAGGCCGTATTCCACGCTGAGTCGAGTCTCGGCCTACCGACGGTCGAGCCTCTCGAGGCAACGACCCGGTCAAGCGATCCCGACATCCTCGTCATCGATCACCCAATCGGCCGCATCGACATCAAGATCACCTATGGCTAGCTACTCAAGTGAGACCATCCCCCGCCGACTGAGGACGAGAAGTCCACTCTCACCAAACCGCGGTACTAATAGGAAGGCCCCAAATGAAGATCCTCGTCGTTGACGACAGTCCCGTGATGCGCAAGCTCATCACGCGATCAATCCGACAAGCTGGCTACGGCGATGCGAATGTCGTCGAAGCTGAAGATGGCGCCCACGCCCTCGAAGTGGCTTCGAGCGAGCAGCCGGATCTGATCTTGGCCGACTGGAACATGCCGAATCTGACCGGTATCGAGATGCTCTGCGCACTACGCGACAAGGGCGACGCTGTGCGGGTCGGGTTCGTCACCTCTGAGTCGAGCAAGGAGACGAAGCTGAGCGCCCAACAAGCCGGGGCCTCGTTCTTCCTGTCGAAGCCGATCGACACGAACTTGCTCGAAGCAGCGCTGGCATCGGTGGTCGGCTGATCATGTCGACCGTTTCCATTCCAGAAGCAGCCATTGCCAGCATCTTGACCAACCTGTTCGGCCGCAATGTCGACGCCGCGATGGCCCAGGCTGTGAAGCCCCACGACGCAACCGTTCGAGGCCTCGTTACCAACGAGAACCAGCTCGTGGCTGTGATCGCCAGCGATCTCGAGTTCGCACACCGATCGGGAGCGGCTCTGGCCATGATCCCGGCCGGCAGCGTCGAGAACAAGGGTGCCAGCCCCGACGCCGACCTTCTCGACTTCTACCGCGAGGTGGCCAATGTGCTTTCCCGCCTGGTCGACGAGGCAACCCCGATGCGGGTGAGGCTCGATCCAGCCATCGAGCACGCTCCCGAGTCCCTCAACACCATCGTGACCGAGGGATCTCTCATCTCCGCGTGCGAGACCACGATCTCCGGGTATGGAACAGGCAACATCGGTGTCTGGTACCGGAACCCAACCGAGTAGTCCGTTGGCACCGGCCCTGAGTCCGATCACCATCCTCGGGCCCTGCCACCACCAGCTGAACCGCCGACGAGGAGCATCGTGACCGATACCGGCTCTACGCCAACCAATGCCACAGAACGCCTTGACCAGATCGTGGCTGGCTATTCCGATTTGCCGACTCTGGCTCCGGTAGCCGTCGAAGTGATCCGCCTGGCCGATGACGAGAATGCATCCATGGCTGATCTGGCTGCCGCCATCAGCGTCGACCCAGGATTGGCCGCCCGCCTCATGCGGCTGGCCAACTCAGCCATGTATGGACAGACCAAAGAGGTCACCAACCTCGATCGGGCGACTGCCCTGCTTGGCCTGCGAACGGTCAAGCTCTTGTCGCTTGGCTTCACCCTGGTCGCCAACCTGAACCAGGGTGCGATCGACACCTCGATAATCTGGAGGCGTAGCCTCGCCACCAGCGTGTTGGCCCGACGACTGGCTTCCGAAATCGACAGGCGACTGAGTGATGACGCTTTCATTGCCGGCCTGTTGTCCAATATCGGGAAGCTGGCCCTGGCCGATGACGAGGCCTATACCGCTACCGTCGTCGAACATGGCCCGTGGCTGCCACCGACTCAGGAGCGAGTCGCCCTCGGGTTCACCAGTGATGAGGTATCGGCCAAGATTCTGGTGTCATGGGGTCTGCCGGAGATAATGGGCCAGGTCGTCGCCGACCGGGAGGTACCTCCCGAGGAGGGGCGGACCGCCCAGCTGGCGGCTGTCCTCCATGTGGCCGATGCCGCCGCCATGTTGTTGTTGACTGAGCAGGACGAGGACAAGGCCACGGCTCTCGATGCCCTCCGAATCGGAGGGGCTCGCCACCTCGGGCTTACCCTTACCCAACTCGAAGAGATCATCAGCGATGTCAGCCCTGAGCTCAATGACATCGCCGCCATGTTCGATCTCGACGCCATCGCCGGCCCGCCCATCGCCGACATCGTCATGTCGGCCCAGGCCCACATGGCCAAGTTGAGCCTGGACGTGGTCTCGGCTCTGTCTCATGAGCAACAACGAAACGAAGCGCTGGCATCGGACAATATCCGACTGGCAGCCGAGGCGTCGACCGATCCCCTGACCGGGCTCCCCAATCGGCGCACATTCAGTGCCTACATGGCCAACCAGATCGAAGGTCGGCTGCGAAAGCCTCGCAGCTCGGCCATCGGTGTGATCATGATGGACCTTGACCACTTCAAGTCGATCAACGACAATTTCGGCCACGGAACGGGCGATGAAGTACTGAAGGAGATCGGCGACCGGATCCAGGGGACCACCCGCCGTGGTGAGCTCACGGCTCGGGTCGGCGGCGAGGAGTTCGCCGTCATCCTTCCCGATGTCTCCGGCGTCGAGCTCGGCCTGGCCGCCGAACGATTCCGCTCACTTATCGGCGATACACCGGTAGAGACGGCCATCGGACCGCTCTCAGTCACCGTGAGCATCGGTGCCACCTACACCAATGATCCACGACCAGGAGCGGAGAACACCCTCCTGTCCACGGCCGATGCAGCTCTCTATGAATCGAAGAATGCGGGTCGCAACCGGGTCACGACACGTTCCATGGAATAGGTCGGCGGCCGCTCGAGGCGGGCTGTTGGGCCTATATCGACCTCGAGAGCTCATGACCCAGGCCAATTCGTCGATTCTGATAAGTAGCCGTTGACGGTATGCCCTCCGAGGTAGGGAAGATGACTCATACAGAACAAGCGGTCGAAGTACCAATCGATCGGATACGCCAGCCACTGCAACGCATCATCCACCTCGAGAATCTCTCGGGTATCGCTCTGATCGTGGGGGCGGTCACCGCTCTCATACTGGCCAACACACCAGCCGCGGAGTCAGTCGAGCACTTCTGGCATCATCACCTAGAAGTCAAGATCGGGGCCATCGACCTGAACGAGTCACTCGTCCACTGGGTCAACGACGCCCTGATGACGCTGTTCTTCTTCGTGGCTGGGCTGGAAATCAAGCGCGAGCTAGTGACCGGTGACCTTCGGGATCCACGCAAAGCGGCGCTGCCGGCCATCGCCGCCTTCGGGGGCATGATCGTTCCGGCCGGCTTGTATTTCATATTGAGCGATGCTGCCACCAGGGACGGCTGGGGCATCCCAATGGCAACCGACATCGCCTTCGCCGTTGGCATCCTCACCCTGCTCGGCAACCGGGTACCAGGGCGCCTCAAGGTGTTCCTCTTGACGCTGGCCATTGTCGATGATCTCGGTGCCATCCTCGTTATCGCCATCTTCTACACCACCAGCCTCAACACCACGGCCCTAGCCGCGGCCGGTGCCCTGCTACTGGCCATGGTCGTCCTCAGGATCATGGGTGTCTGGTGGATGCCCATCTATGTACTGGTCGGCGCCGCCCTGTGGCTTGCGGTGTTCGAGTCAGGCATCCACGCCACTCTGGCCGGTGTTGCCTGTGGGCTACTGGCCCCAGCCCGTCCTCGGCGGCCACACCAGACCAGAATCGATGCCCACCCTCATGCCACCATCGATGAGCTCAAAGCCATCGTGTTCGATACGAGGGAGACCAAGTCGATCGTTGATCGGCTCATCCACGGCCTGCACCCCTTCGTGGCCCTTGCCATCGTCCCCGTGTTCGCCCTAGCCAACACCGGGGTCGCCGTCTCCCTCGCTGCGCTGGGAGAATCCTTCACTGAGCCGGTTGGTCTGGCCATCATGGCTGGCCTCGTGGTTGGCAAACCAGTCGGGATCGTTGTCGCCTCCTGGGTCGCGGTCCGGACCAAGATCGCTGTCTTGCCTTCGGGTACCACCTTCACTCATGTGGTCGGGGTCGGGCTGTTGGGCGGAATCGGTTTCACCGTGTCGCTGTTCATCACCGATCTGGCCTTTGCGGATCCCGCCATCGTCGATAGTGCGAAGATCGCGGTCCTCTCAGCTTCGGTACTGGCCTCGGCTCTTGGCGCCAGCGTTCTGGTGAAGACCAAGAAGGCGATCCCTGAGGCCGGCCCCATTACCTACGACGAACTGAACGCCACCCAGCCCGAGGCCTACCTCGCGGCCGGTGGTGAGGTGGACCCATCGACGGTTCCTGGTGAGGCGACCACCAAGACCGCGCCCTCGGCCCACTAGGGCCGGGTGCGGAACCCCGGGGCCCGGCGCGGCGGTCCGGCGCCCCGGGGAACGACATGCTGGAGCGTCCTGAGTGACTCAGGACGCTCCAGCGCGTCGTGGTAGCACTTCTTGATGGTCCGCCATTGGGTCAGGTCGAGTGGGACCATGATCGGCCCTGGGAGAGATGGCGAAAGGACGACTCAAGGACGGCGCGTACGAGCCGATGATGTATTCAGTCCTGCGAGCGGTATATCGGTTGTAGGTAGACGGAGGAAAGTCTGGTGGTCGCGGTGCGAGGAATTGTAGACAAGATCCCCTTGAGGACGAAGCTGGTCCTTCTCGTCATCGTCCCCTTGTTGGGCATGACGCTCTTCTCGACGACGATAGCGAGCGACAAGAAGGCGACTGCCAACGAAGCAGCCGATCTAGACCTGCTGATCAACCTGAGCGTACGGACGGGAAACCTGCTCCACGAGACGCAGAAGGAGCGGGGGGCTACAGCCGTCTACATGGCCTCCGGCGGCGAGAAGTTCATCAACGAGCTCCCCAACCAACAAGCTGCGACCGATACCCCGCGAGCCGAGTTTCTCGATTTCATCGATGAGAACCAGGACGGACTTCCCGCCGATGTCGTTCAGGAACTACAACCAGCCCTCGATGCCCTCGAGCAGTTGGACCGCACCCGGGGTGAGGCGCTGGCACTGACGGCAGAGACCCGGTCCGTCATCGGCTACTTCACCGACATGAACGGCAAGTTCCTCGATGCCATCGCCTCAGTGGCGTCCGCCAGCTCGAGCGCAGAGCTGACCCGGGACTCTGCCGCCTACCTGGCCTTTCTCAACGCCAAGGAACGAACCGGTATCGAACGGGCCCAGCTCTCAGCGGTGTTCGGAACCGATGCTTTCGCCCCTGGTCAGTACGCGACCGTCGTCTCGTTGATCTCAGCCCAGGCCGCGTTCCTGGGAACATTCAGTGAGCTGGCCGCTGATGATGTGTTGGCCTTCCATGAGGAGACCGACTCTGACCCGATCGTCGCTGAGACGGCACGGCTTGAAGCATTGGCGGTTGACAATGGGGCGGGTGGATTCGAGGTCGACTCCGCCGTGTGGTTCGACACGATCACGGCCCGCATCAATTTGCTGAAAGAGGTTGAGGACTACCAGGCCAACCGCATCCAGGAGCGCAGCGCTGCCATTTCGGCCGATGCCTCTTCGGCCTTCATCCGCTCCGTGGCGGTTGCCCTCGTCCTCCTCACCATCACCGTCTTGTTGGGGTTGACGATCGCGACCAGTTTGACCGGACAGCTCCGCAAGATCACAGCCCTTGCGTCCAGGATCACGGCCGGGGACCTCGGTGGCGAGCCCTTGGCGGTACCAACCGACGATGACCTGGGCAAGCTCGCCAGATCGTTCAACGAAATGCAAGCGATGCTCGCCGACCTCGTTGGACGGCTGAAGGCCTCCTCGACCCAGCTGGAAGCGTCGGCTGAAGGCTTGGCCACGGTGTCCAACTCGATTCATGAGAACGCAGGGCGAACCTACAACGAGGCGATGACAGCTTCAGAGGTAACTTCGACCGTCTCGACGAATATGACGGAGGTGGCCGGAGCCATCGACCAGATGAATCTCACCATCCGGGAGATCTCAGACAGCTCCATGAACGCGGCCACGGTCGCCAATCATGGGGTCGAGGTTGCAGGCGAGAACTCAGCCACTATCTCGAAGCTCCGCGAGGCAAGCCAGGAGATTGGGCAAGTCATCGAGATGATCAGCTCCATCGCGGAAAAGACCAACCTCCTGGCTCTCAACGCCACCATCGAAGCGGCTCGGGCAGGAGAGAACGGGAAGGGTTTTGCCGTGGTAGCGACCGAGGTCAAGCATCTCGCGGGGCAAACAGCAGAAGCGACAACCCAGATCTCGGACCGGATCGAAGCCATCCAAGAAGAGATCGGTCGGGCTGTCGAAGCCAACTCCCAGGTCAGCGAGACCATCGACGAGATCAACGAGATCTCTACCACCATTGCCAGTGCGGTCGAGGAGCAATCGATCACGACGGAGAACATCGCTTCGACCATTGACCAGGCGGCGCGAGGGTCGGAGGCCATCGTCGACTCGGCCGGCCAGGTGACCCATGCTGCCGAACAGACCAAGCTATCGACCGAGCAATCCCGAGAAACGGCCGAGCAGATGACCCAGGTCGCCGACGAACTGTCCGAGCTCGTCAGCCACTACCAGTAGGCCGTCTTCGTGGCCGACTCCGGCGGATGACGACCGGGGACTAGCCTGGCGCTTTCGGCTGCGTCCTCGATCACTCGTGGGCTCCAGCAGGTTTCGGGGCCTGACCGGAAGTTGAAGGAATGATGAACCGGCGGTGGGGTACCTGGCTGTTGTCAATTGGGCTTCTCGTCCAGGCTTGTACGAGCCCAGGCGATGAGGCGGCCACGATCTCGGGTGGGGTCGACGCCTATGACCCCTCGAACGGTGAGCCAACGCCGGCCCTCCAATCGTCGGACGCAACTGGAGGAGGGCGCGTCGACTCGACAGCTCCCCCGGAAACACCGGGTGACAAGCCATCCACTGAGACAACGCGATTGACGCTGCCGCCGGCATCACCAGCGAGAGCAGTGACGACGACGAGGCCACCCTCATCTACCTCCACCGTCTCGACGACGACCCTGCCATCGACGACTGTTGCGCCCCAGACAACGACAGCTCCGACTACGCCGTCAATGACGTCTTCGACAACGACAGCGGTATCAACTACCTCGTCGTCGAGTGTGCCCCCTCCCACGGGAAGCGGTGAGCTTGATCAAGCCGAGGCTGCATCATTGGCACTACTCAATGAGCTGCGAGCATCCTTGGGGCTTGGAAAGGTGGCGTCGGTAGACGCCGAGATGTCATCGTTTGCCCGATCATGGTCACGCGAGATGCGAGAGTCGGGCTTTCGCCACAGCTCAGCCCAATGGAGTGAGAACATCGTGTGGTGGAGCGATGAGAACATGACGCCAGAAGAGGCGGCGGCCAAGTTCCATGAGATGTGGGTGAACAGCTCCGGCCACTACGCCAACATGACGAAACCCAAGTGGACAGTGGTCGGCATCGGTTTCCACCACGACGAATCGGGCTGGTGGGGCACCCACGTCTTCCGCTGACGGGAATCGATCCCGCTAGGCGTTGGGGTCGGTCACCTGGCCAGCGAACAATGTCGCTCTAGTACCGATGTGTCGGACCAGGTAGAAGAACGGCCGATCTGCGGCCACAACCAGCTCGGGCTCGGGCGGCCCGGATTCGTCAAAGCCCAGGGCGGTGGCCGCCGCAGCTTCGGTGCCAACCTCGTCGACGGCGACGTCTGCTCCGTGGACAGCTCCATCGAGGAACACCCCGGGGCCGATGCCGGGATAGGCGCCGGGCGTAGTGGCACGTACGGCCTGGGTGGAGGTACTTCAATACCGAGGTTGGCTGGCACATCACCTGGTCAGGAGTGCCCGGGGTGGGATTCGAACCCACACGACCCCGGAGGATCCGAAGGGTTTAAGCCTTCTGCGTCTGCCATTCCGCCACCCGGGCGAACCAGATGGCAATGGTAGAGGGTTCGGTCATCGTCGAGACCGGACAAACCGATCGAGGATCGGTTCGCCCAAGACTCTGACCGCCAAACTGGCCGCACCAAGCTGGAGCACGATCCCCATGATCTTGAGGGTTCGGTAGAGGGCTCCAGGATCGACGTCTTGGAGGTCGACCTGCACGTTGAGCGTCGGATCAGCCTCGGCACCGGCCAGAGGCTCGGCCGTTGGGTCGACGACCGGGCTGTCACTGGCTGTGAACGCGGTTCCATCTGCCGTTTCGTTGCCTTCCAACTCAACCGGGCCAAGCATGCACCAGCCGTACGAGCGGTTGATCAGCCCGAACCGATTGGAGCGTTCAACATCGACAACGGGCCGACCGCCAAGGTCATCTCCGTGTGTGGCGCAGGCCTGTTCAGTCACGAACCGATCAATCGGAGCGATCATTTGCCTGGCTATCACCAGTGTCACCAACCCGACCAGCACCATGAAGGCAACCACGATCCACTTGGTGGCGTCTTCGCTGTTCATGTTGAGCCCCTGCGCTGGGAACGAGGTCTGAGTCATCGAGAATGCTCCGATTGGACCACGACAGTATGCAGCGCCGTCCGCGGATCCTCAACGACTGGGGCAACAACTGCCCGATTGTCACCGAGACCTAGGCGGCCCGCCGAGCTAACAGCGGCTCCCCTCCGCTGTCGGACTCGTCGTCCAACAAGACAGCTACGGCCGACCACAGCTGGTCCCTCACCAGCCCCCCTTCGATCCCTGTCAGCCCTCCGGCCACGATGATCCCATCGACCATGTCGCCGATGACAGCGATGCTGGACCGCCCCCGCAACGCCACCGAAATCGTTGCCGAGCCATCGGTCTCCCGCCGAATTGATCGACGGGTCCCCGGCGAGCGAGGTGGACTGCGGAATGCAGGGGGCTCAACCCCAGCCTGGCGGGCCACTTCGCTCAGCCGCCGCGCAACGGCGGCGAAGCGGACCGAGGTCAGCTCCTGGCCGAGGTCACCCTGCCCACGTGGACGGTCTCCTGCTCTTGCTCTGGACGATGACGCCATGATCTGGCTCCGATTCACTGATTCTCGAGACCCTCGAACTGAGATTGCCGAGAACTCCCACAACTTCTGCCTGGTCCCTAGTATGAACGCACCCTGTGACATCGCCCTTCGCAGCGCGTCATCGCTGGAAAGCCACCCTTGGTGGACCAGACTGTTGGCTGGCATGTCCGACCTCAACGAAGCGCCAAAGCTCAATCCTGCTCAGCAGGCCCTCACTGACGAGCTGGGAGCGACACCGGATGAGCGCCCACGTTTTCGCGACGATCTCCGAGACCACCTCCGTCATGAGCTGGAAGAAGCCATGGAGCCGATCCTTGTCGAGGTGAAGGAACCTCCACTCTTCGTCTCCAAACGGGACCTGGCCATGATCCACGGTTGTGAGGCCCGCTACGTGGCCGAGCAAGACATCGAGTTCGCCTGGACGGTGGCCATGGCCAGGGGCTCGGTAGCCCACAAGGCCATCGAGATCTCCGTCACTTGGCGAGGCAAACCAACCCCCCTCGACCTCGTTGACGGGGCCCTGGGCCGCCTGGAGCAGGACGATCGCAGCGTCGGTGCCTTCATCCGTACCCTCGACGAGCCTCAACGGGCCGAACTGGCCGGCATGGCCAACGACTTCGTGGCGACCTTCATCGAGACGTTCCCACCCCTTCGACGTCAATGGCGCCCAGTGGCCGAATCGCGAGTCAGAGCTGAGCTCTGTGAGGGAGGCCTGGCCCTGGCTGGTCGGGTTGATCTCACCCTGGGCCAGCCCGACGGCAATGTGGCTGGGAAGGTCCTGTTCGACCTCAAGACAGGCCGCCCATCAGCGGGCCATCGCGAAGACCTTCGCTTTTACGCCCTCCTGGAAACGCTCAAGAGTGGGGTCCCCCCACGCCTCCTGGTGAACTACTACCTGGAAGCGGGCGACGCCCACACCGAAGCGGTTTCGGAGGACACCTTGTGGACGGCGGCCAAGCGGGTGGTCGACGCCGTCGAGAAGATCGTGGCCCTCACCGGCCCTGGACCTCGCCAGGCCAACACCTCACCCGGGGGTGGCTGCCGCTGGTGCCCGGCCCTCCCCCACTGTGACGAAGGTCGACGCTACCTAGATCGATCCGATGATGAGGAGAACCTCCCCGCTCTCCAGTAACCAGGACCGATCCGAGGCCCCGAGAATCTAGCGGCTCGACATCTCAGGGGATCGCTCACCGGGCTGACCCCGACCAGTGGGCGACGGGTGACGCCGCCTGAAGGCGATCCAGGCCACGGGCCCAGCCAGAACCGGCAACCCCAATGAGACGAGGCGGTAGGCAATGGTGGCCAGAGCCGCCTCTCGAGCCGGAATACCAGTGATAACCAGCCCCGAATACAGGCCAACCTCGACGAATCCGACCCCACCCGGAGTCAGGGGCACCATGCCGAGCACGGCCGCCGCGGCATAGGCCAGCAGCACCAGGCTCAGGCGGGGCTCGGCCCCGACGGCGTACAGTGCGGCTATCAGAGCCAAATAGTCAAAGGCCCAGTTCCCGGCCGCCGCCGCCATTGCCCTTGGCCAGCGATGCTCCAACACCTCGACGACCTGGGTCCGCTCGTCGATCAGGCGCTGGGGGTCGAACGTCCAACCCCGACGACAGACTCGGCCAACCAGCTGCACTATCCGCTTGACGACCCGCCCCACCCACAACAAGGGTCTGTCCAGAGTCACGGCGGCAACCGCGATGGCCATCAGGGCCGAGAAGAACACCCCACCGGCAATGGCTGCTGGAACCATCCGCTCTGGGATGGGGGCTCCGGCCAGGGCCAGCAAGCCGGCAGTAGCAGGGATAGCGAACAAGAAGGCGTTACTCAATACTCCGGTGGCAGCCATGGCACTCGCCGCTCGGGGAGCCGCCACCCCACTTGCGGCCAGCATCCGGTAGAGGGTGGCGCCGCCGACCGCAGCCCCACCGGGGACTATCCGGCTGACCGAGTTCGAGACGATCTGGCTGGTAGCGGCCACGAACCATGAGACCCGGGGCAGTACCAGTTTGATCAGGCCCCACATACAAGCGAAGCTGACCAGCTCACACGCCCCCATGGCCAAGAACCAGGCAACATTCACGTCGCGCAGCCGATCAGCTGAGGAGACGACATCAACCAGTCGTTCCTGCACGAAGTAGAGCAACGTCAAGCCAACGGCCAGGACTGCCCCCCGTTGGAGCATCGTCCGTAGCAGCCGTGAACCCCGGGGGTCCTGTTGGATCTCGTCGGCGACCCGGTGATCCGGTCCGCGACGAATCCCCGTCTCATCGGTACCTACCATGTCACTAAAGACCATCCCACTAATGCACATAGTTCGTCAACGATGTTGATGGGTAGGCCAACAACACTGTGGTATGAACCCTCGATCCGATCGACGAACAATCCTCCCCGCCCCTGGATGGCATAGGCCCCGGCCTTGTCGCGAGGCTCACCCCCACTGACGTAGCAATCGACGTCGGCCGCGTCGAGCTGACGGAAGCAGACGAGGGTGTCCTCCACCGCGCTCTCCATCTGGCCAGGAGTGGCAACCGCGACCCCAGTGAGGACATGGTGACAGCGGCCCGAGAGCCGGCTCAGCATCGTCCTGGCTTCTGCATCACAGTGAGGCTTGCCAAAGATCTCATCGTCCAAGGCGATGACGGTGTCGGCCCCGATTACGACGACCCGGCCTCGTCCGCCACACGCCTTCAGACCAGCCGCCGCCTTGGCCTCAGCCAAGCGCCGAACCAGGTCGGCTGGAAGCTCCCCGTCCCGAGGAGTCTCGTCGATGTCGACGGCCACCTGCTCGGGAGAAACGCCGACCGCCTCCAGAAGCTGACGACGGCGCGGCGAGGCCGAGGCCAACACCAGCCGAGGCCGTGAACTCACACCCTTGGGAGTCATTACCCAATACTACTTTCGGTCGACCCAGTAGTTCTGACCAGGGCCAAAGGTCGCCAGGAAACTATGAGTGCCCTCCGGGTACCTCAAGATCCTCGGGGCGGCAAGACTTGTCACAGATCATGAGTTGCAGGCCCCATGAATCTAGCCGATCACCTGTTGGTTTTGTGGCTGTGGCTCGAGGTGCCAAACTAGGCGGCCATGGATCTCGTACAGGTTGAAAAGGCTGACGGTGTCGGCACCATCACACTCAATGACCCCAACCGTCGCAATGCGGTCACCCTCGACATGTGTGTTGAGCTCGATGAGGCCATCAGCGCGCTTGAAGCCGACGGCTCGATCAACGCCCTGGTGGTGACGGGTGCCGCCCCAGCCTTTTGCGCCGGGGCCGACCTCAGCCATCTCGGAGACTCGGCTGAGGAGGGCCTCCTCGCCATCTATGAGGGCTTCCTGCGGGTTGGCCGCTCTCCGTTGCCAACCATCGCTGCGGTCAATGGCGCTGCCGTCGGGGCCGGCATGAACCTGGCCCTGATCTGCGACGTCCGTCTGGCCGGCAAGTCGGCCCGCTTCGACGACCGCTTCCTCAACCTCGGCATCCACCCCGGTGGTGGCCACACCTGGATGTTCCAGAACATCGCCGGGTCCCAAGCCACGGCGGCCGCTGTCCTGTTCGGCGAGATCCTCGATGGCGAGGAGGCAGCCAGGGTAGGTCTGGCCTGGCGCTGCTATGAGGACGACGAGCTTCTGGCCGGGGCCCAGGAGATGGCAGCTCGAGCCGGAGCCAACCCCCGCGATCTGGTGGTACGGACCAAGCAAACGATTCAGGACATCCGCTGGGTGACGAGCCAGCGGGCCGCCGTCGACCATGAGCTCGGCCCTCAGGCCTGGTCGACCCGTCAACCTGCTTTCCGAGACAAGCTGGCCAAGCTCAAGGCCCGCATCACCAATCGCTAGCCGCTACCGCCGCCAACCAACCCAGCGACTGGGTGTTTCGGTCCCTGGCCGCGCCCCTAGGTGCCCGGAGGGCTCACGGGCACCTGGAGCCACTGGGTGCCGAGGTCATGTCGACGCTGCCCCCACTCCTCGGAAGTCATGGCGAAGCGGATGTGGTCTTCCCATACCCCATTTATCTCCAGATAGCGCTCGGCAACACCTTCAGCCCGCAGCCCCAACTTCTCGACCACTCGACGAGAAGCGACGTTGCGGGGCACGATCGAAATCTGGATCCGGTGCAACTTCTGGTCGTCGAAGGCGAACTTGGCCACCACCACCACGGCCTCGGGTACATAGTTGTTCCCGGCTTGGGCCTCGTCGATCCAGTACCCGACGTATGCGTTCTGGAACGGACCCCGCTGGACGGCGTTGAGATTGATCTCGCCGACGAAGACGCCGTCGATGAAGATCCCGAACCCGAACCCGGTGCCAAGCTGCCATTCACGCTCGCGGGCATGACAACGTAGGGCGAACGCTGAGCGGTCCTCGACCACATCCGGGGCGGTCAAGGCCCGTATCGGCTCCCACTTCGTCAGCCAGTTGACGTTGCGTCGGCGCACTTCGCGCCATCGTTCGAAATCGGCGGGCTGGAGCTGGCGAAGCAGTATGCGGCGCCCCAGAAGGGTGGTCGATGACACCCTGCGATCCTAGCTCTCTACGCCAGCAGCATCTCGCTGGTGACTCCATCAAGAAGGCCACGCTGAGACACGACCAGCCGCTCGATGTCGAGCTGGCGGAGGATCTCGACCAGAATGGCGCACCCACCCACGATGTCGTCGACCCGTGAAAGGGGCAGGCCGGGATTGGATGCACGGTCGGCCCGGTTCTCGGTGGCGACGGTGCGGAACACATCCTCGGCGGCGTCGCGACTCATGACGAACCCGTGGAGGGGACCATCACCGCTGCCGTTGCTCATATCGGCCTCGGCCCCATCATCACCACCACCCAGGCCAACCTCGACAGCACCAATGGTGGAGATGGCTCCGAGGCCGACGATGATAGCTGTCTCCAACGCCGGCACCAGCCGGGGAAGCTCCCGCTTCACGTCCTCGATGTGAAGCTCGACGACCGACAGAGCCGCTGACAACTCCTCGGCCAGGGGCGGGTCACCATTGAGGTAGGCCTTGGTGAGCACGGACCCACCGATGGGGATGGAGTAGGAGGCTTCGTGGTCGTTCCAGGTACCCATGGCCACCTCGCACGATCCACCCCCGACGTCAAAGGTGATCACCGACCCATCCCGGTCAAGGACCCCATCCTCGGCGCTCATGGTGCCACCATTGCGGGCGAGACCAGGGTCGGAAACGACACCTAAGTAGGAGAGACGGGCTTCGGTCTTGGGCGAGATGATGATCAGCTCAGCGTCCAGGACCCGCTCGACAATGGCGACGAGCTGACCATTGTTGACGGCCCGCCTGGCGCCGGCGGTGGCGACTACCGTCAGCGCCCGATTTGAACCGAGCAGGGGCTTGAAGCTGGCCAGGGCGGCCTCGACCCTGGATAGGGCCTCATCGGAGATGGCCGCGCCACGGATCTCGCCGTTGGCCCCAAGGATCACACCGCCCAAGTTGGTGTCGATGCTTCGCCGCTTCCGGCTCACTCCATCGGTCACCAGGAGCTTGGTCGACATGGTGCCGATGTCGATGGCGGCCACGGGCTGCCCTTGCCCCGCGCCGTCCGAGCCCGGTGCGCCTTCGGCTGCGCTCACTGGCCTGGCTGGCTCGGGTCGAAGGCGGCGCCGCGACCCACCAGGTGAGCCTGGATCCAGTCACCGACTGGATCATCGGCTCCCATCAAGAAGTTGGCGTAGTGGGCGTGTAGGCACTTGACCCCCTTGCGGGTTCCTCCGACCCCGCCTGAAGGACGGGGCCCATGGTGGGTGGCGTCGATCAGCTGGTCGCGGGCGGCAGCATAAGTATCGTGAGCGGCTTGGAGGGCCGCTGGGTCGACCTCGGACTCTGCCGCCTTGACCCCACCACCGGACTCCAGCTGCCCGATAGCTTTCACCAATTGGCGATCAGCCAGCCAATAGCGGGTCGGCATGGGGCGACCGCCGTCGAGCAGGGGGCCGTTGGCCAACACCACCGGCGAGCCATCGTCTCGCCGCAAAACGATCTCGAACGAGCCCTGAGGATCACGGCCGAGCAGGCGCTTGACCGCCTCGTAGTCCGTGTCTTGACCCCGACCGCTGGCTCCATCGCTGGCTCGGTTGGTGTCGCGGTGGGGGCTCACTGCGGGTTCATCGGCTACAACAGCAGTGCCGTCGCTGACACCGCGACGGGCTCAGCCCCGTCCCAGAATCCGGTAGAGGATCCAGATGACGATGGCCATACCAATGCCGGCTGGCAACGCCCGCTTGAGCGTCGACGGGCCGGATACGGCCAGTAGATCGACGGGGGTCGGCTCAGGAGCATCGATCTTGCGGACGTTGGACGCCCCGGCGGAGGATGCCGGTGCTTCCCCGTTTGTGCTCGAGGTCGAAGCCTCTTCCGATGATGACACCGACTCAGAAGAACTCGGGGCCTCCTCCACCCCTGCTTCGGCCTCGCCCGGAGCGTCTTCGCCCGCTTCCAGCTTGTCTCGCAGATTGTCGGCGAATTGGCCCAGGATCTTCTTCGACACGTCTTCGATTGCACCACGGCCGAAGCTGGCAATCTTGCCGCTGAGGCCGAGGTCGGTGTGAATGTTGACCGTCGTCTTGCCCTCGCCAGCCTCTTGCATCTTGGCCGTCACCATGGCGTTGGCGTTGCCCTGACGTGGGTCGCGGCCTTCGGCTTTGAGCCTGGCCACCCTATTGACCTCGTCTTGCTCGACGAATGAGGCCTTGCCCTTGTATTGGGCCGTGATGGGACCGACTTTGATCTTCACTACGCCCCGATACTCGTCTCCCTCTATCTCCTGGAGCTGGGCGCCAGGCATGCAGGGAGCGATGAACTCGAGGTCGTTGAGGATCCGCCAGGTCTCCTCAACCGTCCGATCGATCACGAATTCATTGGTCAGCTCCATTGTTGGAGATCCTCCAAGGTGTCAATATCTACAGGATTCCCTGTGCACGGTATCTCGGAAACCAGCTCACGTCTCCGCTCCATCAGGGGTCTGGCACCAGCGTCGCCCGTCCGGTCGAGCATGGTCCAAACCGAGCGGGAGAGCTTGACCGGGGGTCGCCGTTTCCCGTCGAAGGTTGCGGTGACGATCTCGCCAGCAGAGGCCCCAACGCTGCGCCAGGCTGACGCCGGCACCAGGGGCTGATCCCCGAGGCCGACCACGAAGGCATCGTGCCCGTCGGCCGCCACCGCGTCGACGGCAACACCGAGCGAGGTCGACTGGCCCTCAGCCCAGTCGGGATTGGCCACGATCGTGACCTCCTCGCCGACCAGGTCATCAACGTCATGGGCCCCCGTGATCACGTAGGTCTGGTCGAAACCGGCCTGATCGACGGCTTCGAGGACCCAGCACAGGATGGGGCGCCCTCGGAACAGGGTCCGAAGCTTGTGTTCAGGCCCGGCGAAGCGTGAACCGGCACCGGCAGCGAGCACGACCGCAGCAATTGTCATGAGACCTAGGAATGGATGTCGCCACCGGCGTCGCGCAGCGATGGAGCCAGCCGACCGGAGCGAAGGGCAATGATTTCCGAACAGATCGAGATTGCCGTTTCCTCTGGGGTGCGGGCACCCAGGTCGAGTCCGATGGGGGCCATGAGGGCGGCCAGTTGGTCGTCGGTGACCCCTTCGGCCCGCAGACGTTCGTTGCGATCTTCGGTGGTACGACGAGAGCCCATGGCCCCCAGGTAGCCGACCTTGGTTTTCAGGGCCTCGATTACAGCAGGGACATCGAACTTGGGGTCATGGGTCAACACACAGATGGCGTCGCGAGGCCCCAGGCCAGCCCCCACCTTCTCCAAGAACCGGTGAGGCCAATCGACGACAACCTCATCAGCCAGGGGAAAGCGCTGGCGGGTGGCGAACACGGGACGGGCATCACAGACAGTGACCCGATAACCGAGGACCTTGGCCACCCGGCTGAGGGAGGCGGTGAAGTCAACGGCACCGAAGATCAACATCTGGGGCGGCGGAGCGAACGATTCGATGAAGACCATCACCTCGTCCTGGCGGGCCTCGCCGCCGGGACCATAGTGTCTGACCCCCGTTGTCCCGGCCGCCAGCTCACCGATGGCGTCTCGCAGTACGACTCGATCGAGGTCAGGGTTGCCGAGCGAGCCCTCGGTCTCGCCATCGATGGTGACCAGCATCTTGGCCCCAACCCCGGGTCCCTCGACGACGGTGACCAGTGAGATCGGGTCCTCAGCCGTGATGGCCCGGCTGAGCTTGTCGAACATGGAACCAGATCCAGGGTCAGCCATCGGCTACCAGTCGAGGGGTTCGAGATAGAGGTGGATAGTGCCCCCACAGGTGAGCCCGACAGCGAAAGCCTCGTCGTCGGAATACCCGAAGGTGACGATGCGGCGCGAGTCCTGCTTCAAACACTCGAGAGATTCGGTCACGACGGCCCCCTCGACACACCCACCCGAGACCGAGCCTGCAACCTCGCCGTCTTCGGTGACCGCCATTGCTGCCCCGGGGAGACGAGGACCAGAGCCCTCGACGTCGACGACACGGGCCAAGGCCACTCGCTTGCCCTGTCGACGCCAACGCTCGAGATCTCGCAGAATCTCCTTCATCCGGTCAGGATACCGAAGCCGTCACCCAGCCAGGAAACCCTGGGGCAGGGTGAAACAGAAACCAGGAGATCCCGGTTTCCAGCAGTGGCTCGGATGGGTCTTGTATCAGGAGATCCCGGCCTCGTTGAGGCCACGACGAGTCAGGACGCGGGCTAGGTGCTGGCGGTATTCCACACTGGCGTTCAGATCGCCCGAAGGATCCATCCCCTCGGCGGCCTGCTCGGCTGCGTCGGCGGCATTGGCGCCCCCTCCGAGGGCTGCTTCGACCGCGGCAGAGCGGATCGGGGTGGAGTGCATGTTGACCAGAGCGACGTTTGCCCCTGCGTCGGTCTGCTGGACCGACGCCCCGACAATGGCCCAGTCCTGGGCCCGACGATTGAACTTCTGGAAGCTCCAGCCCTTGCCGGTGGCCTTCGGCACCCGGATCTCGGTGATCATCTCGGTTGGCTCCAACGACGACTCCAGGAAGCCCGTGAAGAAGTCGGCCCCGTCGATCTCGCGCTCACCGTCGGGGCCCCGGACGACAGCCGAAGCGCCCATGGCCAGGAAGACCGACGGATGATCGGCGGCCGCGTCGGCGTGAGCCAAGGAGCCACCAAGGGTTCCACGATGCCGGACCTGGGGGTCACCGACATGGCTGGTGGCATGGGCCAGCAAGGGCGCGTGCTCTTGCACGACGGGGCTCATCTCGACATCACGGTGACGAGTCAGAGCCCCGATGGCCAGGTGGTCACCCCCATCATTGATGTAGGAGAGATCACTGAGTCGGCCGATGTCGACGATCACGGCGGGGTAGGCCAGCCGCAGCTTCATCATCGGGAGCAGGCTGTGTCCCCCGGCCATGAGCTTGGCGTCGTCGCCGTGCTCGGCCAGTGCGGCCAAGGCTTCATCGGCACTCGAGGCCCGGACGTAGTCGAATGCGACGGGGATCACTGGGCACCTCCGGAGGCCTCGAGAACTGCCTTCACGATGTTGTGATAGCCGGTGCAACGACAGAGGTTGCCTTCGAGCCCTTCACGAACCTGAGCCTCGGTCATGTTCGGATTCTCTGCGACCAGTGAGACCGACGCCATGACCATGCCCGGGGTGCAGTAGCCGCACTGGAGGGCGTGGCAGTTCATGAAGGCCTGCTGCATCGGGTGCAGCTCATCGCCGTCGGCCAGTCCCTCGATGGTGGTGATCTGCTGCCCATCGGCCTGGGCGGCCAGCATGGTGCAAGACTTGACCGCTTCACCATTGAGGTGAACCGTGCAGGCGCCACATGACGAGGTGTCGCAGCCGATGTTGGTGCCCGTCAGCCCAACCCCTTCACGCAGGTGGTGAACGAGGAGCGTCCTCGGCTCAACATCGGATGTGTGGCTGGATCCGTTGACCTCAACGGTTATCTCCACTGGATCCCCTTTCAAGTGGGTCGCTGCTGTGACCGGTGCCGCGATGGGGTCTCGTCGATTCCATCACCGGCCGCCAGGGATTGTTACACGGAATGACCCCGGTCCTCACCTTCTGCGACCACAAATCAGGTCGAAAAGGGTGATGGAACCCGAGTTGAGTGAGATGAAGCCGGGATATCTCCCGACACAACCACGCGGTGTGACGTCCTTGCTACCGATCAGCTGTCGTCCACTGAGGTCCGGCTAGCCCTCGGGCGGCACTATGCGGTAGCTCTCCTCACCCGGATACACCAGGTCGAAATGCTGACGGGCCATACGCTCGATCTCGTCGTCGGTTTGGAGCTGCTCCAGCTGGGCGCTGAGCTCGGCTACCTCGTTCTCGATGCGAGCCAGATCGGCCCGGGCTTCGGTCATGTCTTGACGTTGCGACATCCAGGTGCGGGCCGGCAACACAGCCAGGCCAGCCAGGACGCTCAGAGCCAGCGCCACGACCCCAACGATCGGTACGATCTCTCGCACCCGGTCGCTGAAGATGGGGCCGCCGCCGCCTGAACGCCTCGCCATCAGCCGCTCCTGGTCAGCGCACCAGCGCCCAGGTAGCGGGCGGCATCACCCAGATCGTGTTCGATGCGCAGGAGCTGGTTGTACTTGGCTACCCGATCGCTTCGGGCCGGGGCACCAGTCTTGATCTGGCCACAGTTGGTGGCGACAGCCAGATCACTGATGGTGGTGTCCTCCGTCTCCCCCGACCGATGGGACATCACGGCGCTGTATCCGTTGGTGTTCGCCATCCGGACGGCCTCAGCGGTCTCGGTCAGCGAACCGATCTGGTTGACCTTCACCAGGATCGAGTTGGCGATGCCCTGGTCGATACCCCGACCTAGACGTTCGGTGTTCGTGACGAACAGATCGTCGCCGACGAGCTGGCAGCTCTGACCGATTGAGGTAGTCAGCTCGGCCCAGCCATCCCAATCTTCTTCGGCCATCCCGTCTTCGATCGAGACGATGGGATAGCGGTCGGCCAGGTCGGCCAGAAGCTCGACCATTCCTTCAGAGGTCAGCTGACGGTCCTCTCCGGCCAGCACATACTTGCCCTGGTTGTAGAATTCGGTCGAAGCCACATCCATGGCCAGGGCCATGTCGGTGCCGGGTGTAAGGCCGGCCCGCTCGATCGCTTCGAGCAGGAGACGCAGGGCGTCTTCATTGGAATCGAGGTTGGGGGCGAACCCGCCCTCGTCGCCGACGGCGGTGGCCAGACCCCGCTCATGGAGCACCTGCTTCAGGTGGTGATAGGTCTCCACCCCCCAGCGCAGCCCCTCACTGAACGAGGCCGCTCCGACGGGCATGATCATGAATTCTTGGAAATCGATGTTGTTGTCGGCGTGCTCGCCACCGTTCAACACATTGAGCATGGGGACCGGCAGGACGTGAGCGTTCGAGCCTCCGACATAGCGGTAGAGAGGGACTTGCAGATCGTCGGCGGCGGCACGAGCGACAGCCAGGCTGGCACCGAGGATGGCGTTCGCTCCCAGCCGGCTCTTGTTGGGGGTCCCGTCAAGGTCGATGAGGGCCTGATCGACGAATCGCTGTTCGTAGGCATCGACACCGACCAGGGTCTCGGCCATGGTGGTGTTGACGTGACCAACGGCGGTGAGGACACCCTTGCCCCCATAGCGATCGCCACCGTCGCGAAGTTCAACCGCCTCGAACTGGCCGGTCGACGCTCCAGAAGGAACCAGAGCTCGACCGAGCGCACCCGAATCCAGAACTACCTCGACCTCGACCGTCGGGTTGCCGCGGGAGTCAAGGACCTCCCGGCCAAAGATGTTGGCGATCGTGCTCACGCGTCGTGTTCCTCCTACCGCCCGTAGTGAGATGCTAGCAGGCGATCATGGTCGCCCGGTACCGGCCGCTGGGAGATCCTGACCAGCCAATCCTCCACTACTCATCTCTACAGATTCGTGCCACTGTCGAGTTCCTCTTCGCCTCTCCTACGGACCTGGACTCAGGACTCGATAGCTTCGATGATGTGGGCAACGACGTGGGAGGGACCTGATGCTGGGGACTGACAACGGGGTCTTGATCGCCGGAGCAAACGGAGCCGTCATACGACGGGGCCGACTCACGGTGGTCGTCGGCAACCCGACAGAAGCATTCACGGCGAGCAACCCCCTTCCGGGAGCCACTCTGGAGGCGGCTGATCGGCTGGCTGCCGCTGACACCTGGACCTTCGAAGAGGTGGCCGGAGCGCTCCATCAACTGGTCGTCGAGTACAACCCACTGGGTGTCGCCGCCTTCATCGATCTCGATGATGACCCGATGCTGTTCCTGTTCGATCAGGGCGAGGGGAATGAGCTGGAGGCCGATGGCAAGGCACGTGATCGGGGCCACACCCAGCACCGAGCCGAGGGCCGGTCGGGATGGACGACGACGATCGTCAGTGGCCCCATCATCCGCATCGGGTTGAAGGGGGCACCACCCCCCGACGGCTGGGCCCTGTTGCGTGAGGGCGCCGTGAGCGGCACATCGGCTCTAGCCCGGGTCTCGATGGCCGAAACGCCACTGGCCCGACCGGCGGCACCCCCAATTGTCGCTAGCGAGGCAGGCTCCGGTCCCGTCCCGGAACCGGAGCCTATGGCCGAGCCAACCGATGCTGAGCCCGAGCCAACCGATGCTGGGCCCGAGCCCGAGCCAACCGATGCTGGGTCCGGGTCGGGCCCGGAACTGGACCTGGCCGCAACCGTGGCCTTCACACCCGACTTCGCTCGCGGTTTGGGCGACCCCGACACAGACGAGGACTCAGGATCCATTGAAGCTGAGGCCGACAGCGACAATCTCGATCAAGCGGTTGCGTCGGACGCCGCTGACAGTGATGAGGTAGCTGAGGCTGAGCAAGCAGAGCCCAAAGCCGATGGTGACGATGAGGGACCAGAACCGGTCCAGTCGGTAGGCGCGCCCGATCTCAGGAGCAAAGCAGGCCCAGGTGGCGATCTGGAAGCCCTGCTGTCACCAGACCTGGCCGAGAACCATGACGAGGCCGCCGAGGTCAATCTCGGTGCGG
Source organism: Actinomycetes bacterium (assembly GCA_024227975.1). The sequence continues at coordinate 60,665 of JAAETV010000683.1, forward strand.
CAGCCAATGCAACCGTCGTCATTGATCCCTCACAGATCGGGATCAGCCGTTTCGACCGAGAACACGCCAGCGCCGATGCGAGCGTCAACGATGGGGGCCCAGGTGTCCCCCCACCCCCAGTGGCATCGGCCGATATCGCTCCCGTCCCAGGACTGGCTCCGCCCCCACCAGGACTCGCACCACCCTTCGACGGTCCACCGGCGGATGCTGGGCTCCCTCCTGGACTTGCCCCACCACCAGGGCCTGGGTCGCTGTCTGATGGTCCGGCTCCTGATTCGGAACCCCCACCTGACTCACCTCCACCGCCACCCGGTTTGGGTTCGTTCGACGCCCCGCCCCCTCCCGGGCACGAACCCGACGCCATGCCCCCACCCGGTTTGGGTTCGTTCGACGCCCCGCCTCCTCCTGACCCGGCCCCTGATCAGGGGCCAACGCCCGTATCAGACCTGGCCCCGCCCCCACCCAGCTTGACTCCACCAGAGGCCGGACCGCCACCAGGGTCAGCCCCTTTCGATGCGCCGCCTCCACCAGGGCTCGCCCCACCGCCTGACGGCACTCCGCCACCAGGACCACCTCCACCGCTTGGTGCCCTACCCCCTCCCCCTGGAGGCCCAGGACCGGCCGGAGGTAGGCTCCCACCTCCTCCACCACCATCGGGATGGCCTGCTCCACCCGACCCTTCACCCCAGCCCTTGTCCGACTCCCCGAGCGATCAGCCGATCGGGTTCCTGTTCGACGACATCAACCAGTTCCAGATCCCGATCACGGCAACGACGATCATCGGCTCGAACCCGAGTGAGGATCCTGACGCTGCCGCCGGCATTGCCGGCATGATCACGATCGAAGATCCGAGTCTGGCCCCGGTCCAGGTCCGGATCAGGATCAATGGATCCCAAGTGACGGCCGAGGACGCTGCTGGTGGTGGTTCATGGATCGCCGAACCCGGTCAACCTTCGGCTCCCCTCACCTTGGTGGCCCGTGTCCTCAACGATGGCGACGCCATTCATGTCGGTTCCCAGAACTACACCTACCGTCCCAACAACGTAGGTCCCTGACCGAGTAATGGCTGACGTCCCGTTCGAACTGGCCGGCATCGAGCCACTGAGGCTGATCGGCAACGGCGGTTTCGGGGAAGTGTGGCTGGCTCGCCAATCGAACATCGATCGTCAGGTTGCGGTCAAGGTCGGACACACCCCGATCGATGATCAGACCGTGCAGCTCCGCTTCGAGCGCGAGTGCATCGCCCTGGGTCGGCTCTCGGGTCATCCGAACATCATGGACGTCTTCACTGCCGGCCAGCTCGAAGATGGCCGCCCCTATCTGGTGCTGGAGTACATCAGCGGTGGCACCCTATGGCAACGGATGCAGAAGAGTCCTCTGAGCCAGGAAGAAGTCCGGACTCTTGGCGTCCAGCTAGCCGATGCACTTCGCGTTGCCCACGCCGCCGGGGTTCTCCATCGAGATCTGAAGCCAGAGAACGTGCTCCTACGACCGGGGGGCGAGGCCGTTCTCGGTGACTTCGGCATCGCTCGACTTCACGACAGCGACAACACTACCACTCATGCCATCACGGCCAGCGTTGCCTACGCTGCCCCCGAGATCCTGTCAGGCAAGTCAGCCTCGGCCGCAGCCGATCTCTACGGCATCGGGATCTGCCTGCTGTCCAGTTGGCTGCGCAGGGTCCCCTTCGTCGAACCGACCGACGAGTCGATCCACCCGATCATCAACCGGGTCCTTTCGGAGGATGCCCCGGACCTGACCCAGCAAGGCATGTCGGAGTCGCTGTACTCGGTGATCAAGTCGTTGCTGGCCAAGGACCCGACAGACCGTCCCAAGTCGGCCGAGGATCTCCAGCATCAACTCCTCGACGTCTCGCTCGAGCTCGACGAGCCCTTGGCACCCACCGACCGAACCGCCAGCGACCTTCTTGGAAGGGGGGGTGGAGGGGCTACCTGGACACCACCGACCAGGCCCGCCCAAGGAGATCGGTGGCCAGCCAGCATGACCTCGACCAGCCTCGAGGAAGAAGGGACGAAGGGATGGGACCGGATCCGGTTGCTAGGAGCAGGCTTTGGTGCCCTCCTGCTCCTCGGCGGGCTACTGGTCTTCGCCCTCGCCGCCCTCGATGACGATTCGGACGAAACAGACCCTGGCCCGACCACCGAAACAAGCTTCGAATCATCATCAACCAGCTCCACTCAGACCTCGACCGACGAGGTAACCCGTGACAGGCCCCTCGTACTCCCCTTGAGCGTTGACGACACTGAACTAGGCCCAGGGACAACCGAGACGATTGACGACAACGGCCCCAGCTCATCGGGGTTCTGTGAGGAGACACCGACCACGGAAGGTCTGGTGGAATGGGAGGGTTCGACGCTGTCGGCAACCTCCCGATTCCCCATCATCTTCCAACAGCTGAGCCGCTTCGAGACGCCAGATGATGCCAGCGCCTACGTCAGCGCCTACCTGGATACAGCACTGTGTGACGAGTGGACGATCCCGGCTGAGGGCAACACACCGGAGATCGTTCTGTTGCCCTCGGTGGTGACACCGTCAACCATCCACGGCGATGAATCGGCCGAGGTCGTCTTCAGCGGATCGAGCAGCTTCCTGAGCCTGTTCGGCCGGACGGTTATCATCAGGCGCCAGAACGACGTATACATCCTGTCGATCACCGGATTGGCTGAACGTGACCTCGAGGACCTCACCCCCCTGGTCGAGTTGGCCGTTTCCCGCCTCGAGCTCTAATGAATCTGCCAGCTCGGCCGCGTCCCCCTGGGCGTCCGCAGTCCATGGCCGATCGCCTCCGCGGCCTGAACCCGGCCAGTTTCACCTCACCCGTCGTTATCACTGCGGGGGTGGCCATCCTCCTCATACTGCTGCTCCCCTGGCTCCTCGGCTCCAGGTTCGACGCCCCGAACGAGACTGATCTCCAGTCTCAGGTGGCCGGACCCGAGATCACCCAGGCGTCGACGATCGAGGTGCCCCTGTCACTCCACGAGGTCGGCTTCGTCGGTGGCATCATCGATCCGACCCCAGCGGCTGAGGGGCCCGAGGCTACTAGCTACTGCAACAACAGCCCCTCTATCGATGGACTGGTCGATTGGAACGCAAATCGGCTCACAGAAGATGGTGGACGTCGCCGGGTCGCCCAGATGGTGGCCCACTTCGAGTCCTCGATCCATGCCACTGCCTATCTTGACGCCAACTCTGGCCTGGCCACCTGTGAATCGTGGCAGGGGGGATCCGAGGACGAGCCCATCACCTTCACCGTGGCCGAAGTGACTCCGAGCCGGATCTTCGCCGACGAGACGAAGCAGTTCGAGCTCCAAGCTCAGCGGCCGACGTCGGTGCTGTACCTGCGGACCTATCTCGTTCGATCCGGGAGCAGGGTGACCCAGCTCACCTATGTCTCACCTGATCTGAATGAGCTGGACCGCCTGGAGATATTGACGACCTTGGCCATCATCGATCTCGATTTCTAGCCAGACCCAGCCCGGCTCTGACGGCCGAAACCCACCCTGTCTGACTCAGCCTCGAACCCAATCCGAGCTGATAGAGCCGCCGACCTCGTCGGCTCGAAAACGGTCGCTGGCGGCCCTCACCGCCCCTCTGAGGGCTCCCTCGGCATCAAACCCTCTGGCCCCTGAGCCACTCACCAGGGCCAGCAGGGCCGCTCCAAGGGCCGCCTCCGAATCGATGGGGGCCAAGAACTCGGCGCTAGAAGCCTCCAGCGCTCCGAAGTCGGCGGCCGCTCCGGAGCGACGAGCCCGTTCGAGGATCTTGGCCGCCAGTGAGAGAGCAGGCAATGAGCCCGGCACCCCATCGAGGGCGGAGGCCCGCTCCTTCTCCTCTTGCTTGATCTGCTCCCAGTTGGAGACGATCTGGTCCGTTCCTTCGACGCTGACCTCACCGAAGACATGGGGATGTCGACCCACAAGCTTGTCGTGGAGGGTTCGGGCCACATCGGCGATCGTGAACTGGCCGGCCTCGGTCGCCAGCTCAGTGTGGAACAGGACCTGGAACCAGACGTCGCCGAGCTCCTCCTCCAGCTCCTGGTAGGCCACCCCAAGGTCAGCCCCACTCTTGACCGCATGGGCCAGTCCATCGATGGCGTCGAGCAGCTCGTGGGTCTCCTCCAACAAGAACTTGCGGAGCGACTGGTGGTCCTGCTCCTGATCCCAGGGACAATCTCGACGAAGGAGGTGCATCAGCTCGACCGAGCGGACCAACTCCATGGCCACCGGGGCTGTTACCTCGGGCAGGTACAACGAGGTCAGATGGTCGGGTTGGACGAGCCGATCGAGGTCGGGCCAGGCCAACTCGAAGATGGACTCGTCCGCCGTGCCCAGCCTCTGCATCACGATCACTCTCTGCTGGGGGCCAGCATCGATGGCAAGTTTGATATCGGAGAGGACATGGGAGGCGTGGGTGTGAGCCACCAGTAGGGGGCCTCGCTCCCCCGCCGCCTGGGTCGAGAACTGGTGGCCATCGACGAGGCGTACCCCGTCGTCGACCGGGTCGACCCCGAGCCGAGCCCAGGCCACATCGAGAAACGAAAGGGCCGGCAACAGTTCGACCTCGATCCGCTCATCAGCGCGCAGCCGGCGAACCGACTCTTCCAGCACCAGGGGCGAGCCGGGGACGGCATAGACCACCCCACTCTCTGCTGTTGCCGCCTCGACCAGGGCCTCGACTATGCCCCCATAGACATCGCTGAACGTATCGGCGGTCTCATAGAGATGATCAAAGGTCACCGGAGCCCGGACCCGGGCTGCCGTTGGATGACGCCCGGTTCGCAGGAAGCAGGTACTGGCTCCTGCCAGCACCTGGTCGGTCTCGATCGTCAGGTGGTCAGGGCCACCAGGACCGAGACCACCGATCGTCAGCTTCGGTTTCAACTTCCGACAGGTACGACCGCCAGCTGATTGCTGTCCCAATGACCAAGCCGGTCATCGACGGTGATCGTTGCCGATGTGAGTCCTGCGGTCAGACGATCGCGAGCCATCTGGTCGCCATCGACCTGCAAGCTGTCGACGATCAGCACGTGCCAACCGAACTGAGTCTGGACCGGGCCGATTGGAACTCCGATCTCCGCCTCGTTGACTGCCGCTTCGAACTCGGGGACAAAGCCAGAGGCGGCAACACAACCGAGCTCACCACCGTCGGGCCCAGACGGCCCGACAGAGCGTTCGACGGCCAGGGCTGAGAAGTCGGCGCCAGCACCGAGATCGGTCATGAGGGTCTGACCCTCTTCCTCGGTGTCGACCAGGATGTGACGGACACAGGGAAGGCCTTCACCGGGGGCGGCATCGAGAGCCAATCGGTCCGACAAGGCGATCTGGCGGGCTTGGAGCTCGGCGAAAAACGGGAGATAGGGGACCTCACCGTAGAGCCGGTCGAATTCGGCCTGGGGATCAGCCGACCCGATCAAGGCTGCCTGCAACTGGGACAGCAGGAGGCCCTTGGCCTGTTCCAGATTCTCAGGCGATGTCTCGACGTCGAGGGTTGCCAGCTCGTTGTCGATGATCTGCCTCAGGATCGTTTGGCTCAATACCGTGGTGTCGAAGTTGGGAGGGGGTGTGCCCTGAAAGACGAGGGCAACGAAATCGAGGTTGGACGAAGTCGGTCCAACGATGTCGTTGACATCACCGTGCAACAGCTCACTCGTTGTCCCATCACCAAAAACCACGGTTGCGGCCACATCACTCGAGCCGGGC
>JAAETV010000684.1 GCA_024227975.1 Actinomycetes bacterium
GGTCCGTTGGAGCCCTTGGCCGGGGTCGGCGACAGTGTGGTACGAGTCCAGATCTCACCCTTCGGTTCGACGGGACCATACGCTCGCTGGAAGGCCAGTGACCTGACCGACTACGCCCTCAGCGGTCACCAGTACCTCTATGGCGACCCCGACCGGGAGCCGCTGCGAGGTCCACCCAATCAGCCCCGCTATGCCAGTGCCTTGTTCGGCTTCGTTGGGGCCATGGCCGCCCTCCTGGCTCGGGAACGGATGGGGACGGGCCAGACCGTTGAGGTGAGCCATGTGGAGGTGATGGCATCCCTCCACCAGTTCACCCTGCTCCGCTACACCGTCGGCAACGACATCCTCCGCCGCATGGGCAACCGGTTCACGGGCCAGGGCCACCCCAATGGCATCTACCCCTGCGCTGACGGCTGGGTTTCGATCTCGGCCCCCGCCAGCGATCAGGTCGAACGGCTTCTTGGGGTGAGTGGGCTCGACTACCTGCTCGACCGGCCCGACATCAGCTCACCGATGGACTTCCAGACCTCACCCCAGGTCCTCAATGACGCCCTGTTGCCGTGGTTGGCGGGCCAGTCCGTCGCCGAGGTCGTCGAGCTACTGCAGGCCGTGCGAGTCCCGACCGCGCCGACGACGTCGATGGGTCAGCTCTTGGCCGATCCTCAGCTGGCTGAACGCAACTACTGGGTCGAATCCGCTGGTGGCCAGATGATCCCGGGCCCGCCATTTCGCATGAGCGGCCATGGGTGGCGGGCTTCCACACCGGCTGACGATGGGGGCGGCTCACCCCCAACAGACACAGACACAGGGATAGGGGTGTGGGGGCGATCGAGGCTCGATCCGGCCGAGGATGGGCCTCTGGCCGGGTTGAGGGTGCTCGACCTGGCCAGGGTATGGGCCGGTCCGCTGGCCACCCGGCTTCTGGCCGAGCTGGGGGCCGACGTGATCTGGGTAGAGGCCCCCTGGTCTCGGGGACCGCTGGAAATACCCGAGTCACTGATCAAGACGGTCAAGTACTATCCAGACGACGACCAGGGCAGCTGCCAATGGAACCGCAACGGCCATGTCGTGAAGTACTCGATCGGAAAGCGCTCCCTGGCCCTCGATCTCGGCACCGACGCCGGCGTGTCGACCTTCGAGCGGCTCGTTCCCTGGGCCGACGTGGTGTTGGAGAACTACAGCCCCAGAGTCATGCCTCATTTCGGCCTCGATGAGGATCGGCTCCATGAGCTGAACCCGGAGCTGATCTACCTCACCATGCCCGGCTACGGGCGGTCGGGACCGGCCGAGCAATGGTTGGCCTACGGCTCCTCGGTCGACTCTCACGCCGGGCTGTCCCATCTGGTTGGCTACCCTGACCAGGTGCCTTGGAAGGGTGGTGTCGCCTGGCCCGACCCAATCGCCGGACTCCACGCCGCCAGCGGCCTCCTCATCGCCCTGTGGGATCGGGAGGCGAGCCCCCGACGGATAGGGCAGACGGTCGAGGTACCCCAGTTCGAGTCGATCGTTGCCGCCATCGGCGACCAGCTCCTGGCCTCCCAGCTTGGCGAGAGCACTCCACCGCCCCCGGCTGAGGTCGGGCCTGGGAATCGGGACCCAGCCCTGGCCCCCCAAGGGGTGTACCGCTGCCAGGGAGAAGATCAGTGGGTCGCAGTATCCGTTGTCAGCGATGATGGGTGGCGGGCCCTGTGTCACCTCACCGGGTTTCCCGCTGGTTGGACGACGTGGTTGCTCGACGACCGGCAGCATCACCACGACATGATCGACGATGCTCTGTCGACCTGGACTCGCGATCGCCGTGCAACCGAAGTGGCCGAGCTTCTCCAACGAGAGGGAACGGCGGCCGGGGCCGTCCATGACGCCGCGGGACTGATGGCCGATCCCCACCTTGACCAGCGCGCCCTGTTCACCACCTTCGACCAGCCCGAGTTCGGTCCCTTCACTACCGCGAACTTGCCCCTCCATCTCACGACGACACCGGCTCGAATCCGTCGGCGGGCCCCCTTGCTCGGTGAGCACAACCACCAGGTCCTGTCCGACATCGCAGCCCTGCCCTCAGATGGCATCGCCGCCCTCGAAGCCAACGAGGTCGTGGCCGATCGTCCTCCGGTCTAGGAGCCTCGGGCGGGCCCTCAGATGGTATTGCCGCCGAAGGTCGTGTGAATGAAGAACTCGTAGCGGCGGCGGCGGACCCTGGTCTGCCATGTCCGCTCTACTCTTTGGAGCCGCTTGAGCCGGGGCCAGGTCTTCAAGTCCTCCCGATGAAGAGCCTCGGCTTCGGCTTCCATCATAGGGTGGTCGACGCCAACCACCCGATTGAAGGCCACGAGAGTCGGTTCGACCCATTCGGCCATCCCCTCCCGGTACAGGTTGGCCACCACGTCGAGGGCCGTCTGGCGAGGTTCCTGCCAGCGCCTCATCAAGGCCGTTATGTCCCTCCTGACCAGTGGCCGTAGGAGGGCCGGGATCATGGGCAGGAAGGGCTTCATATCGATGCGAGATGTGCCGTCGTCGTTCCACATGAATGGGGTGCCGACATCCAACAGGGTCAGTTCCGTATCGTCCCACGACCAGTTGGTGACCTGAGCGTCGATGCTGAGTTTGTCCGAGACGGTGGCTATGGCCTGACCGAGCGCAGCGAGGAAGGGATGGTCGGGGTCAGGATCGCTGGTGGCCAACACATTGTTGCCAAGTGACTCCTTGGCCAACAAGGGTTGGACCAGGTAGCCGATCAGCCGGTCGCCTGATTCGACCGACCGGACGCTGGTGTCGATGACCCCGATCCCGGCCTCCCGAAGGGCGCCGACATAGTTATCGACCAGGGCCTGATACTGCGCGAACTGGGCCGGTGTGAACGGTGGTGTCCGCTTGCAAGCGAACCGGGGCTCATCGGTCGGCCAGGCCAGGGCCACCGATAGTTCTCCGAACCCGAGAACAGGCAAACTCGATGGATCCTGAGCCTCGAGGGCGGCCACGACGTCGGCTTCCAGGGCTGTCAGATCAGCGGTGGTGAGCGATCTGGTCATCAGGGTAGGTAGGGCATGGTCGGTGGACCGAGCTGGGTCTCCAGGATCCGTTGAGCCTGTTCGACGAAGCGGCAGATCAGGACGCGGGTCTCGGCCGGATCGATGATGTCCTGGCCGGTGGCTTCGGCCGTACGAAACGGGGAGGCCAGGGCATTCAGCCGGTCCTCGATCTCCTGCTGTTTGGCTTCGGGGTCCTCGGCCGAGTTTATCTCCCGGCGGTAGGCGGCTGAGGTACCGCCGGCTATGTGCATCGACCCCCATCGCCCCGACGGCCAGCAATAGCGGCGGAACATACCCGTCGGGCGATGGTGGCATTGGCCGGCCACCCCGTACAGTCGTCGGATCACGATCGTCAACCATGGCATCTGGGTCTGGCAGGTGAGGGCGACCAGGCGGGCCCCGGCTCGCTCGATGCCCTGTCTCTCAGATTCGATGCCGACATGGAACCCTGGCTCATCGGCCAGCGAGACGATTGGCAGGTTGAAGGTGTCGCACAGCTGGAGGAGCCGCGACGCCTTGGCTCCGGCGTCGACATCGGTCGCGCCCCCACTGAACTTCGGGTTGTTGGCCATGATCCCTACCGGGTAGCCGCCGAAGCGGGCCAAC
>JAAETV010000685.1 GCA_024227975.1 Actinomycetes bacterium
CCCATGGTTGACCATCTGTCCCATCCGGCCCTTGCGGGTGGCCAGCAACTGGGTCACCGCTCCCAGGTGTTCCTCGGGGACGTCGATTGTGACCTGTTCGACGGGTTCGTGGGTGATGCCGTCGATCTCGCGGGTGACGACGGCTGGCTTGCCGACTGTCAGCTCGAAGCCTTCACGCCTCATTGTCTCGACCAGTACGGCTAGTTGAAGCTCACCCCGAGCGTGGACATACCAGGCGTCAGGCCGATCGCCGGCCAGGACCCGCAGGCTCATGTTTCCGACCAGCTCAGCGTCGAGGCGGCTCTTGATGAGCCGAGCCGTGAGCTTCGATCCGTCCTTGCCAGCCACGGGCGAGGTGTTGACCCCGATTGTCATCGACAGGGCTGGCTCGTCGACCGCGATTGGGGGCAGGGGTCGTGGATTCTCGATATCGACCAGGGATTCGCCGATGAGGATGTCGTCTATTCCGGCCACCGCCACCAGATCGCCAGGGCGAGCTTCCTCGGCCGGGACCCGTTCCAGGGCCTCGGTGAGGTACAACTCGCTCAGCTTCACCGACTCGGTCCGGCCGTCGACCCGGTGAAGGCCGACGGTTTGGCCGCGGCGTAGGGTCCCGTTCATGACCCGGCACAGAGCCAGGCGTCCGAGATAGGGGGAGGCATCGAGGTTGGTGACCCAGGCCTGTAGGGGATGATCCTCGACATAGCTCGGCGCTGGGATCGTGTCGCGGATGCACTCCAGGAGCGGGTCGAGGTTCGACCCCTCGCCGGGACCGGAGGAGAGGACGGACTCGTCGCCAGTGGCCCATCCGTTGCGGGCCGCGCAGTAGAGGATGGGGAAGTCGACCTGATCGTCTCGGGCGTCGATGTCGAAGAACAGCTCGTAGACCTCGTCTACTACCTCGGCGGTACGGGCGTCGGGCCGGTCGACCTTGTTGATGACGAGGATGACCGGTAGGTCACGGGCCAGGGCCTTGCGAAGCACGAACCGGGTCTGGGGCAGAGGACCCTCGGCCGCGTCGACGAGGAGAACGATCCCGTCGACCATGGTCAGGGCCCTTTCCACCTCACCACCGAAGTCGGCGTGGCCGGGTGTATCGACGATGTTGAAGGTCAGCTCTCCCCAGCGGATGGAGGTGTTCTTGGCCAGGATCGTGATCCCCTTCTCACGTTCCAGGTCCATGGAGTCCATGACCCGTTCGGCCACGTCAGCATTGGCTCGGAAGGCCCCCGTCTGATGGAGCATGGCGTCGACCAGCGTGGTCTTGCCGTGGTCGACGTGGGCCACGATGGCCACGTTGCGAAGATCGTGGCGCGTAGCCAAGGGGCACCTCAACAGAGAAGGGGAGCATTCAACGCTACCGACTCCGGCCTCCGGTGCCCTTCGGTGCAGGCGAAAGTGTACGATGTCACATTGATGCCTCTTGGGGTGTCAGGGAGTCGGCAGTAGGCGGTCTTGGGCGGCGCGGGAAATCCGCTCGGTGATCGTTCGGCTCGCATCGTGCTAGGTACCCATTTCCCCAGCAATCGCAATCACGAGAAGTTCGAGGATGGGTATGGTCTGGCACGGACA
>JAAETV010000686.1 GCA_024227975.1 Actinomycetes bacterium
CCTGATCGCTCCCCCAGCTCGACTGATGGTGGGGAGCGACCTTCCCATCGATCCCAGCCGGGAAGCCGTCATCACCAACCCCGACGGGACCTCGGAGACGATCCCGCCCGGGACCTCGTTCCCTACTGCCGATCAGCTTGGATTCTGGTCCATCACCCAACCGGATCGGGGTGAGCTGGTTATCGCGGTCGGTGCCGACCGGAGCGAGTCGGCCGTTGCTCCGGCCCCCGATCTCCCCTTCGAGGAGGCCTTCGATGGGACAACGGCCAGGGAGGGCCAGGGGCAAATCCCATGGTTGGCTCCCGTCATCGCCCTCATCCTGGCCGTCCTGGTCGGCGAATACCTGCTGGCTCGCCGTCGGCGGGGGGTCGGGCCCCGCCAGTGGAGGGCGGCAACCGTCTTGCGGGGAGCCGTGGCTCTGGCCTTGCTGATTGCCCTCCTGGCTCCCAATCTCTCGCGGCCGGCCAATGAGGTGGCCACCCTGTTCCTGATCGACGCCAGCGACTCCATGACCCCATCCGGCCGCTCAGCCGCCGTCGGGGCCGTAGCCGATGCCCTCGCCCTCCAACCCGATGACACCCGAGCCGGGGTCGTAGTCTTCGGTCACGATGCCCGGTTGGAGACCCTGGTCAGCCAGGAACCAGCCTTTGCCGGGATCGATGTGATCGTCGACCGGGGCGGTACCGACCTGGCCGCCGCCATGCGCCTGGGGGCAGCCGCCCTGCCCGGCGATACCCGCCGCCGATTGGTGCTCATCAGCGATGGGCGCCCGACCACGGGCGACGCCTCGGCCGAGGCCGAGCGCCTCGCCACCGACGGGATTCCGCTCGACGTGGTCGTCATCGACCCACCGGTAGGGGCCGATCTGGCCGTCGCCGGGGTCGACGTCCCCTCGATTGCTCGCCAGGGGGAACGGATCGACATCGACGTCCGGGTTGAGGCACCGGCCCCCATCGAGGCCGAGGTGACCTTGCGACGAGAAGGAGAGACGATCGAGTCCCGCCTGGTACAGCTCGATACCGGTGAGAACACCATCCGCTTCAGCGATGTGGCTGCCAGCGATGGGGTCCTGCGGTACCAGGTGGAGGTGGATGGGGTTGGCGACATCGTCGATGCCAACGATCTCGGCTATGCCGCCATCCCGGTCGAGGGAGCCGATCGGGTGCTGATCGTGGCCGGGCGGGATGGGGTGGCCGATGATCTGACGACCATGCTCCGAGGGGGCGGGTTGACCGTCGATGAGGCAAACCCCGGATCGTTCCCCTCCATCGACGAGCTGACCCGCTATTCATCGATCGTGCTGGCCGACGTCGACCGTCGGGACCTCAGCGACGGCCATGTCACCGCTCTGACGGGGGCAGTCCGGGATCTGGGTCGAGGTCTCGTGGTGTTGGGGGGAACCCACTCCTATGCCCTTGGCGGCTACCGAGATAGTGACCTGGAGCAACTCCTTCCGGTGGTGAGTGAGATCACGGACCCCTTGCGCCGCCAGACGGTGGCCGAGGTGTTGGCCATCGATTCCAGCGGCTCCATGGGAGCCTGCCACTGTGATGAGGAGGGCCGCAATGGGCTGGGTGGGGGGAATCGGATCGGAGGCGGGGTGTCGAAGACGGCCATCGCCCGCAATGCCGCGGCCCGGGCCATCGCCGCCCTGGAAGCGACCGACGAAGTGGGTGTGCTGACCATGGACGCCAACGACAACTGGGTCATCGACCTCCAGCGCACCCCACCCCAAGACGTCATCGATGAGGGGCTGAGCCAGATCGTGCCCGACGGCCCGACCTTCGTCGACAGTGGGCTGTTGACCGCAGCCGACGAATTGCAGAAGTCGGAGGCCAGCCTCAAACACATCATCTTCTTCAGTGACGGCTTCACCGAACCGGGGGTCTTGGACCGGGTCGCTGACCAGGCGGCCGAACTGTTGGCCGAGGGGATCACGGTGTCGGTCGTTGCCACCGGGGAGGGGGCAGCCGAGGATCTCCGCCCCATCGCCGAAGCGGGAGGAGGGCGCTACTACGCCGGCCGGAACCTGGAGCAGATCCCTGAACTGATCGTCCAGGAGGCGGTACTGGCGTCGCGGAACTTCGTCAACGAAGGTGAGTTCCTACCCCTGATCTCCTCCAACCGGGCCCCGGTCAGAGACCTGACCACCTCACCCCCACTCGATGGCTATATCGCTACCTCAGCCAAGCCAACGGCCACCGTCGATCTTCGCATCGGGCCCGATGAAGACCCCTTGCTCAGCTCATGGCAGGCCGGTCTGGGGAGGGTCACAGCTTGGACCAGTGACAGCGGGGAGCGCTGGGCCGCACCCTGGAGCCGCTGGTCTGAGGGTCCCGAGTTCTGGTCGGGGGTGGTGAAGGACACCTTCCCCATCACCGGAGAGGGGGGCGGCATCCAGGCCCGGCTGGTCGACTCCCAACTGGAGATCCGCCTCGACGGGGTCGAAGACTGGCCTCAAGATGCGACGGCGTCGGTCCGGGTGGCGGGCCCTGACGGGTCGAGCACGGTGGTGGACCTGGAGCGTATCGACGGGTCGTCATTCGGGGCCACGGTCGGTGTCGACGAGGCCGGCACCTATGCCATCGGGGCCGTCGTCGACAATGGAGGCGAGACGGTGTGGTCGGGGGTGGGGCTGACCACCCGCTCCTACCCGGCCGAGTACGCCCCAACCCCCGTTGGCCGCGACCAACTTGTGGCTCTAGCCGAGGTGACCCGAGGCCGGGTCGATCCCGGCCCGGAGGAGCTGTTCAGCTCGGCCGGGACCCGGGCCGGGACCCACACCATCGAGCTGGCCCGCTGGTTGTTGCTGTTCGCCGTGGTGGCATGGCCGATCGCCGTTGGCCTCAGCCGCCTGGCCTGGCGACGGGGCCTGCTTGCGGTTGGTACTGAACGGGCGGCGGCCACCGTCAATGTGCTCCGCTCCCGTCTCCCTCGCCTCAGTGAGCCCGACCTCGCGACCAGACATGATCCGGAGGCTCAGTCGGTGGGGGCTTCAGCGGAGCCGCCGAGGACTCCTCCATCGAAGCCACCGTCGGAGTCGCCAACAGAGTCGCCATCGGAGTCGCCGGTCCTGGCCCCGGCTTCGATATCCAAGTCGTCGTCCGAACCTTCGGAAGCTGAGCCGGCGGCGGCATCGACGGTGTCGGAGCTCCTGGCTCGAAAGCGGCGCAAGGGCTGAGTGGTCAGGCCGATAGCGACCACGGCACACCCCAACCAGACGATGCCGACCCGGGGGAGATGGTTGAGGCGGTAGCGGGCTCCGCTGGCATCGCCGTCGATCAGGATCACCTGGACGTCGTCGACCCCTTGGAGGCGGCGAGCCATCTCCGTCGTCGACGCCCCCCGGAGGGGGAACGAGACCAACCGTGGCTCGAATATGGTGCCATCGACCTCCAGGGTGGCGATGGCCTGACGGGTACCCCCCGTCTCGGTGATGACGATGGAGCGGTGGGTCAACTCAAACCCGTCGACCATGGTTGGGGTGTCAACGACCAGATCGACAATGGTGATCTCGGTGGCCACCGTGCCCCCGATGCCGACCAGGACCAGCCCCACCCCGAGGTGGGCCAGTGCCCCGGGGCGGCGGGCCCTCAAGGTAGAAAGGGCCGACCCGGCGACCCCTCCCCCAGCAATAGCGAGGGCGATGGCGAAGGGACCGGCAGCAAACGGGGTGACGACGGCCCCGATCGCGGCGCCGACTACCGCAGCGTGCCACCGTCGGTCGGCCTTGATGGCCAGAGCGGCCCCGATGATGACAACGGGCCACAGCAGGCGGGTGTAGTAGTGGCCGGCGATGGCCACTCGATCCCCTGTTGTCGCCCCCTCGACCAGGGGCTCGTAGGTCCCGATGGCTACAATCACCGCCGCCACCGCCAGCCCGGCGACAGCCCATTGGCGGTGAGTGGTGGGAGCGGGGGAAGGGGTAGGGCCAGGCGAGCCCGGGCCGGCGGTTGTGATGGCGGCGATGGCACCGAGGGTCACCACACCGGCCACGGTGAGCAGGCCGATACGGAGGCCGGGCCGATCAGCGAAGGCATGGACGGAGTCCACCACCCCGATCCTGGTCATGGTGGTAGCCCAGACCGCGGCCAGGCCGGGGGCAATGAGGGCGGCCCTCGCCACCCGGGGGCTGAGGGTGGAGCCCGGACCGGACCCCTGGCGAGGCCAGCCGTGAAGGGCGGCGGCTCCCAACAGCCAGGCCACCAGGCCGGCCGACTCGATGGGGTCCCATGCCCAGTAGCCACCCCAGCCGAGCTCGACATTGGCCCATACGGCCCCGGTGGCCAGACCGATGGTCAGCAACCCAAGGGGAATGGTGAGTACCCGCCGGTCGAAGGTCGGGGGGACAGCTCCATCAGCAGCGGCCGCCAGCAAGGCTGGTATGAGGAGGCCGCTGAGGCCGGCGTAGAGGATGGGTGGGTGCCAGATCATGGCCGGGTGTTCCAACACCGGCTGGAGGCCGAGTCCGTCGACAGGGGGAATGGCCAACCGTTCGAAGGGGGAAGCGGCCAGCACCAGGACGAGCCCATAGCCTCCGGTGAGCAACGCCCCCCGGCGGATCACCCCCAGCTCTACTCGCCCCGGCCGCCTGCTTGCCATAGTTCGGGCCACAACCGAGGCCCAGGCCACCATCGTGGTCCACAACAGCAGTGAGCCCTCGGCTCCCGCCCACAGCCCCGATACCTGGAGCAGAGGGTTGAGCCCGGACCGGGCGTGGTCGGCGACATAGGCCAGCGACCAGGCCTCGACGACGAAGGCGCCGCCGAGCACGATCAGCAGCACCGTCCCGATAGTGGCCGCTACTATGTCGAGCCGGTATCGGCGCCCCTGATCCGGAGCCACCACCCCGACCCCGGCCACGATGACCACCAACCACAGGCCCAGCTCGGCGAACAACATCGACCCCATGCTGGCCTGGATCGCGGCCCCGTGTCGGTCAACGGCATGATGCAGACCTGGGCCCGAGATGTGGGCGGGCCCGGTGGCTAGCCCATGGAACAGACTGAAAGGCGCCGACTAGGGTCGAGGCATCGCTGATCTATCTGACCTCCGCGTCTACACCGCAGCCCGTATCCACACCATGGACCAGGGCCGCCCCGAGGCCACGGCGGTTGCCGTTGCCAATGGGCGAATCGTGTCCGTCGGCTCACTGGAGTCGATGGAGCCCTGGCTGCGTCGCCACCCCCACACCGTCGACGACACCTTCGCCTCGCGGGTGATGATGCCGGGCTTCATCGATCCCCATACCCACCTCCGCATGTCCGGCACCTATATGGGTCTCGACTATGTCGGTCCCATCGAGTCGGCATCACCGACTGGGATCCGGGCCGGGTTACCCACCCGTGATGCGGTGCTCAACCAGCTGCGGAGCTTGGCCGCCGAGGCCACAGTAGGGCCCGACGGCCGATCGGAGCCAGTGACGACCTGGGGCTACGACCCCGCCACCCAGCAGGGCCATCTCGACCGCGACCTGCTCGATCAGGTCAGCGACACAGTGCCGTTGTGGGTGTGCGCCTACGCCCCCCACATCGTCTATGCCAATACGCCCATGATCGAGCTGATCGGGGTCGACGACTCGACCGATCTGCATGGTCTCGGCCGCTACCCCGACGGTCGGCTCAACGGCTGGTTCATTGAGACGGGGGCGGTTGGGCGCGCCTTCAAACCAGTGGCGGCTCAGATATTCGCCGAAGGGTTCGGGCGAGAGGCCGTCGATCGAATGGGGGCCGTGGCCCGTGCCGCCGGGGTGACGACGACAACCGACATGGTGTGGGGCATCGACGACTTCGAAGCCGAGTGGGCCGACCACCGGGCCGCCATCGACGATGGCACCTTCCCCTTGCGGATGTTGATGGTCCCCTTCGAGCCCCGTCTGGTCGATGCCTACGGCGCTGACATGCTCGACTACCTGGCCTCGAAACGGGCTCAGGGTGATGGGCAGCTGACCACCCACGGGGTGAAGTACGTCAATGATGGCTCGTACCCGTCGATGACGTTGAAGCTCGGGTTCCCTGGCTATCTCGACGGTGAGGAGGGGCTGACGGGTGAGACCCCGTGGGATGAGCTGTATGAGCGGATGCTCCCGTTCTGGAAGGCCGGGATCCAGATCCATTCTCATGCCAACGGTGATGCCACCGTCGACATGACCCTTGATGTATTGGAGAAGCTGCAGCACAACCATCCCCGTTTCGATCATCGGTTCGTGATCGAACACTACTGTCTCAGCACCCCGGCCCAGGCTCGACGATTGGCGGCATTGGGGGGAGGGGCGAGTGTCAACGCCTATTTCGTCCGCTATCGGGCCCAGATGCATTCGGACGCCGGCTTCGGTCCCGACCGTTCGGAGGCCACGGCCCGGCTGGGGTCGCTGGAACGAGCCGGTGCCCCATTCGCCCTCCACTCGGACTTCAACCTCGTCGTCACTCCCCTATCGCCCTTGCTGGTGGCCGAGATCGCCGCCACCAGGATCGGGGCCGATGGGGAGACGGTGCTGGCCCCCGGTGAGCGGATCTCGGTCGATCGGGCCTTGCGGGCCATCACCGTCGATGCCGCATACATCCTCAGCAACGACAACTGGGTCGGTTCGATCGAGGTCGGCAAGCTGGCCGACTTCACCATCCTGGCCGATGATCCCTACGAGGTGGCCCCCACCGATCTCGGCTCGATCGAGGTGGTCGACACCGTACTCGGTGGGGACAGTACCGCGGGGTGACGGAGTGAGCCGGTGACGGAGTCACACGATGAGTGATCTCCAGACGATGTGGTCATCGCTGGTGACCCACCTCGACGCTCACCGGCCCCGAGTTGGAACAGCGCCGGCCCCAACAGAGACGGCGATCCCGGTGACGCTGCTGACCGGGTTCCTCGGTACCGGCAAATCGAGCTTGCTGGTCCGGTTGTTGAGTGCGCCGCCCGAGAACTCAGTGGTGAAGGCAGTAGTCAACGACATCGGATCACTCCCTTTCGATCCAACCCTGGTTGTTGGCCGCGGGGCGGAGAGTCGTGATCTGGAGATCGAGCTGACCAATGGGTGCGGCTGTTGTGAACGGACGGCCGATCTGGCCGCCACCCTCGACCGGCTGGCCAGCGAAGGGCCAGACCTGATCGTGCTGGAGGCAAGCGGGGTTGCCGACCCGATGGCGGTAGCCCAGGTGATCGAGGCCAGCCATGTGCTGCGGCTCGACCGCATCGTGACGGTCATAGACGCCACCGCGTTCGAGGGCCAGCTCGATCAACCCAAGATCGGACCAACCGTTGGCCGTCAACTCGACGCGGCCCATAGTGTGATCGTGTCCCATGCTGACCGGTTGGCGTCCACCGAGTTGGAACGGGTGGTGGCTTTGGTGGCCGAGGCGGCACCAGGTCGGGTGGTGACCACATCGAGTTTGGAAGCACCGGCGTCGGATGTGCTCACGTCGGCGGTGGCCCGAGGGGCCCGCTTCATCTCGCCCGGCGACCCTCCCGTCCCGCCCCAGGCCCACAGCCTGGTCACCGTGACCATCGATGAGGTCCGCCCCCTGAGCCGGGCTGAGCTGGATCAGATCCTGGCCGAGCGGCCGGTCGGCATCGTACGGGCCAAGGGCTGCCTCCACCTCGATGAAGGACCGGTGTCGGTCCAACTCACCCCAACCTCGACCATGGTCAACCCGTGCGAGGCCGGCCCTTGTGGGTTCACCATCATCGCGACCGAGGCGGCCGCGGCCGAGACTCTCGGTGCCTCATTCAGCCGTCCTGGGCTCGGGCACTAGGGTGCCGGGTATGGAAATCCTTTGGCTGGAGGTGGCTGATCCCCCCGAGTTGTGGCGAGAGCTCGGGTTCAGGGTTGGCGAGTCGCCCGGTGGTGGAAGCAGCTGTGTGGTGAACGGAGTCGAGCATCGCCTGGTCGGACGCACCGGGACAAGGCGGGGTGTGATCGGTTGGGGTGTCCGGGGCGTCGATGGCGACATCGTCTCCATCGACGGGATCACCACCACCGTCGTCAATGACTCCGAGCCAGCCCCGTCGACCGACCATGCCAATGGGGTGTTCCGGATCGACCATCTGGTGGTGAGGACCCCCAGTACCCCACGAACAGCCGCGGCCCTCGAATCGATCGGATTGGAGATCCGTGGTGGACGTACCACCAACTCGGCCGGCACTTCGGTCGATATGCGGTTCGCCTGGGCCGGCGGCACCCTGCTCGAACTGGCAGGGCCGCCCTCACCTGAAGACGAGGCCAAGCCAGCCCGTCTAGCTGGTATCGCCTACGCCACCAACGACCTCGATGCCACCGCCGCCTTCCTCGGTGACCGATCCACCACCCCCGTCGACGCCGTCCAACCGGGCCGGCGCATCGCTGCTGTCCGCTCCGAGGTCGGATCGACGGTCCCCATCGCCTTCATGACCCCCCACGTCAAGGCTTGATTCAAGTCCGAAGTGGAGGTTGTCGATAACTGTATTCAGCGAGGGTGCCCGGGGTCGGGACAGACAACGGAGTCCTTCCCCAACCGGGCACCCGAAGTTCCCCTATTGGCTGTCGGCGCTGGGTCAACGCCGACTCGGCGGCTAGCCTTCTCGCTTGTACCAGCGGCCAGAATCAAAGGGGAAACAGCCAATGCCACAAGAAGTTCGCGGTGTCATCGCCAAGGCCAAGGGTGAGCCGGTCACCGTCGAGACGATCATCATCCCCGACCCTGGTCCGGGAGAAGTCGTAGTTGCCATCCAGGCCTGCGGGGTCTGCCACACCGACCTCCACTACCGCGAAGGTGGCATCAATGATGACTTCCCCTTCCTCCTCGGCCATGAGGCCGCTGGCCTCGTCGAGTCGGTTGGCCACGGCGTCGACGAGGTGGAGGTCGGCGACTTCGTCATCTTGAACTGGCGGGCCGTGTGCGGCCAGTGCCGCTCCTGCCTCAAAGGCAAGCCCCAGTACTGTTTCGCCACCCACAACGCCACCCAGAAGATGACCTTGGCCGACGGGACCGAGCTCTCACCCGCTCTCGGTATCGGCGCCTTCTCCGACAAGACCCTGGTCGCCGCCGGACAGTGCACCAAGGTCAGCCCCGAAGCCAAACCCGAGGTGGCGGGCCTCCTGGGTTGTGGGGTGATGGCCGGGCTCGGTGCGGCCATGAACACCGGTGAGGTCGGGAGGGGCGACTCAGTTGCCGTGTTCGGTTGCGGGGGTGTCGGCAATGCCGCCCTCGAAGGGGCCCGCCTGGCTGGGGCCAGAACCATCATTGCTGTCGACATCGATGACCAGAAGCTGGAATGGGCCAAGGACTTCGGGGCCACCCACACCATCAACTCGTCGAACACCGATCCCGTCGAGAGGATCCGAGAGCTGACCGATGGCAACGGGGTCGATGTGGCCATCGAGGCCATCGGCCTTCCCCAGACCTATGAGCAAGCCTTCTACGCTCGGGATCTGGCCGGCACCGTCGTCCTCGTCGGAGTCCCGAATCCGGAGATGAAGGTGGAGCTTCCCTTCATCGAGATCTTCGGTCGAGGAGGCTCACTCAAGTCGAGCTGGTATGGCGACTGCCTCCCCTCACGGGACTTCCCCATGCTGATCGATCTCCATCTCCAGGGTCGGCTCAACCTCGACGGCTTCGTATCGGAGACGATCGACATCAACAGTGTCGAAGAGGCCTTTCACAAGATGGAGCGAGGCGAGGTCCTCCGCTCCGTCGTCGTCCTCTGATCACCAATACTCCTCGAAGTGAACATTGCCGGCGGGGGCGCCCTTGCGATCAAGGGTGAACCCTCGCTGGTGCAGGATCTCGAGGGCCCCACCGGAGGTCTCGAAGACAGGGCTGTCCTCTTCCCATTTGGCCGTACCGACCATCGAGGGGTTTCCGCAGAGGAATACGTGGGTGCGGTCGGGGTCAAGGGGGAACCCGAGCCAGTCCGCGGGGTCGGGGACGGTGAGGATGTCCTGGACATACCGCTTGATCCCGTCAGCCGGCTGGCGGGTCGACAGCGGGAAATAGCGGTAGTTGTTCCACAGGCGCTCCAACTCACGGTGCTGGGCCAGGTAGGCAAAGTCGTCACGATTGCGAGAGGTCGACAACACCGTCACCTTGCCCCGATGACCGGAGCGGGCCAGCTCAGCCACCATGGCGTTGTGGGGGGCCTCCCCGGTACCGGTTCCGGCCAAGACCACATTGTCGGTCGGGCCAACGGCATCGAGGGTGTAGTGCCCCGCGATCCTGGGCCCGAGCAGGACACGATCACCCGCTGAGGTGGCGAACAGCCGTGGGGTCAGCTCGGCCGGAGGCTCCGAGGTTGGGGGGTCGACGAGGGCGATGTAGAACTCCAGGCAACGATCATCACCCGGGTCATGTAGGTGGCCCTGGCTGATCATCGACGACGACAGCGAGTAGGGCCGACTGACGATCCGGTTTCGCTTCGCTTCCGGGACCTCCACGTCGAGCCCATCGAAGCGAGGTTCCCAGTAGCCCCGTCCCATCGGGAGATAGCGACCAGCCTGGAAACCCTCGATGGGGGCATCAGGCTCGACCCGAAGGACTCGGAGCCCTCCTCCCGTGTCGCGGATACCAACGATGGTGGCGTTGTAGTCGGGTCGGGCGGTGTCGCCCATCCGTTCTGGACGGGGCACTGCGTACATGATCGTTTCGGGGCTGGACATACGTGCTCCAAGCTCGGCGGGGGGTGGGGTGCAAACACGAGCGGTGGTTGCCTGGGTAACGTCACCCAAGGGGAGCAAGGTTTGGGATCCCATGTCATCGGTGGGCTTGACTAGCCTCAGGACCATGGTTGAACCCGACTTCCTCCGCTTTGACACGCTCAGTCTCCATGCGGGGCAACATCCCGATCCAACGACGGGGGCACGGGCCGTACCCATCTACTTCACCACCTCCTACAGCTTCGCCGATACCGATGAAGCGGCTGCCTTGTTCAATCTGGAGGTCCCCGGCCACCTCTACAGTCGGATCTCCAACCCGACAGTTGCCGTACTCGAAGAACGGATAGCCGCTCTGGAAGGAGGGGTGGGTGCGGTCTGCACCGCCAGCGGCCAGGCTGCCCTCCACCTGGCCGTAGCCACCATTGCGTCCGCCGGCGACCACATCGTGGCCTCCAAGAACATCTACGGAGGCAGCCACAACATGATGAACCTGACCCTCCCCCGGTTCGGCATCACCACGACTTTCGTCGACCCCCGCGACCCCCAAGCCTTCGCTGCTGCCATCCAAGACAACACCAAGGTGGTGTTCGCCGAGACCCTCGGCAATCCCGGTATCGAGGTGCTCGACATCGAGGCAGTGGCGTCGGTGGCCCACGACGCCGGCCTGCCCCTCATGGTCGACGCCACCTTCTCAACTCCCTACCTGATCCGCCCCATCGAGTACGGGGCCGACATCGTCATGCACTCAGCCACCAAGTTCATCGGCGGTCATGGGGTCGCCTTGGGTGGGGTGGTCGTCGACGGGGGCCGGTTCGATTGGGTCGCCTCCGGCAAGTTCCCGACCCTGACCGAGCCCTATGCCGGCTATCACGGCCTCTCCTTCGCCGAGGAA
>JAAETV010000687.1 GCA_024227975.1 Actinomycetes bacterium
GGTGATTCGCTCGATGAACTCGTCTCGCTGGTGGGCCTCGAACTCGGCCCAGGTGGCCAGCGTTGTCGGGTCATCGACCTTGTCGATGAAGAGGACCCCGTCGAGGTGGTCGCATTCGTGTTGCCAGGTGCCGGCGGTCAGCCCACGTTTGATCTCGTCATGTTCGCGGCCAAGCCGGTCCTGGTAGCGGACACCGATGTTGACATGGCGAGTGACATCGCCTCGCAAGGGTACCGACAGGCACCCCTCATTGATGGTCACCAGCTCATCGTCGAGAGGTTCGATCACGGGGTTGACGGCGACGGTGAGGGGGAGTGGCGGCTTGTACGGGTATCGCGGGTTGTGGGTCACCTCCATGACGGCGATCCGGAGGTGTTCCCCGATCTGGGTAGCGGCCAGGCCGGCGCCGGTGGCGTGACGCATGGTGTCGATCAGGTCATCGATGATGGCCTGAACCCGATCGGTGGCGAGCTCACCGGCGCTCACCGGTCGGGCCGATCGCCGAAGCGCTGGGTCACCAATGGTCAAGATGGGGCGGACGGTCATGGCCTTCGCCGATCAGGTCTCTTCGGTGGCGGGGAGGGGGATAGTCACCCCTCGCTCGGCTGCGACCTCGGCCGCCCGGTCGTAGCCGGCGTCGACATGGCGGATGACCCCGGTCGCCGGGTCATTGGTCAAGACCCGTTCCAGCTTCTCGTCGGCCAGATCGGTACCGTCAGCCAGACTCACCTGGCCAGCGTGGATCGAGCGGCCGATACCGACCCCGCCCCCATGATGGATGCTGACCCAGGTCGCCCCGGAGCAGGCGTTGACCAGTCCGTTGAGGAGGGGCCAATCGGCGATGGCGTCGGAGCCATCGAGCATGTCCTCGGTCTCCCGGTAGGGGGATGCCACCGATCCGGAGTCGAGATGATCGCGCCCGATCACGATCGGGGCCTTGAGCTCCCCCCGCCGGACCATGTCGTTGAAACGGAGACCGAGACGGTGACGCTCGCCGTAGCCGAGCCAGCAGATCCTGGCCGGCAAGCCTTGGAATGCCACCCTCTCCCCAGCGAGGCGGATCCATCGGGCCAGTGACTCGTTCTCGGGAAACTCCTCGAGCACGGCCCGATCGGTGGCGGCGATGTCGGCGGGGTCTCCCGACAGCGCCACCCAGCGGAATGGGCCCCGTCCCTCGCAGAAGAGGGGTCGGATGTAGGCCGGGAGGAAGCCTGGGTAGTCGAAGGCCCGATCGAACCCGCCGAGCTTGGCCTCGGCCCGGAGGCTGTTGCCGTAGTCGAAGACCTCGGCTCCGGCATCCATGAAGCCGACCATGGCTTCGCAGTGGGTAGCCATGGCGACCCGGGCCCGCCGGGTGAACTCGTCGGGCTGGTTGTCCTTGAGCTCCTTGGCCGCCTCCGGTGACAGGTCGTTTGGCACATAGCTCAGGGGGTCGTGGGCACTGGTCTGGTCGGTGACGATGTCGGCTTCGATCCCGTCGGCCAGGAGGCGGGGGATGATGTCGGCCGCGTTGCCGATGAGGCCGACTGACAACGGGGTCTTGGCTGCCTTCGCTTCGCTCACCCGCTTGACAGCCGAGGCGTAGTCGGGAGCGATCTCGTCGAGGTAGCGGTGCTCGACCCTCCGCTGCAGCATGTGCTGATCGACGTCGACGATCAGCACTACACCGTCATTCATGGTGACAGCCAACGGTTGGGCACCCCCCATGCCGCCGGCCCCGGCGGTAATGGTCAGGGTCCCGGCCAGTGATCCACCGAAACGGAGCCGGGCGATCTCGGCAAAGCACTCATAGGTACCCTGGAGGATGCCCTGGGTGCCGATATAGATCCATGACCCGGCGGTCATCTGGCCGTACATGGTGAGGCCGAGGTGCTCCAGGCGGCGGAACTCCTCCCAGCTGGCCCAATCGGGAACCAGGTTCGAGTTGGCGATCAATACCCGGGGCGCCCACTCATGGGTCCGGAGCACCCCGACCGGTTTCCCCGACTGAACGAGCATCGTCTCGTCGGCCCCCAGGGTCGTCAGGGTGGCCAGCATGGCCCGGTAGGCCCCCCAGGAGCGCGCCGCCCGCCCGGTGCCGCCGTAGACGACGAGCTCATCCGGGTTCTCGGCGACCTCGGGATCGAGGTTGTTCTGCAGCATGCGAAATGCCGCTTCCTGGGGCCAGCCTCGGCACGAGAGCTCCGTGCCTCGGGGAGCCGAGATGCCCCTCACCGGCGATCCGATCGATGTTGTCGTCATGATGTGGGTCCCGTCGAGCGAGAGCTGGCGGTCCAGCTCGCCTCTTGCAGTCTGTGTCCCCGCCTCGTAGATTGTCAACACACAACATGAGTTGTCAGTAGATGACATTCGAGGCCACCCATGATCAACCAAGAGCACAGAGCCGAGGCTGAGACCGACGCTTCCTACGTCGTGCCGCGATCGGTAGGTCGGGTCCTCGACCTGCTGGAGATCGTGTTGGCCGGCCGCCGCTGCAATCTCACCGGTGCCGCCGCGGCCTCGGGGCTGACCCCGACGACGGCACTCCGTCATCTCCGGGCCCTGGAGGCTCGGGGCTACCTCGATCGCGACGCCGATGGCCTCTACTCTCCGGGCCCCACCATCCTTCGAATCGCAGCCTCGCTGCGCGATGGGGGTGACTTGGATCGTCTGGTTGCAGTGGCCGAACCCCATCTCGAAGCCCTGACGGCAGAGACCGGTGAGTCGAGCTATCTCGCCGTCAGCGATGGCACCGTTGCCACCTATGTGGCGGCTGCTGAGAGCGATCGGGCCATCCGCCATGTTGGCTGGATCGGGCAGAACATCTCTCTCGACGGGACGGCCATTGGTGCAGCTGTGGCTCGCCCGGGAACAACCGCTACTCGAACCGGAGCCGTCGAGGCCGATATCACCGCCGTTTCACTGGCCTTGCCACCCCGCCACAAACTCGGACTGGCCCTGTCCGTCGTAGGACCGGCCCATCGGCTTCGGCCGACGGCCCGCAAGTCGGCCGAAGCAGCCCTGGTTCGAGCCGTCAACCAGCTCCAGCGTGACCTCGGGCCCGTTCCCGAAGCGATGGCGTCATGACCATCTACCTCGATGGTCCCGGAGTGCTCATCACCGACGTCGTCGCCGTCGCCCGAGACGGAGCACCCGTGGAGCTGACCCAAGCGGCACTCGAACGGATGGCGGCCTCACGGGCCATCGTCGAACAGCTGGCTGATGGTGATCCCAAGTACGGCATCTCCACCGGATTCGGTGCCCTGGCCACCGTTGGGATCGCACCCGAGCGCCGGCAAGCGCTCCAAGCCGCCCTCATCCGATCCCACGCCGCCGGGATGGGCGACCCAGTCGAAGACGAGGTGGTACGGGCCATGATGCTGCTGCGGGCCCGAACCCTGGCGCTGGGAGTCAGCGGTGCTCGCCCCCTCGTCGCCCAAGCCATGGTGGCCCTGCTCAACGCCGACATCTCTCCCATCGTTCCCGAGTACGGATCGCTCGGCGCCAGCGGCGATCTGGCCCCATTGGCCCACGGCGCCTTGGCCCTTCTGGGCGAAGGCGATGTCCATCACGAGGGCCGCATCCGGCCTGCTATCGATGCCCTCAGGGCCGAAGGGCTCGAACCGATCACGCTGGCCGAGAAGGAAGGTCTGGCCGTCACCAACGGGACCGACGCCATCCTCGGCATGCTCTGCCTGGCCCTCCACGATGCTCAGCGCCTCCTCGTCCAGGCCGACATGATCAGCGCCATGACCATCGAGGGTCTCTTGGCCACCGATGGCCCCTTCGCCGCCGAC